>CBKWLJ010000148.1:0-18253 GCA_966675205.1 uncultured bacterium
TGCGGGACTGCTGTTATCCTATCGCTTTGACGTACTACTTAGACACTCTGGGGGCAATTCATGAATCGCCCCTACTATATATGGTATCCATGCGTAAGTCCTGGTACAGTAAGCTTTTTAACCTTTCCTCTCTGACTTCCATTTCAATTTGATTGGGCTAAACAATAGAGTGGTTCAGCAAAATATTCTATTAAATCGTAGTGCGCTAGCTTATCGCGCCAAGATTGGGGTATTCCCTGCTCTCCATAAGGGCAAATTTAAATGAAAGTCACAAATTAGGTAAACTGGGGGTCAGTTTTGCGATCGCATCTACCAATTCATCCGGTTCGACAGGCTTGGAAATGTGTTTTTGAAAACCGGCGGCGAGTGCCTGTTTGTAGTCTGTTTCTCCAGCATAGGCGGTAAGTGCGATCGCAGGAATTTGTCCTCCCTGTTCTGGCGGCATCGCTCGAATTTGACGGATTAGCATATAGCCATCCACTTCTGGCATCCCAATATCACTCAGCAGTAAATCTGGCTTAACTTGATGCAGTACTTGAAGTGCTTCTTTCGCTGATGCCACAACGGTGACTTCAACTCCATACTCTTTCAGCAAAAAGCTAAGAAATTCCCGCATATCGGCTTCGTCATCGACGACCAAAATACGTAGACCCTTGAGTTGTGGAGAATCAATCCATTGTCTATTGTCGGATTGGGTTTTAGGTTGGTCTATCATTAAGGGCAGTCTGACGCTAAATGTTGCGCCTTGACCTTCTCCCAGGCTTTCGGCTTGCACTGTGCCACCATGAAGTTCTACCAAGTGGCGGACAATTGCTAAACCAAGACCTAACCCGCCAAATGATCTAGTTGTTGTACTATCGGCTTGACGGAAGTAATCAAATACATAAGGAAGAAATTCAGGGTTGATGCCCTTGCCTGTATCAATTACTTGGATTTGGGCGTAAGAAGTTGAAGGTTGTTCGGCAAAGCCGTTCCCGAAGGATAGGTTTGAAGGTTGTATATCAGAACTTTCAACTTTTAACCTGTTAACTTTCAACTCTTCTTTGACAACAGACAGTCTGACTTCGACACGCCCTCCTGATGGTGTGAACTTAATCGCATTGGAGAGTAAATTCCAGACAACTTGCTGGAGACGATTGCCGTCTCCTGAAATCACACCTACCTGGGGTTCAAAAACGGTTGTAATATGGATGGACTTGGCTTGAGCTGCCAAACGAACTGTTTCTAGTGCAGCTTCAATGGTGGATTTTAAGTTAACTGGCCTGACATTCAGGCTGAGCTTTCCTCGAAGAATGCGTGAAACATCGAGCAAGTCTTCAATCAGTTGGGTTTGCAGCTTAGCATTGCGCTCGATAATTTCTAACGCACGAGATTTTGTTGCTTCATCACACTTGCGCGTCCGGAGGATAGTTGTCCAACCCAAGATGGGGTTGAGTGGAGAGCGAAGTTCGTGGGAAAGAACCGCGAGGAATTCGTCTTTAATACGGTTGGCGGCTTCGGCTTGGGCGCGGGCTTTCTGCTCAAGTTGAAGAAGCTGATTTCGTTCGGCTTCGGCTTGCTTGCGCTCGGTTACATCTAGAACCAGCGATAATACTGACGCCATTTTGCCCGACTCATCGAAAAGTGCTGAGTTGTACCACTCGCAGTGAACGACATCGCCTTGTTTTGTATAGTTTCGGTTAGTTGAAATATTCCTCTGTTCAGTGCCATCTATTAACCGCTGAATGATGCCTCGAGTGGGTTCAGTATCTTCTGCGTAAACAAATTGCCACTCACTAGGGTGTTTTCCTAACACTTCAAAGGCTTGCCATCCAAAGAATTTTTCTGCTTGCTGAGACCATCGTGTTACGCAAAAATCTTTATCCCATTCAACAACGGCTAACGGGGAATTTTCAACGTGAGAGTTGAGTTTCATTAAAGCAGAGCGTAGTTTTTGTTCTAAGTGTTTGCGATCGCTAATATCTGCCAAAATTGACATACAACTCTGTTTGCCTGTCCCATCACCGATAGCACTAGCCCACACCGCAATATCAATGGCTGAACCGTCTTTTTTCTGGCGACGTAACTCAATACCCCTCAATTCCTTGCCTTGGCGGATAGTTTCAAGATTGGCGAGAAACTCGTCTCGTTTGTCTTCAGGGACAGAAGGCAGAAATTGACCTAAAACTTCTTGTTCGCTCCAGCCAAAAATCCTCTCAGCGGCTGGATTCCACAATTTTACCCGACCATCCTCAAAACCAAATACTGTAATCGCTAAGGGGCAAGCTTGAATTAAACTGTTGAGAGTTTGATTGGTAGCTGATAACTTTTCCTGTGCTTGTCTGCGTAGCTCAGCTTGCCGATAGGCATCAGTGATATCTCGGTAATACACTGAAATGCCTTCAGTTGAAGGATAAACGCGAATTTGAAACCAGGTATTTAAAGGGGAATAAAATTCTTCAAATTCAACACTGACCTGTTCGGCAAAGGCACGGTGATACTCGTGATAAAATCGACTCCCCACTGCTTCGGGAAATTCTTCCCAAACATTTTTGCCAATCAGTTCTGCTGGCGTTCTATGAACCAGCCGTGCAGCCTCTTGATTCACGTAGGTATAGTGCCATTGCTGATCGAAAGATGCAAACCCATCCGTAATACTTTCTAAGATTCGAGTAACCTGTTGCTGTGCTGCCTCCGCTTGAACACGAGCCTCCTGTTCCCTCAACATTGCCTCCCGACGTATTCGGGCTTGATTGAGGTTGGCATTGATACGAGCCAACAATTCACTCGCACAGAAGGGTTTAATCAGGTAGTCATCCGCCCCAGCCTCCAAGCCTTCGAGATGAGACTCTTCTCCTGCTCTGGCTGAAAGTAAAATAACTGGAATGTTCTGAGTCTGAGGGTGATTGCGGAGTTCGCGTAACAGCTCAAAGCCATCCAGCCCAGGCATCATCACATCAGTTAGTGCCAAGTCAGGCACCCGATCGCGTACTGCATCTAGGGCAGCCAACCCATCGGCTACCGCCTCGACTTGATAGCGTGATATCAGCAAATGCTTGACATAATCTCGCATATCTGCATTATCATCAACCAGCAAGATACGCGGAGAGTTGGAAGAAGATTGCACGTTGGCAGGTTGAAGGTTGGTCGGTTGGGTTGTAGGTGAGAAACTTTCAACCTTTACACCTTCAACTTGAAACTCTTGCTCCGGTAGCGCCTGTAATGCCTCTGGGATAACGGACGCAGAGCCCAAGGTTGTTGAAGTTAGGGTCGGTATAGTTCTAAGGTGCTCAGGAGGTAGATGAGCACAACCGGAAGGAATCTTTACTGTAAACGTTGTTCCCTGGTTGAGGACACTGGCTACCTCCACTGTGCCGCCATGCAGTTGCACAAGTTCTTGTACTAATGCCAAACCAATGCCAGTGCCTTCATCAGTACGGGCTTTCGCTCCTCGGACTCGATGGAACCGTTTAAATAAATTGGGTAATTCTTCAGCCGGAATGCCAGTTCCCGTATCCCGAATCTCTAGCACCACTTCTTCGCCCTGAGTATGCAGCGAGACGCCAATTTCGCCCTCGAAGGTAAACTTAAATGCATTGGAGAGTAGATTAAACACAATCTTTTCCCACATCTGACGGTCTACAGACACCAACTCTGGGAGGGGTGGACAGTCTACAATCAGGCGTAGTCCGGCATTCTCGATCGCGCTACGAAAGACACTAGCCAATTCAGATGTCAATGTTGCCAGATCGGTAGGCTCATAAACAGAGTGAACTTGTCCTGCTTCAATTCGGGAAAAATCTAGTAAAGTATTCACCAGCTTAAGTAGGCGCAAGCTGTTGCGATGTACGGTTTCCAACTGCTCACGTTGGTGTGGGGAAAGGGGGGCTTGAGTGTTGTTGAGCATTTCCTCGATGGGGCCGAGTAAGAGGGTGAGCGGGGTGCGAAATTCATGGGACACATTGCTTAAGAAAGTTGTCTTGGCTCGATCAAGCTCTGCGAATGCCGCACTGCGTTCCGCTTCGCTCACAGCTCGTTTGCGCTCCTGTTCGTAAGCACGAGCATTTGCGATCGCTAGGGCAATATGACCTGTGATTAGCTCAAAAAAACTTTGATAATCGTCATCAAAGAGGCGTCGGGGGTTGATGCCTGCAACAAAAAAGCCCACAAGATTTTCTTGTCCGGGTGAACTGATGGGCAGCACTAAGGCTGAGTGTGGCGGTACTCCCCAAGGTTCTTGCGGCAAGCCATCAAACTTTGCCTCTAGGTTTTCTATTAATACTGCTTGATGGGTACTAACCACCTGAGCAAGCGACCAAGTTGTGAGTTGTTCGGGCGCATCTGTTAAGTCAATTTGTCGAGGACTTGCTGCTGTATCAGGTTTTAGTCCCATCGTCCCGGATAGATGTGCTTGTTGCTCTTCGGCATCGAACAAATAGAGTAAGGCAAAGGGAATGTCGGCAGTATGGGGGGCTAATGCTTGAGTGGCAATTGCACAAGCCTCTTGGGTAGTTTTTGCTTCAAAAATGCGTGTTGCTAGCGATCGCAAAGCACGTTGGCGACGTTCACTTAAAACTCGTTGCGTGGTCTCATTTACAGCGTTGAAAATGCCTGCAACTCGACCCGACTCATCCCGTACAGGAGTGTAGGAGAACGTAAAATAGCACTCCTCTACATAACCATTACGCTCAAGCAAAAGTTGCTGATCATCCGACCAAGTAGCCTCTCCCGTGGCTCTCACTTGCTCAAGAAGTGGCCCGGCAAAGTCCCAAACCTCTTGCCAACACTCCCTACCTTGCTGCCCTAATCCTTTGGGATGCTTAGCACCCAAAATCGGTCGATAAGCATCGTTGTAGAACTGAATGTACTCTGGCCCCCAGAGAATCTGCATCGGAAATCTCGATGCCAGTAAGATGCTGAGGGCCATTCGCAAACTTTGTGACCAAGTATTCACTGCACCCAGCGACGTTTGCGACCAGTCGAACGCACGCATCAGGGCCCCCATCTCTCCACCCCCTTTCAAGCAGTCTTCAGGAGGAGGTACGTTCATGGGTTTAATGGCACCGTTCATACTGCAATCTCCGCTTTAAAGGTTTCTGCAATCACTTCCACCAAGCTGGGTTTAAACCAAGTTTATCGGCTGATTAATAGGAATATTGAATTAATATCTACACTTTCCACTTTTTTGGAGCAAAGATTAAATTTCCTTAATTTTTAAACGCTACAACCCTCTTAATTCTAGATAATGATGAGGAATTCTAAGTTTTATTTGTGTATATTTGTGCGCCTTTTGGGTTCGTTGTTTTCTGACTTATTTAGCTAATAAAAATTTAGCAATAAATGCAAAAAATGATGAAATCACCCAAATATAAATCATTTATTGTATTTTTTTTACAAAACAGTATTTTAAAAATAAACTTCAAAAAATATAAGATTTGTGGGATTTTCCTAAAAAATAACTCTAATTTATCGATTGTCTAAAGTTTAACAAAATTTTAAAAAAGAATCAATTAATAGTAATAATTACTATTAGTTAATGAAAAAATCCCTGGAAATTAGACGACGTGAATCATTGGCAGCAGTTGCAAAATTCTATAATGCCCTCCCTTGCCAGATTTTTGCAAGCACTGGAAAACTCCTATCAGGTACAGCAGCAGCAACTAAGAGAGATTCTGAACGCTAACCAAACAACTACCTTTGGGAGGAAATATAGATTTGAGTCAATTCACACTTATGAAGACTATTGCGATCGCGTTCCTATCCATCATTATGATGATTTAGCACCCTACATTCAGCGCATGGCAGCCGGAGAATCGAATATCCTGTGTGCTGAACCTGTCGTGTCGTTTGAAATCACAGGTGGCAGTACCCAAGGCGCGAAACTGATTCCCTATACGGCTTCTGGACTTGCTGCATTTCAACGTTCCCTTTTCCCTTGGTTGAGTGATTTGTTATCAGCTAAGCCTGAAATCAAAACCGGACGTACTTATTGGGCGATTAGCCCGGTAACTCGCCAGCTTACCACCACTCAGGGGGGAGTTCCAATTGGAGTCGTTAGTGATGCCGCTTATTTTGGTAAACAGTTAGAACATTGCATTGTTCAATTATTAGCAGTACCCGTTGAGGTGGCGAGAATTAGAGATATTGAGGAATGGCGGTATTTAACGGCGTTATCTTTACTCGTTGCGGCTGATTTAAGCTTGATTTCGGTGTGGAGTCCGACGTTTCTGCTCGAGTTGTTGCGGGAAATGCAAGAAAAACGCGATCGCTTCATCCAAGACCTTACCACAGGAATCGTTACACCTTACGTTTCAGTGCCACCCAATCCAGCACGCGCTGAATTAATCAAAACAGCGATTTCCGAGAGTTGCATCGATACTTACAAGATATGGCCTCAATTGTGTCTGATTAGCTGTTGGACGGATGCCGCCGCCAAACTATTTGTCAGTCAATTACAAGCGTTATTTCCCCATGTTTGGATTCAAGGCAAAGGACTCTTAGCAACGGAAGGGGTTGTGAGTTTACCGCTTATAGATTGTCCTGCACCCGTACTGGCGATTGAAAGTGGATTTTATGAATTTTTAGATGCAAAAGGGCAACCGTGGTTGTGTCATCAGTTGGTAGAAGGGGAGATGTATCGGGTGGTGATGACAACCCATTCTGGATTATATCGGTATGATTTAGGCGATCGCATCCGGGTACGAGGTTGGAAAGGGCAAACACCGCTACTCGAATTTGTGGGACGTGCAAAATGGGTAAGTGACTTATGTGGTGAGAAGTTAACTGAGGAATTTGTCCTCGCACAACTCGGTGAGCAACGAGGTTTTACAATGTTAGCGCCTTCCCTCCAAGGAAAACCTCACTATATCTTATTTCTGGATGCGGCTGAATATGATGAAGCAACCGCAACTAGATTGGCAAATCAACTCGATGAATCTCTTTCAAAAAATCCCCAATATCACTATGCACGTCAACTAGGGCAACTGGGCGAATTAGTCGCTTATCGTGTAGAACATCCCATGACAAGTTATATTAACTATGCTTTAGAAAGAGGACAACGCTTAGGGGATATTAAGCCACCTGTATTGAGCCGAGAGATAGATTGGGCAAGTCGTTTTGTGTCAAAAAAAGATGTTAAATTATGAATTATGAATGCGGAATTATGAATTAAAGGATTAAGTATTTATCAGGATATTTTGACTCTAGTAAATGGAGTATACTTATTTTTGCTCTTAATCTTATAAGCCTTATAAATGCCAATTCCTTCATAATTAACTGTTCATTTTTTACTATATAATTTCTCTTTTGGAGAACAACTATGACAGAAGTTCAGTGCTTAAAAATTCGCTTTCGCAGAGATAAAACGGAGGAAGCAGTGCGATGGGTACATTCTTTAAAAGAACGCCAAGAGGAAGTAGCAGAATTATTAGATGCTGAAGGAATTCGCATCGAATCTCTGTTCCTTGAACGTGTCGGTCAACACGTCTATTTATATCAATATGTTCGAGCCAAGAGCTTAGAGCAAGCTTACGAAGCGTTTATGAATTCCCAAAGCCCAATCAGTGTAGAAACTCGACAATTTATCGATGATATGTGGGAAGAGGGAGAAAACCTGGAACTGGTAGCCGATTTTGAACGCCCTTAGCAGAAATTTCAGACAATAAGTTAAACTTCATAATTTTTGGTCATTTATAGGCGTCAATCTCGTGTGCATTTGGAGTTCATTAAAAATATACAATGAAATATTTCAAGTACCACGCCTTGGGCAACGACTATCTAGTCCTCAATCCTGAAGATGTTTCGACTCCTCTGACACCAGAGAAAATTAGGGTAATCTGCCATCGCAATTATGGCATTGGTTCCGATGGAATTCTGTTTGGGCCACTCACATCTGAAACGGCTCAGTTTTCATTACGTATTTTCAACCCAGACGGTAGCGAAGCAGAAAAAAGCGGAAATGGGCTAAGAATTTTCTCTCGATATCTATGGGATATGGGGCTAGTTAAGGAAGAAGAGTTCACCATTCACACATTAGGAGGATTGGTCAAATCAGCGGTGATCAATCAGGGTAAAATTGTTCGTATCGACATGGGAAAAGTTAGCTTTTGGAGCGACAAGATTCCCGTGGTTGGAGAGCGCAGAGAAGTTATTGCTGAAGAGATTGTTGTTGAGCAGGATATCCTTACCTTTTGCGCCGCCACCATTGGCAATCCTCACTGTGTTGTTCCTTTATCTGAAATCACTCCAGAGTTAGCACTAAAGTATGGTCCTGTAATAGAGACGCACCCATTTTTTCCTAACCGTACCAATGTACAGTTAATGAAAGTGCTTGACAGAGAAAATATTCAGCTCGAAATTTGGGAAAGAGGAGCGGGTTATACTTTGGCATCTGGAAGTAGTAGTAGTGCAGCAGCAGCAGTTGCTCACAAATTAGGGTTGTGTGATTCGTCCATTACAGTGCATATGTCTGGAGGAGCGATTGCGATTCAAGTTAGTAAAGATTTTTCTATTTTGATGACGGGTTCAGTCACTAAAGTAGCCGAGGGTGTAATATCCGACGAAATCTTTGAAAAGATTATTTGAGCATATCTACTTGCATTCCTACAAAACGATGTCAAAAACAACCATTCGAGTAGTTGCCCGTGTTGTCGCCTTTGAGGATAAAGTTGAACAAGTCAAATCAGTTCTAAGAGAGCTGATTGAGCCAACCCGTAAAGAGGAAGGCTGCCTTGTTTACGAGCTTTTGCAAAATGAAAAAGATTCAACCGATTTTACCTTTGTTGAAGAGTGGGAAAGTCAAGAATTGCTGGATGCTCATCTTGCTTCAGCACATATCGCGAAAGCTGTATCGAAGTTGAATGGCTTGTTAGCTGCTGCACCCGATATCCGTGTTTATCGCTTGTTATGCTAATGAGTTGAAGATTGCTGCTGATACGCCAGATATACAGCTTCTAGAAAGAGATTAGCAGTGGTTCCTTTCGGCACGCTTTCCAAGGCGATAACTTCCTTAAATTGCTTAGCTAATTGTTTGCTCAATTCAGTTCTTGCGTCAGGAATCATTGCAACCCGTCTCTGCAAATACTCTCGAACCACGGCAAAATCTTCGGGTAGCATTTGAGAAAAATCAGCTTCTAGTAAAAGTTGACTCGCCAATGCTTGTGCCTCTTGAGAGACTGGAATACTAGCGGAAGTAAAAGGGCGTTCTTCTTGAATGACAACAGTGCCTGCTACCCAATCTCCTAAACGCTTCTCCTGTTTACCAAATACGATTAAAAATGCACCTAGAAACAAGGAATCATCCAAGGGCCGCAACAAAGCACGAAGGGTAGATTGTTGCAGTCCAACAGGTCGCCCATCATCCCGAATGACTCGAATTTTTACATAGCGCTTACCGGGTGTTTGGCCCTGCCATAGGGCTTCAAAAAATACAAAGTAACCTACATAAATGAAAAAAATACCTAATATTTGAATGGCGATTAACCACAATTCTAGTTGTCCATTGCTTCTAACCCAATTGCCAAGAACATCTAGAATTTGTAAAGAAAAAATAGCCCAAAATATAAAAAAAGCAATGAGAATAATTCCCCAAAGTAAATAGTCGATTAATAAGGCATAAGCTCTATTTCCGATTCCTGCCAGAGTGAATTCTAATTCAACACTTTCTGGTGTTTGGAGAGTGATTCGATTAAAAAATTGCATAATCAACTAAGAAAAATTAAATTATGAATTATAAATGCTGAATTATGAATGGAGCATTCAGTCATGAAAGAAGGAGATTTTGAGTCAAATCTATTTAGATAGCCATCCTAAAAATTCTCCGCGTCCGGAGTCTCTCGAACATCTCTTTTACGCTAAGTATTCAAACAAAATCGATAGGAGACCCCTAAATGTAGATGACACATTTTTTTAGGGGGGCTTCAAATCCATATAAAGTGCAAATAATTTCATCATTCATAATTTATAATTCATAATTTTCTGTCATTGAATCACGTACTTTCAAGCCTAAACCTTCTCGGCGACTGCGTAGGTCATAGTACAAAACGGCTTTGGTCGCTTGCCAGAAGGGTAAGATCAGTATGCCACCGATAAAACTTGTGAATAAAGAAATCGAATAAAAAATCCAAAACAAACTAGAACCTTCTTCAGTAAAAATTAAGAAAATTTGAGGGAGATAACCCGTAAGAAATACAAGAGGGAGGGTTACTAAAAAAGCCACCAAAACAACACCCTGAATTCGGCGAACTGAACTTTTCGTTAATTCCCAACTTCTTTTAATACTTTGTTTACCATTTATCCTCTCTTCAACAGCAAGGGGAACTTCTGCTACAAGCCATCGAGAAACATACCAAAGTAATACGTAAAGGAAGCCAACAAAAACTACAATGCCCAGTATCGCGATCATAATAACTGTAGCGATGGGATTTCCCAGTAAATTCCCTAATATAAGTCCTAGTGCAAATCCCACCAATAATCCTCCCAAATAGAAGATGATAAACAAACCCAAATAAACACCTATTAACATCAGAATCACTTGCAAAGCAACTCTAAGAAATGACCACATCCGAGGTTTAATATAGTTGCGGGCACTATCAACACTTTCGGGTTGATTTGTTAACTCACCAAATGCCAAACGTGAAATCAGCCCAGAAATGGCGGTGTATTTTGCCCAGCCATAGATAGGCAGTAGCAACCAAAGGTGAGCAAATAAAGCGAGTTGAAGATATGTTTTGAGATGAGAACGGTAAAGGACAAGGGCGGCACTGACGACATTCCCAACACTCAGTGGTCCCATGGGTTGTTGCAGGCTATTATTGTTAGATAGGGTTGAACTTTTCCCCAAATCTTGGGCGTTTGTTTCCCTTATCTGTGAAGAAGTTTCTACTTTTCGAGCAGTGCTTCTTGGTCGGCTTTGCACCATTTGATAGGAAGAAAGGTCGATATCATCGATGAGTTTTGGGCTTGCAGGCGTCTGTTCCGGGAATGTTAGCTCAAACTGTTGATTCCAAGCTGGAGCTTCTATACCTTTTTGACGGCCGTAAACTTTCACACTTTTAATGGATTCAACGCCCAGATTGATAAGACCTTTACGAATGTATGAAACCATCGCTTCTTGGTCGGGTATTTGCTCGGATTCCAGGAGGATTTGTAAGCAATTCTCCTTTACACCCGCCTTAGCCGTGATGCCCTTGGGTTGTAGTGACTTATTGAGCATCGCAGCTATTGCTTTAGGATTGCCTTGCTTGGCAAGCGTTAACAGGTTTGAATCAGACATATTTTGCTCTCCATTTGTGGTTCGTGTGCGATTAAACGAGCTAGACTGGCTACTAATCTCTATCGCTATCCCTACCTTGCATTTCTACATTTAGTCCTTAAACCAAACTGCTTGCTGCTGTACAAGAGAATTGTTATTTTTTAAGAAAATCTTCACATTTACTACAAGCATGGGTCGAAGGTTACAGCTATCTTAAACTGGGCTTAGACTCGGTCGGAAAAATCTTATGAATATTCAACGTTGGATTGCGCGGCGGGAACCCAACTGGCAACGATTGGATAAGTTGTTGAGGCAAGTGGAGAAAAAAGGGCTTAAATCATTGCACTCCTCTGAAATCAGAGAATTAGCAAGCTTGTATCGTTCAGTTTCAGCAGATTTAGCAAGGGCAAGAACCAATCAGTTAGGGAATATTCTAGTTCAAGATTTACAGAGGCTGACTTCTCGCAGTTACAGCCAAATTTATCAAGGTTCGCGTCACGCCGAATGGCAGGCAGTGGTGAAGTTTTGTCTCTGGGGTTTTCCTGCTGTAGTACAAGAGACATTGGGATACATTGCTGTGGCTACGGCGATTTTTGGAGTGGGGGTATTGATTGCTTGGTGGTTTTCCTGGCAAGATCCCATGTTTATGTCACTAGTTGTTCCAGAACCCTTAATTGTAAAGGTGCGCGATAAGGGGGAGTTGTGGATGGGTGCAATTGTGGGATGGGAACCCCTAGCCTCTAGCGGCATTATGATTAACAACCTAACTGTGTGCTTTCGGGCAATTGCTGGAGGTGTCACGGCGGGTGCTTTTACCGTATTCGTTTTAGTCTACAACGGACTGCATATTGGTGCGATCGCAACTCTTGTTGGTCAGAATAACTTAGCCTACCCCTTTTGGGCATTTGTATTGCCTCACGGTTCCCTAGAACTTCCAGCCATCTTCTTTGCGGGTGGCGCTGGTTTACTCATTGGCAGGGCAATTTTGTTTCCGGGTCAATACCGTCGGGTAGATGCACTAAAATTCTACGGGTACAAAGCAGCACAGTTAGTCTTTGGCATTATCCCAATGCTGATCATTGCAGGTGCAATTGAAGGCTTTTTCTCACCCAATCCCGCGATTCCCGATTCTCTCAAGTATCTCTTTGGTATCGGGCTATTTACACTTTTAGTGATTTATTGCAGTCGCCGCAACTTGACTTCAAGCCGCCCTGAAAGAGGCTAAGGGGAAGGAGGCAGAAGGCAGTCCCGATGAAAAAATTTCATAGCCATGAATGAAAGTGGCATTTTCCATTCCCGATTCCCGACTCCCGACTCCCCACTTTCAAGTCAGAAGGCAAGAGGCTTGTGTTGAAGATGTTGCTTGACTTTAAAAAAGTTAAGTTTTGTAACAAAATTAGGAAAAACGGGAAAATTAGGGAGATTAAAAAATGGAAATTACTCCTTGGTTTTCATGGATGAGCAACTCAAACAGCTAGTGTTTCAGGTGCAGCAGCACTCACATGAAACTCAGAAGCGTCAGAAAGCTTTAACGGAGCTTGTTGAGCAAATTTTGCGATCGCGCCCTATTTGTCGTCCACTCCGAGGGCAATCTCTAGGGGGAATCTATCTCAAAATTGTGCAAGCTGTACAGCAGCAACTACAAGATGAGGTTGAACAAAGTATTGACCATTACAATTTCCAACGCTTTCCCGTGAGAGACTGGGCAAAAGAGTTGCGCGATAAGGCATTTCAACAAGTACTCGACAACTCTTGCCTAACTCAACTCGCTTTAGAAACGCAGCAATACCAACCTCAAACCGAACAGTGGCAGTATGCAGTGAGAGAATTGCTACAAGCCATCCGGTTGTCGGGCAAGCTGTCTCATAAAAGCTACGATAAAGCTGATATTTATGAAGATGCCGTAGCCCGAACCTTATTGTGGGTTTGCCAAAATATCAATGCCTACAATCCAAGCAAGGGCAAGTTCATGGCTTGGGTGAATTATCGATTGGATATGATTTTACGGGAAATTCAGAAAGAAACAAAAGACCCCTTTGTCCAATCAATTGAAGGTAAAATTATTCGCCGCAAATATCAATTAAACGTTCTCCTTAAAAATACAAAATCAACAGATTTAAAATCTTGGTTAATGCTATGGATTAAACAATTAATTTCTCCTTCAACTTTTAGTTGGAATATTAGCTTAATTCTGATATTATCCTTGTTGTTATCTCAATTAATTCAGCAAAACCCAACCGTGGGAGATTCAATATTATTTGAGATTGCAAAAGCATCGATACCTTTTTCATCAAGATTTCAGGAACTTGCAGGAGAAACCAAGACCTTAGAGGACATTGCTCAACCTGAAGAAAAACCATCGTTATCAGAAACAGTTAGGCAATACCTCGAAGAAGACCCAGCCAGATTATTCCAGAAGCACATTCGAGAAAATCCCCAAGCGACCTTTCAAGCGATCGCGCTGGCTCGACTCGATGGAAAAACCTGGAAGGAAATGTCCGAAGCTTGGGGAATTGGAATTCCTGCCCTCAACAACTTTTTCCAACGTCGCCTAAAAGAATTGGCACCGGAAATTCGCAAGTATGTACAACAATAGTGTGAGTAAAGGGGGAACAACAAATGGCAATTGACACCCAAGACCGATTAAACTTTACCATTGCGCTCACGCAAACCGCACACCAGATTGCTGATCAATTTTGCCAAAAACAATCGAATTTCCAAAAAGCCGAGCAGGTCTATTTTAATACATTAGCCGTATATGCCGTTAACTATTACTTACAATGTCTAGGATTTGAAACCGACTGGAAACACAGCGATAGCTGGGATGATGTGATGCAATCTTTTTTGAATGTTGCTGATTTGGAGGTGAAAAATTACGGAAAGTTAGAGTGTAGATTTGTCATGCCAGAGCAAGAAAGCGTGTATGTTCCCGAAGAAGTTTGGGAAGGACGAATTGGCTATGTAGTCGTACAGTTGGATGAATCGTTAGAAGAAGCCACACTGCTAGGATTTGCGCCAAAGGTTTCAACTCAGGAGTTACGCTGTAGTGAATTGCGATCGCTTGATGAGTTGCCAGGATACCTAAGCCAATTTAAGCCAGCACCATCAACCCAAGCGCCAGTCAATCTGAGTCAGTGGCTGCACAATATTTTTGAGGCAGGGTGGGAAACCGTAGAAGCTATCTTCGCCCCTCCCCAGTCTGAACTCGCATTTAGTGCTAGGAGTCTATCCTCTGTAGCGACTCGTGTTCCTGAAGTTCCAGTTCATGGGGTGATGCGAGGCAAGTGCATTGATTTTGAACGGGATGGAGATATTGAACAATTAGCCGTATTTGTGGGGCTAGAACCAACGGCATCCGCTGCGGTAGATATTACAGTAGAAGTGTGTCCGATTGGGATTCAACTTTATCTACCACCTGAATTGCAGGTGATGGTACTCGACGAGCAAGGAAAAATTGTACTGCAAGCAGATGCAGGAAACAGTGAGAGTATTGAATTTCAGTTTAGCGGTGAACTTGGAGAGGGTTTTAGTGTGAAAGTTGCTTTAGAGAATGACAGCATTACTGAAACGTTTATTATTTAAGGTGTAGTTGGGAATAAGCTTGCAAACCAATCACTCAAATTACTCATCAAGCAGGCTCCGAAAGTACCAATGGATAAGTTAGTTGTACTTGAATTAGAAGGGGATTTGCAGATTCAGGGGTTTAGAGTCACCCTAGAAATGCAATTAGAAGGCAGTCTCCACCCTATAAAAATTAGGGGCCACTTACCTGCAAATCCCGAGCTAGCGACTTGCATCCAACACCATTGGCAGGAAAATTATCGTTCTCTTGTCTCGCCTTGGCGACTTGAAGCCAAAAAAATTGTTCACAAAGGTTCGATTAACAAGCGAATTGCTGATTGCAAAGAATCGGCTCTGCAACTGCGCGATCGCATGAGATCATGGCTTGATGCTGAAAGTTTTCGAGGCATCGATCGCCGCTTGCGTGAAGAATTACATCGAGATGAAGCCATTCGGTTTTTGATTCGTACTGAAGATAAACAATTACACAAACTTCCTTGGCAGGAGTGGGATTTTTTTGACCGCTATCCCCATGCCGAAGTCGCGCTGAGTGCATTTGAGTTTGAACGTCCCAAAAAATCGTCAATCACTCCCCCCAAAGAAAACGTCAGAATCTTGGCAATTTTAGGGAATAGTAAAGGCATTGATGTTGAAGCAGACCGTCAGAAATTAGAGGCATTACCCAATGCCGAAGTGGAATTTTTAGTCGAACCCGAACGAGACTTACTCAACGACCGACTTTGGGAGCAACATTGGGATATTTTGTTTTTTGCCGGACACAGTGAGACACAGGGAGAAACCGGACGAATTTACCTTAATCGGACGGATAGTTTATCGTTAAGCGAACTCAAGTACGGTCTGAAAAAAGCGATCGCGCAAGGGTTACAATTGGCAATTTTCAACTCTTGTGATGGATTAGGATTAGCCCATGAACTCGCTCAACTGCACATCCCGCAAATGATTGTGATGCGGGAACCTGTACCGGATAAAGTAGCGCAGGAATTTTTACATTACTTTCTCAAATTTTTTGCTAATGGTGATGCTTTTTACCTAGCCGCACGTCAAGCACGAGAACGCTTACAAGGGTTAGAACATCAGTTTCCTTGCGCCAGTTGGTTACCCGTGATTTGTCAAAATCCAGTCGAAGTTCCGCTCGATTGGCAATCTCTGCATGGACAAACGGACGAACCCACAGGGAACAGCTTAGCCAGTGGAGTGGAAACAATCGCATTAGCTGAAAAAACGCGATCGCTTCCACCCCGAATTCATTCATCTTCTCTACTTGTAGGTCGATACAAAATTCTTCAACCCCTAGGAAGTGGGGGCTTTGGTCAGACGTTTATCGCCCAAGATTTGCACCTTCCTGGTCATCCTCGGTGTGTGGTTAAGCAATTTAAGCCCCAACTCACCGACTTTGTCGCGTTACAAAAAGCCCGAAAACTGTTTGAGCGAGAAGCTGAAGTGTTGCAAAAGTTGGGAAATTACGACCAAATTCCCCGCCTGTTAGCTCACTTTGCCGAACAGCAAGAATTTTACTTAGTTGAAGAATGGATTGCAGGTCATACCTTAGAGCAAGAAATGCAACACCCCTTACCTGAAAAAGAGGTGATTGCTCTGCTACAAGACCTACTCAAACTTTTGGAGTTTGTTCATCAACAAAATGTCATTCACCGAGACATTAAGCCTGCCAATGTGATGAGGCGGGAACTGGATAAAAAGCTAGTTTTAATTGATTTTGGAGCGGTTAAACAAGTTAGTCAAACGTCTCCGAATTTAGAGAATGCAACGATTATTGGCTCAGCCGGATATATGGCACCTGAACAACGTGCAGGGAATCCGATCTTTGGCAGTGATATTTATGCGGTAGGAATGCTGGGGATTCGGGCGTTGCTTGGGCGATCGCTACAAAATTTACCACGAGGTATGAATGGGGAGATACTTTGGCAGGATTCAGTCAAGGTGACGCCCAAATTTGCATCAATTCTCAATAAAATGGTGTGTCCTGATGCAACACAGCGCTATCAGACAGCAACAGAAGCATTGCAAGCACTCTCCTCTTCGACACGGAACGCTGTTCGTGTCCCCTCCTTGTTCTTACCCTTAAAACGGCAATGGTACACCCTGGTTGTAGCGAGTATGGCCCTAACTACTTTAGTGATGGGAATGCGATCGCTCAGACTATTAGAATTCTTGGAACTTCAGGCGTATGATTATTTGATGCGGTTGCGATCGCCAGAACTCATTGATGAGCGGATTTTAGTCGTTGAAGTGACGCAAGAGGATATTGCTGAGTATCAATATCCGTTAGAAGATGCTGTTGTTGCCCAATTACTCAACCAACTGCAACAGTACCAACCGCGAGTCGTGGGTTTAGATATGCATCGCTATCAAGCTCGTGGTAAAGGACGCAACGATTTCATCCGTCGTTTTGAACAGAACCCGAATTTCTACATCGTTTGTGCTTTGACATCCTCCGACTCACAGTATTTTCCACCACCCGAATTTTTACAAAAGCAATTAACTAATCAACTGGGTTTCAGTAACTTAGTGATTGATACTTTAAACGATAAAAAACATAGTATTCGCAGCGATTTAGTGGTGGGAGAAAACTCCCAAGACCCTAGCCGTACTGTCCGCCGTCAACTTTTATCTTATGACCCCAGCCTTTCACCTTCTCCCTCTGCTTGCTCAACACCGTATAGCTTGAGCTTCCAACTCGCTTTCCAATTTTTACATCAAGAAGGTATCCAACCTCTGAGTGTCAATCAAAATCAAGAATGGCAATTTGGAACGGTAGCGTTTAACAAATTATCAGCTCGTTTTGGAGGTCATCAACACTTAGATGGAATGAGTAGCCAAATTGCCATTAATTACCGTTCCAATCAACCCGGTCAACGGGTGACGCTCAAGCAAGTTTTATCAGGACAAGTAGACAAGAATTGGGTGAAAGATCGGGTCGTTTTAATAGGTTATACCGCCCCAGTCGCTAGAGACAATTTCGAGACGCCCTACGGTCAAATGCCAGGAATTTGGATTCATGCCCACATGGTGAGTCAAATGCTGAGTGCAGTTCTCGATCAGCGGCCGTTGATCTGGGTTTTACCCCAGTGGGGTGGGTTTCAGTGGGGAGATACGCTTTGGGTTTTTGCTTGGTCGATCACGGGGGGGTTGCTCGCTTGGTTTTTGCGATCGCCTTTATATCTGCTTCTTGCTAGCGGTGTGACGATTTGGTTATTACATCAAATTTGTCTACTCATCTTCACTCAAGGCGGTTGGATGCCCCTCATCCCATCAGCTTTATGTTTATTGGGTACGGGAAGCGCTGTGATGGTTTATCAAAATTCCCTGCGTTATCAACGCTAGTGCCTTCATTTCCTGGAAAAAGCGATAATCTGCTAGGAATTTAGTTTTGACCAAAAAAACTGGGATACAAGCCCCGTCCTTCTAGGACGGCTTTCTTTA
>CBKWLJ010000149.1:0-18252 GCA_966675205.1 uncultured bacterium
AATCAACACTATATTGAGTTACAGATAGCCTGTGGCTGGTGTAAAGTAAGAGCTTCTGATTTCATATCGGATTTTTCCGAAGGCTAGCGAGAGAGAGCTTGCCTTCTAAGGTGCATTTTTCAACAAAGCTATTGTATTCAGCACAGAGATTAGAGCATAAGCTTTAGTCATAGAAGGAAAGATATTCAATCAGTGACGCTCAATGAGCTACTGCATAAATCCTAGCTGTCCTCAGCCTAAAAACCCGATTCATGCTGAACTTTGTCCAATTTGTTGCTCTAAGCTGTTATTGGGCGATCGCTATCGTGTGCTAAAAGTGATAGGCCGAGGTAAATTCGGTATCACGTTTTTAGCTCGAGATGAGTCTGTTCCCGGTTTTCCTTATTGCGCGATTAAGCAACTGCTGCCGATGACGACGGAAGCGCACATCGTAGAAACTGCACAATTACTGTTTAAGCGAGAAGTCGAAACCCTAAGGCAGATAGGCAATCATCCCCAAGTTCCCAAGCTGTTGGCATACTCTGAAGACACTCACCAACCTTACTTCGTGGAAGAGTATATCAGTGGTTTAACTCTACAGCAGGAGATTAAACAATCCGGGCCAATGGACGAAGCTGAAGTCAAGCAGTTTTTGAGTGAAATTTTGCCATTACTTCAGTACCTTCATAGCCAGAAGTTAATTCATCGAGATATAAAACCCGCTAACATCATTCGTCGCCACCACGATCGCCAATTAATTTTGATTGACTTTGGGGCAGTAAAAAACTGCCAAGAGGAACCGGAACACCTTTCAGTAGAAACAGCTTGGACAGATACCTCTATCGGTACCCAAGGCTTTACCCCACCCGAACAAATCGCCTTGCGACCTGTTTTTGCCAGTGATATTTATGCATTAGGCGTGACTTGCTTTTATTTATTGACGGGGGAATTACCAACTATCTTTCCTTACGATCCATCAACCTGCCAAATGCTCCGGCAACCCTACGTTCAAATCGGTGAGCATTTTACTGAGGTTTTAAATAAAATGCTGGAGCCTGCTGTCCGTTATCGCTATCAGTCGGCGTTACAGGTGTTGAGAGCGCTTGATTCGTTAGAACTCAAAAGCCGTTCTCTTTTAGAAGCCTATAAAAATGGGGAAAGAGATTTTACCTTTCAAAATATCAGTGAGTTTAATCTACAAAAAGCGGTCTTATCTGGAGGAGATTTTTACCGTTCTAAGTTAGCAAAAACAAATTTCCAAGCGGCTGATTTATCAGGTTCCTATTTTGGTCAAGCCAAACTCAACCAGGCAAATCTACGAGATGCGAATTTGGTCAGGGCTATCTTGAATCATGCTGACTTGTCAGGAGCTAATTTACAAGGTGCCGACTTGAGCCTCGCTCATCTGTTTCACGCTAATTTAAAAGGCGCAAATCTGCGGGGAGCTAATCTCTCCAATGCCAATTTAAAAGGCGCAAATCTGTGTGGCGCGAATCTCTCCAATGCTAATATAACTGAAGCACAATTGGCTGTTGTAAAGAAGAATTGGACAACAGTCTTACCTCAAGGGAAATGCGGTTTGGGTATTCGCTCAAGTTGTTTTAGCGTCGAGAGCAGTTATCACAATGTTGGCAGTGAAAATCAGTTGCCTCCTTCGTAAAGCCAAACGCTTTTAACAAAAATTGCCAACGGCACTCACGAGTATTTAAATATTGAGTCATTTGCTTTTGTACCTTCTCCTGGGTAACACTCAACTGAGTGAATGTGCGAAAATCTCCAGATGGGCGCTTACGGTAGTGGAAGGGGTCTTGCCATTCCAATTGGCCAGCACTGTGAAGGAGGGCAAGCGCAATTGCACCGTCGCGATATTGTTTAGCTACGGTAGTGATTTCTCCCTGAGAGGGCAGTCTTTTAACTAATTGTTGGGCATCTTGAAATTGCGATCGCAACTTATCGACAAAAAACTGCCGTCGTTGCTTATCTTCGGGATTTAACCACCCTGTTGGCTCACTGATCAAGGTTAGGGCATCAGAAGGCATACCATCCCGTCCCCCTCGGCCAACTTCTTGGATATACTCCGATAACAACTGCGGGGATTGAAAATGCACCACCCAGCGCACATCAGGCTTATTAATCCCCATCCCAAAGGCACAAGTACAAACCACAAATTGGCTTTTTCCACTCAGCCAACTCGCTTCAATTTCTCGCCGTTCCTCCGGACTTAATCCTGCGTGGTAAGCGGCAGTAGCATAACCCAACGAACCCAACCACTCGGCTAACTCCTCACTTTCGCGTCGGGAACGAACGTAAACTAACCCACTTTGTTGATCTCTGGCTTGGATAAACTTCAACATCTGCTGGCGGCGTCCTCTGGGAGTCCAGACGGTTTGCACCTTAAGGTTGAGATTTGGTCGATAGGGACTCAGAAGAAAGACTTTTGGCTGTTGCAGTTGCAAGACGTTGCGGATAATTTGCTGAGCACTGGAGTCAGCAGTTGCTGTGAAAGCTGCGATCGCAATTTTTGTTCCTGCTGGTTTATATTTGAGCAAAGCAGGCCGTACTGCACCCAGACGCCGATAAGCGGGCCGAAAAGTATCCCCCCATTGCACCAAGCAGTGTGCTTCATCTAAAATTATCCCATTAATCTTAAGTTGCGGTTGACACAACCGTTCCCACACCGGCGCACTCAGTAGCGTTTCCGGGGAAAGATATAGCAATCTTAACTGTTGGCGTTCCAAGGCTTGAAGAATTTGCCGTCGTTGCTGAGTTGGCAGTTCACTATGCAACAAAGCCGCAGGTAATTTGCGATCGCGTAATTCCTGCACCTGATTTTCCATCAGTGCGACAAGAGGGGAAACAACCAAGGTTAGTCCCGTTTGTAAGAGTGCTGGAAGTTGAAAGCAAATAGACTTTCCCCCTCCTGTCGGCAGCACAATCAGCGCATCCCGTTTTTCTAACAGACTCTGAACAATTTCACCTTGGGGCGATCGAAAATCATCATATCCCCAGATTTTTTTGAATGCGGAAAGGACATCGTTCCAAGATGTTATTGCAGAAGTATTCATAATTATTAGTAGATGTTTATCCCGAATTTTGAGCAGTTCAATATCAGGAGTTTATAAGGATAAATAGCTCCAGATTCCCCTGAATGTGAACCCCTTAAAGATAAAAGGTTTCAAGTCATTCAAAATCCGAAAATCTACTGATTGTGTTGAACAATGCTAACTCTGATGCCCGTAGAATTGCTTAGGGTACAGGGACAACAGAACTCGCGAAAACTATGCTGCTCTTAGCGATGCAGCGGGTTACTACACTGAAAACCTGGGTTTGTGTTAATGCGATCGCAATCAGTAATTGACTGCTAGTGGTGCAATCAACATCTCCCGGCGGGATTGCTCATTGGTGAGATCGAGATAAGGCAACACTTCTTCGATGCGCTCACGCCGTTCCTGTAATCGATCCAACTCACCCTGATATTGAGGTAAATCGATTAAAGTGCGTTCCAGTGCATAACCCTATTCCGCCAACAGTTCATCCGTTGGAGCTTTCAGCTTACCAATTTCACTGAACGTATAACTACGATTCGGGTCAAGCAGAGGCATAGATAGGAGTCGCGAGAGTTCTAGGGAAAAGGTTAAAGGTTGAAGGGATAGAAGAAATTGCAACTCCTCGTTGAGGGAAAAGGTAAAAGGAACACAGAAAACCTTTCCCCCTTCGCCTTTTCCCCTGTCCCTGGAGAAACGCGGTTTCAGTCATTTACATTTTCTGGTAGCCTCAGAAAGGCATTCCTATGTCAAAGTATAAAAGTTTCTTACATCAAGAAGCTGGCGTGTTGCCATTTAACATAAACTCGTAAAAAGAATTCTGGGTTGCAGATGATCGTCACGTTGGTCAGCTTAAAGGGAGGAGTGGGCAAAACCACCTCCGCTATCCACATCGCCGCCTATCTCCAAGACAAAGGTTCAACGCTTCTCATTGATGCCGACAAAAATCGGTCTGCCTTAGTCTGGGATAGAGAAAGCCAGCTTTCCTTTAAGGTCGTCAGTGAGGCCGCTGCCCCCAAATTTATCAAGCAGCACAAATATATCGTGATTGACACCCAGGCCCGTCCCTCCAACGAGGAACTGGCAGATTTGGCAGAGGGGTGTGATTTAATGATTCTTCCTACTACCCCCAAGGCTCTTGACATGGATGCCTTAAGCAAGTTGGTAGAAATGTTGGAAGGGATGAAGGCGAAATACAAAATCCTCTTGACTCAAGTTCCTCCCCGGAGTTCTGCCGCTCGTAACGCTAGGAACTCTTTGGAAGAGGCAGGCTTATCGGTGTTTGCCACAGAAATTCCCCGACTCGTTGCATTTGAACGCGCTCCTGTCAAGGGGGTATTAGTGAAGGATTATCCCGATCCGCGATCGCAAACCGCATGGGAAAGCTACAAAGCGTTGGGACAGGAGATTCTGCCCTAACAGGAAACTCTTCAACGGGCAACTTTTTCAACTAGGCAGTCTTGAGAGAAGAGAAGAGAAAGGAAAAACGAGTAAACTCACCCCTTTCCCTTTTCCCTTTCCTCTTTTATCGGCGCATATGCTCCTCTAAAATCTGCTTCGCCCGTGGCTTGTAAATCAGATAGAACAGCGATTCAAGGTAACGCAGCATATCCTCTCGGTTTTCCTTAGAGGTATAGTTCCAAAAGCCGTAAATCCGTGCTAGAGACAGCAGTCGGGTTGTGTGGATTTTCCAGGTATAGGTGCTATAAACCCGCTCCATCCCGTTATTGGAAAGTTCCTCCCAGTAACTGGGATTTTGGTCGCATTTCGAGACGAACTCCAAAACCTTCTGGGCCATTTCTTCCTGGTGAGTCGGATTAATCAAAAATCCGTTAACCTTATCCTGAATAATCTCCAATGGGCCCCCGAACTGCGTGGCAAAGGTGGGCAAACCAGAAATCATTGCCTCTAAAATCGTTAAACCAAACGCTTCAAACAACGCCGGTTGAACAAAAACACCTCGGTGATCGGCAATGACTCGATAAATCTCACCCGATTCAACCTTCGGCAAGCGCACACCTAGCCAGCGAATTTTACCGTGCAGGTTATATTCGTCAATAATCCGGTAAAGCTTGACAATTTCATCTTTTTCCTCACTGTCCTCTGATTCCTCAACGCGCAACTTACCGGCGACCAAAATCAGGTTGCACCTTTCTTGCAACTCCTTGCTCTTGCCAAAGGCTTCTGCCAAACCCGTAATGTTTTTAATCCGGTCAAGACGCGCCATGGAAAACAGAGGGCGCTTGTTGGGGTCATCAAGCTTGCCAAAGATATGAACGGGGTCTTCTTGGGTGAACAGCATGGCTTCCAGCCGTTCAGCCGCATCTGAAATTCTATCTTCGGTGCGGGTGTAGGGGAAGTAAACATTCTCATTCACCCCTGGTGGTACCACGTTGAACTTGGGCGAGAATAGCTCAATTCCGTTTACGACGTGATACAAATCGGGCATCGTGAAACACTTGTAGGATTCATACTGACCCACACTATCCGGCTTACCCACAATTTCTTGATAGGTACTGCTGATGATGAAATTCGCCGCATTCATCGCAATCAAGTCGGCCGTAAATTGCAAGGAGAAGTGGTACTTGTCCTCCAATTCTTGCCAGTAGAGGTTACTAAACAGGTATTTCGACTTTTCTAGGGCGTGGGCGATGATACACTGGGTCACATTCAATCGTCGTGCCAGCAGGAATGCCACTATATTTCCATCGGTATAGTTACCGACAATCAAGTCTGGCCGACCTTGGAATTCGGCTAGGAGTTCTTTTTCCGCATCGATCGTATAGGTTTCCAGATACGGCCAAATCTCAAAGCGAGAAATCCAGTTCTGGGTCAACTTGGGATTAAATTCCCGGAACGGCACCCGCAAAATCCAAGCATTATCCGTACCGTGAACTTTTTCCAAGCGTTCATTACACCGCGTTCCATCACTATTGGGAATCAAGCGGCTGAGGATAATGACTTTGGGCTGAACTCCCAATCCTTCCAATCCCGCCAGTGTAATATCTTCTTGTAACTGCTTTTCTAAACTTCGGGCTTGGTCGAGCACGTAAACCACCTGCCCCCCAGTATCCGGACGGCCCAAGACCCCTTCTTGCCCGAACCACCCGTGAACGGAGAGGAGGACGATGCGGAAGATCATCGGGATACGGGAGATGAACTTTTCGAGTCCTTGGTCGTCGGGAGAGTCAATGAGTTCATCGAGAATTTCCAGCGTTTCCCGCACGCGATAGGCGGTGTTGCCCCAACCCGCTTCAAAGCCCATTTCTTGGAGCTTGTAGCGAAATTCTTCATACGGCTCTTCTTCGGGGCGATCGCTAACAAAAAGCAACGCCTTTTTCACCTGATCCGAAAGTTCGTGCTGGTTTTTGATTCGCCCGTTAATGAGTAGCTGAGTTCCCTGGAACTGATGAACTCTTAAGAACGTATACAACGATTCCAGCCACTGCCGAGGGTCTTGAAACAGCTTACTGGATAGGTAGCGGTTGAGGAAGCGAACACCCTTACCAATGTTTTTCGGGTCGCGAATCGTTGGAGAGTAGTCGTAGAAGGGCTGAAAATCGAGTTCGAGAACGTCGCCCTCTGTAGGATGGTAGTGGTTGACGAAGCGATCGCGCAGATCAAGCAGTTCTTGTACCGAGATCGGCTCAACCGTTAAGTCTTCAAAAATCCGGTAAACCTCTTGAGAGGCAATCTTCGGTCGGATAATTAAGTAGAGGCTTTCATCCTCCAACATAATTTCCTGCGTATAGTACACCAACTGTCCCAGATGGGAAGTTTGATAAAAATATTCCGGTTTTTTGTGGCTGGTGCAGTATTCACTAAAAGCAGAAAGAATATCGTTTCGCAGTAAATATTTTTTGTCTGAGGTGCGTAGCTGGCTGGCGAACTGTCTTAGGTCGCTTTTTTCGTCACTGTCAAGAACGTCCTGGATCAGATGAATCATTGCAACTCCCAATGAGCAATTTCAACACTACTAACAACAATCTACAAATTGCTGTCCAGAAGCTTATTCCCTTAGGTAGATAGACGCACATGAATCAGGGCAACGATTACAGGGTGTAGAGTTGCCCATACTTGCGCCGGATATAACGAATAAATGGCTCTATGCATAAAGCTTCGCCGGTAACGCCCCTGATGAGTTCAGTTGCCGTGTACTTGCAACCGTGTTGATAGATTTTATCTTTCAACCAATTATGTAGTGTAATACACTCTCCTTGTCCTATTTCCGTTAAGATTTCTGAATGGTCTCGGAGAGCTGCTTCAAAAAACTGCGCGCTTATTAAGTTACCGAGGGTATAGCCTTGGAACATCCCTCCTATCTGACCGGTATACCAGTGAACATCCTGTAATACACCGTTCGTATCGTCTGGTGGAACAATTCCCAAATCGGAGCGATAGCGTTCGTTCCAAGCTTCGGGAAGGTCTTTGACTTCTAAGCTGCCTTCCAACATTTGCAGTTCTAAGTCGAAGCGAATCATGACGTGGAGGTTATAGGTGACTTCATCAGCATCGGTGCGGATGAGTGATTTACCTACTCTATTAATAGCTCGATAAAAAGTATTGAGCGAAACATTGCTAAGTTGTAACCCAAAGGCTGCTTGTAGCTGAGGGTAATAGTATTTCCAGAAAGCCAGACTTCGCCCAACAATGTTTTCCCAGAGTCGTGATTGGCTCTCGTGAACGCCGGACGAGGTTCCGGCGGCAAGGGGAGTTCCTTCATAATCCCGGTTAATGCCCTGTTCATACAACGCATGACCCATTTCGTGAATGGTGCTAAACAAAGCCTGCCCTAAGTCGTTCTCATAAACACGGGTCGTAATTCGCACATCACCAATGGAGAAATTCGTCATAAAGGGATGGTGCGTTTTGTCTTGACGCCCTCGTTGGAAGTCATAACCGAGTTGGTCAAGTAGCTTAAGGGTGAATTCCAATTGCTTGGCTTCAGGATAGAATTGGCGCAAGCAACTGTCGTCAATTGAGGGTTGAGAAGTAATGGCTTCGACTATAGGTACAAGTTCTCTTCGTAAGTCGGCAAAAAGCGATCGCAAAAACGAAGCCTTCATCCCGTAGTCAGCAAAGGCGATTAACGGGTCGCCAATATGCTCGTAGCCTGGGAAAAAGCCTGCCAGTTCGCGACTCAAGTCCAGCATTTTTTCCAGGTAAGGTCGTACTGTGGCAAAGCTGTCTGTAGGTCGCGCGACTACCCAAGCTTCGTAAGTTTGCGTGCGATGCATGGAGAGTTTTGCCATAAATTTGGCTGGCACCCGTACCGCCATTTCATAGTTTCGTCTAGTGACCCGAATCAGGCTGGCGTCGTCAGAGTCGTAAGCCAAACTTTCTTCGTAAGAGCGTAAATCTTCGAGTAGCTGACCAACAGCCGGATCTGTAAATTTACTATGGGAGATTTGTTGCAGGGTAGCCAGTTGGCGTCCACGAGCTGCTGCGCCTCCAGGAGGCATATAGGTCGCCTGATCCCAGTATAAAAGAGATGCCGCAGCTTCGATATCATTAACTTCTGCTAGACGGGCTTTGAGTTCTAGAAGTTTTGGTTCGGTCTTGGCGATAGTCTGCATAATTTCGGGGTTGATGCTGTATTTTCGTTTGCTTGTTTTAGAAGTGTGTTATGCGCTGCGCGTACAGATTAGGTAAATGTACACCTGACGACCGAAAAGGAAAATGACCCCTACCAGGAAAGTGCTTGCAACTCGTGGAAAAACTCAATGAGTAAGCTTAGCTCCATCAGATTGAAGATTGCGATGCAAGCGCTTCATCGAGTTCTTGAGGAGGCTAACCCTGACAAGGATTGAGAATGGGTAACTGGCTAAGTGTGAATCTCTCTCAATAGCCAACCTATTGAGCTGAGAGCTTGAGAGAACTAGAAACTATTATTGTGCCACCTTTAAAGGAACTACAACACAAAGCTGAGTTAAGCAGTACCACCCTGAATAAAAGCTTGAGAACACGCTCCATCTGGAAAGCGTGGAAAATCTGTCTGTGTTCTTGGCATCTCTCGGTAGTTGTCAGGATTGAGTTTGAGATCGCTGGTTGCAAGTGTAAGGAGACTTCAGTCGATATGGATATACGCCAAGCATAACAGGAAGTTTTGTAGGATAAAACGGAGTCACCTTCTTAGATTGAAGTTCAATAGCTTTTTCCTCAAAAGCGATGGCTGCTTCTACTCCCCGCGTCTATCTGTTATGATCCCGTCTTCACATTATGTTTAAACTCAAGTCTGTATAGAGGGGATAAATTAAAGATTTATTGAAGAAACCTCTAGAATTAATATTTTTTATTATACAGATTCGATTTTTCTTAGGTAATCATAAGTATATGTATAGTTCAATAATGAGTAACATCTGCATTGAATTACAATCCTTAATTATCTAGACTTCACTCAAAAATCAACTCCTTTTAGAGCTATTTAATGATCATTGTGTAATTCTATCCCTTATGGAGAAAATAAGAATAAAAAGTACTATAATAAAAAATTAACTTTATCATTGTTTTTATTACTGCATACATTCCCTTAAGTCGTAATATGTGAATCCTTACTCTCGGTTAGCAAACTACGGAACTTGTAATTATCTCTCTTATTAGCTCTGCTGAATTTTCACGGCATCCTTATCGGCTGCTGGGAAAAAAGGAGAAAGGAAAAAGGTTAAAAAGTTCATCAGTTCCTTTGCCCCTTCCCCCTAATCCATGAGGGGTTTCATCCACTCTATAATTGCCTTTGCTCCTTTCCCCTTTTGAGCTAGATTCAAGTTCTCTTAGCCAAGAGGTACTTGATCTTAATCTATTCAGAAACTATTGTCCTACTTGAACTTGTACCTTTACTCGCTCATTATCCCCAACATCTCCAGAATTGGGGAAGGTAAAAGGAGTTTCAGTGTTGAGGGTATCCCCAAACACAACATTAAGTCTCTCTTCATTTGAGGAATTCAAGGGAGATTGCGCTCCTCCAGCCGAATTTGCCCCCTGTGCATTTTGCCCTGTTTGAGAAGTTCCATTGAAAAAGATTTGGAAATCACTGTCGATGGAGCGATTTTCCACGGTACGGAGAGATTGACCAGAGAGTGTCACTGAACCATTGTTTGAGGTGGAGGGTGGGGTTGATTGTGCGTTGGCAGTTGCAGCTAAGCCAGTCACTACAGCTCCAAGTCCTGAAACGAGAAGGATTTGACGTATCATTAACCTGCTCCCTGTATTGAGTTATGTTTAACTTGCGAGGGTGAGTGTGTTGCTATTAATTAATAATTTACCGCTATTGTTATGTATAACAAAAATTCAAGAGGGAGCTGAGAGGTCAAATCTTTTTTTAACAATGCCCCGAAACCTAACTCACCCTAATTAGCGATCGCTCTTTCTCGACTCATGTGATCACGATCTGAACTGGAGTCGATTTAAAAGATGGTCAGCTAACAGCAGATAGTACTGTTGGTATTATCCACTACATTTACCATTACCTTGCTTCCATACAGCAAAATCCCTAGTGGAAGAAGGCAAAAGAGATAAAGCTCCGAGGAAAAAGGCATATTGTTTGTACAGGTAGAGAACCGTAGCATCCGTCAATTACGAATTACGAATTACGTAGCTTACTTCTCGCGAGAGCGAGTACTACGAATTTTTAACGACCTTGTGCCATTAACATTCCCATCAATCCAATCACCGAAGCGTTATAGTCGATCGCATATTCATTCGTCGCATAGGACCGTTCATCATCCACATAGCTCAATGAACCAAGTCCTTTTGGTGCAATGCCATCTTCAGCATTAGAATTAGGACCACCCACCATCAACCCTGGAATGACAATTTTTTGGGCTTGGGCGATTCGGTGATGAACATTCCGCACGGAATTCGTTCCTACATTTGTGATAAAGGATTTATTGAAAGAATTGCGCCCTAATAAGTAATCTAGCTGGTCAATAGCAGCGGTAAGATAATCTGAATTACCTGTAAGGTTGTAAGCATATAGGAGCGTAATTCCTTCTTCGGCTGTCATTTTATTAGACGCCCAAATGAAATCTTGATTGGCTAGACGATATCCACTTGATTTAACCTTTTGCACTAAAGAATCTGCCCGTTCAAGCAGCTTTTCTTTAATTTGTGCTTTCAGCTTGTTTGAACCTTTACTCCCCGTTTCCCTCAGATAGTTAATCATTCCCACTGGAGATGGGTCTGCCCAGCTAAATAGAGTATAAGACCAGGAAGCAATATTTTGAATCACATATTGTTCAAAAGTAGAATTTCCTGTAGTAATAAATAACTCTGCGGCAGCCCATAACCTATCATTTTGATCTGAATTCAAAACGCCTGTAGGAGACTCGTTGATGTAGGGGCCAGAACCGCTATTATCCCCTTCAAAGCGTTCCACTTTCGTTGCAGGAACTTTTTGGAGAAAACCCCACGCTTTCTGAGCTGCTGTTAAACAAGTTTGAGCAAAAATAGGGTCATAGGGGGCATAAATTCGCTGTGCCATTGCCATTGCAGCAGCAAATTTGGCAGTTTCTGCGGTAGAGATGCCATAAATGTAGCGAGTTTGTTGGTCTTGATGGGGTACGATTGCCCCAGGCCACTCTTTTCCTGAGAGTTTGCGATAGACAGCACCATCTTGCCGTTGCATTGTCAGCATCCACTCTAAACCAACCTTAACTTCATCGAGAATGTCGGGACGACGATTGCCGCTTTCTGGAATAGCAAGTTGGCGATCGCTAAATAAATTGGGATACTGCTCGTATAAATTTAACAATCGACCCACTGTTACAGCCGTTGGGCCAATATATTTACCGTAATCTCCTGCATCATGCCAACCCCCTTTGGCGCGTTTTTGTTGACCTGATTGATTAAATGCATCGTCATGAGCTATTAATCCGTCGTTAATATGACAGGGAGGGTGATTCACTCCGCTAGCTCTATCTTTTACAGCAACACCACATCTTTGCAAATAATAAGAACGGAGGAGTTTACTGAAACTATCTCGGTAGATGTTCTTCCCAATTTGAAAAGGATAAGACTGAAGATTGCCCAACTTTAGGTAGTAACGACCTTCTCTCTTAAATTTAGAAAAATCAATCGTTTGAATGATGTTCTGACTGTCTGTATCTTGTTGGGGTCTTCCCAATTCCGATTCAAACACAGTGCGTTTTGTTCTGAAATTAACCAGTTTAACTTTACCCGTTGGAGGAGTAATTGAATTGATTAAAAGAGCGGTTTTGGGGCTATTAGGATAGTAGCCCACTTGATTGATAACTATCTTTGCTGTGTCAATTTGACTAGAGGATTGAGCTTCACTTCTAGAAAAGAAACCATATGCGATCGCAAAAACACAGCTCAGAACAATTACAAAAATAAAAATTAACATCCTGCTGATTTTCATTTGCGTTTGAAGCTTATACCTTCAAGCTGAATTGAATATTATTTCTCCAACGAGTCTCCAAAAAAAGGAGACTTTCAGAATGTCCTGTCGTCTCTATTCATTCTAATGTTCCTCTAATACACAGGAAAAATGTAGGGTGGGCACTCCATACCAACCCTAAAATCATCTTCAATTTCTGTAGATAGTGCCCACCCCATGACGATTAAGAATAGTACAAGTGTTCATACTAGCCCAACTCTCTTATCACTTTTAGGAAATTTTTTTATCAGTGAATATTCGGAATCGTTCCTGACAGAGCATGAAAAATTTTCCGTAATTTGCCCATTTTTGAAGCAACTAGAAGCTTTCTACAATAGCCACAAATCCTCAAAGGAATAAAAATGAGTCATCTACCCACAGTTGCTAAATTTGGGACAGCTTCAATTTTGAGTCTAGGAGTGTTAACTATTGCCGCATTACCGGGTGGAGCAATTCCCTTTGGCGGGAATCAAGTGTATCGGGTAGGGCAGGATGTAATTATCAGCGCTACTGCTGGTAGTAAAGTCGAAGTTGGCTTAGGTTCCACTGTCCGCAACAAAGCTGCATTAGCCGGAAGTTGTGGGGAAGTCAAAGTTACTCTCCCTAAAAATTCCCCTGCAACGATACAAGTGGGCACGAAAACACTGACGATCGCTAATTTACCCACTCAAAGTTTACCTCGCTGTAAAAGTGGGCAATTTGCAGAAGCCCGGACGGCTGACTTCAAAACGCCTGAAGGCAGGATTGTAGCGGTAGGATTTACGCCCAGTCAAAGCGTGACTGTAGGTATTCCAACACTGACAACTCGACGAGTCTCGATGAATGCTTGCGGTTTTGGGACTTTACGGGGTGTTTCTGAGGGTTTCACGGTTAACGGTCAGAGCTATACTGTAAGCCAGCTACCTGATGCTGGCGAAGCTCCAGTCTGCCGCAAGGGTACTGCCTATGCTCCTTCATCTTGGTCGCGATAGTGAGGAAGGGCAGGCTTTAGCATAACTTCTGACAGATTCTGGTTGTTGTTGAATTAGGAAATATAGCAATTCCCACTTGCGTATAGTAGACGTAGGGGCACGATATGTCGTGCCCCTACAGGATTATCTGAAGCAGTTGGGTTTCCGCGCAGATTTTCCCAGTCGGTGGAAGTAGAAGCGATAGGATCGAAAGCAGCACAATGATTTTTAAGGATGCACGAGATAGCATCTACCTTAAATCAGCAAGTAGCCTCAGCCGTAAGCTTTTTTGTATCCGATGACAATTATTCGCGTACCTAAATCCTGGGAAATCCCAGAGCGAGACGTTACTCCAGAATCCGTTTATTTCAACCGCCGTCGCTTCCTTAAAACCCTTGCGGGGGCTGGTATCGGAGCAACTTTGATGCCGATTTTCGGCTGTGAGAAGGGTGAGGAAGCGGACAGCAAATTAGCCGCTACCTTAGATACTGGCATTATAAAAGCCAAGCAAAATCCTGCTTTCTCAGATGTTGAGCGATCGACTACAGAGCGAATTTTAGCGGGACAGTACAACAATTACTATGAGTTTGGCAGCACCAAATCGATCTGGCAAGCGGCTCAAGCGTTGCCAACGGAAGACTGGAAGGTTGAGGTGACGGGTTTAGTGAAAAATCCCCGTACCTATGACTTGGATGATTTGCAAAAAACCTTTCCTATAGAAGAGCGCATTTATCGGTTTCGTTGTGTCGAAGCGTGGTCGATGGTAATTCCTTGGATTGGATTCCCGATGAAGTCGCTGATTGCGGCAGTGGAACCAACAGACAAAGCGAAATTTGTGCGCTTTACGTCTTATTACGAGCCTAAAATCACAGTTGGCCCATTTTGGACATTGGGGCAAAAGTTGCCTTGGCCCTACACCGAAGGGTTACGCCTTGAGGAAATGGCGAATGAACTGGCATTTTTTGCCATTGGCAACTATGGTCATATGCTGCCGAAACAGCACGGTGCGCCAATTCGAGCAGTGTTGCCTTGGAAGTATGGTTTCAAGGGAGCAAAATCGATCGCAAAAATTGAGTTTCTTGACACTCAGCCAGCAACGTTTTGGAACACAATCGATTCACACGAGTATGATTTTGAGGCCAATGTTAATCCTAAAAAGCCTCATCCTCGTTGGTCACAAGCAACCGAAAAGTTCATCAGCAAAGGGCCAGGATTGAAATGGGAAAAAATCCCCACGCTTCCCTATAACGGTTATGGGGAATATGTGGCGAGTTTGTATGCTTGATTGATTAGGAAGTGATTAGTAGTTAGTAGTAGCGGTGTTCAGTGAAGGTTGAAGGGGGTGATATCGAATCCGTTGGCATCGGAATTATGTATTTTTTAACGCAGAGGGTCGCAGAGTTTTTGGAGCAGGAGTTGAATTAATTGCGATGTAAGCGGAGATGATATGAGGAGCGATCGCTATGAATAATACTAATAACGAACAAAATACTTCTCGGCATTCAGCGACCGACCCAGAAAAGTGCTTGGAGATGGAGAAAAAGTACGACTGGAAGTTATTACGGATTGAGCCAACTAAAGACCAGACTCTTAAGGTTGACTGTGTATTTGAGGGTGAAACCGAATTTCCGACTTATCTAACGGAGGATTGAAATTGAACATGCGTAAGTACATTATTTTTAAGACTGAATCAGCCAGCGCTCAAGGATGGGAAGAAAGGCTACTGGCTCACACGGGGGCTTTTACTAGCATTCTTGCCGAACACTTCGACTCTTCTAATTCTCCTCTGCCTGAACCGGGCTACAGACTAAGGGAGTATCACAGGATTGAACAGTTTGTCGATCCAAGGTTTCCTGGTGCCAGCACTCATAGTCGGGTTGGAGATTGGGAAGTGGTTAGAGTAGAGGAGTACACTCCAGAACTGCCTACTAGTGAGTTTGAAACGGTTGTTATTTGCTATTGCCAATATTCTCCTGTAGAGACTCCGCTAGAGCCACTGCCGAAAATTCAAGTCTCTCAAGAGATGCAGGAAATTGAAGCATGACTTAAACAACTAGCAATGATTCGAGATTGTGAAGGAGCGATCGCATTTACACCCACATGACCAATTTAGCAAAACTTGAATGGAAGAAATACCCCAATGAGTACAGCTAATTTAGGAGGCTTAGAGGAAGCGAGAGCGACGCTCGAAGAACTCCTAGATATTAAGCCAGATAAAGACGATGCCTTGTATAACGAGGGCAATAAGCTTTTTAAGTTAGGATGCTATGAAGCAGCAATTTTTAGCTGGGATAAAGTTCTGAACATTAAACCAGACGACTATGACGCCTGGTTCAACCGTGGCATTGCGCTCTATGACTTGGAACGTAAGAAAGATGCTATTTCTAGCTTTGACAAAGCTATCGAATCTAAGTGGGACTTCTACGAAGCTTGGCACAATCGAGGAGTTGTGTTATCTGACTTAGGCTCTGATGAAGAGGCGTTAAACAGCTTTAATCAAGCATTAAAAATTCAGCCTAACTTTCATGATGCTTGGCATAGTCGGGGTATTTCTTTATATAACTTGTGTCGTTTTGAAGAGGCAATATATAGCTTCAATAGAGCAATAGAGCTTAGCCCTAAATACTACAATGCTTGGAATAGTATCGGAATCGTTTTGGGGAGATTGGAACGCTTTCAAGCAGCAATTAATAGTTTTGATAAAGCCATTGAAATCAAACCTGATTTCTATCAAGCCTGGAAGTATCGAGGCATCACGCTGAGGAAGTTGGAAGAATTTGAAGAAGCAAGTACTAGCTTTGATAAAGCTCTGCAAATTGAGCCTGATGACTACGGTAGCTGGAACAACAAGGGCTATGTGCTGTCTAAACTGGGACGATATGAAGAAGCGATCACTAGCTATGACAAAGCTTTAGAAATTCAATCTGAATCCTACGAATCTTGGTATAACCGGGGTATTGCGCTAGATGAGTTAGAACGCTATGAAGAAGCGATTGCTAGCTATGATAAAGCTCTAGAAGTTCAAGCCAATTCTTATGAGGCTTGGAATAATTGGGGCATTGCACTAGATGAGTTAGAACGCAATGAAGAAGCGATTGCTAGCTTTGACAAAGCCGTAGAAATTCAGCTAGGCGAGTACTTAGCCTGGAAAAGCCGAGGTATCGCGTTGAGGAAATTGAGACGGTATGAAGATGCAATTGCGAGTTTTGACAAAGCCATAAAATTTCAACCGAATGAGCACTTAGCCTGGAAATGGAAAAGCCGAGGTAAATTGAGACGGAACGAAGATCCAATTACTATCGCCAACATAGTTCAAGAATTCATATATGACTACGCTGATACTTTTTATAACAAAACTTTGTGCTATGCCTTACAGGGCAATGTCGAGCAGGCGATCGCAAACTTACAACAAGCTATCAATCTAAATCCTGACAAATACCGAGAACTGGCAAAAACTGACTCAGATTTTGAGAGCATTCGAGAAGATGAACGCTTCCAGGCTTTGATTCAGAACGAAAGCGAACTCAAGCCAGGAGCAACAAAAATACTCCACAACGTTAGCTGGGAACACTTTGAACATATTCTAGCTGAGATGGGAGATAATCGCTCCTCAAGAGTGGCTTATGACCGGGGAACGCTCGAAATTATAATGCCAACCCAAACACACGAATACTACAAAGAAATTATCAGCTTTTTGGTGCAAGAGCTAGCCGATGAACTGGATCGAGATTGCGAGCCTTATGGTTCAACCACTTGGAGACGGAAAGCCAAAGAAGCGGGAGCCGAACCTGATAACAGCTTTTACATCCAGAATGAAAGCCTAATTCGAGGGAGAGTAGATATCGACCTTGATCAAGACCCTCCGCCAGACTTGGTGCTAGAAATAGACTATACCAGTAAGTCACTCGACAGAATGCCGATTTATGCTCGTCTGGGTGTACCTGAGATTTGGCGCTTTGACGAGAACATCCTACGCATTTATCAACTTGAAGCAGGAGAATATAAAGAAATTGATGGCAGCATTGCTTTTGAAGGTTTTCCCGCTCATGAAATTCCGGGTTTCATAGAGCAAAATATCACAGCAGGTAGAAGAAAACTCCGGCAATCTTTCAGAACTTGGGTGAGACAATATATTGCTGACTCTAAAGAAGAGGATGATTTGGACTTGCAGGATGCACTAGAAGCTGAGGCTAATCCAGACAATCAAGAGCGGATTCCTTGGGAGCAGGTCAAACAAGAGCTAGGACTGTAGGGTGTTAGAAGAAAATTACAGCATTGAATTTCTACGAACAGCGCTCAAGGAACTGTCTAAACTTCCTAAAGACATACAGCAAAGAATTGCAGCTAAAATTGACGAACTCAAGACAAATCCCTATCTCCCTGGTGTCAAAGCTCTGAAAAATGGTGATGGACGGCTACGCTTACGTGTAGGAGACTACCGAGTAATTTATCGGATAGAAGAAGATAAGCTTGTCATTCTCATTGTCAAAGTCGGGCACCGAAGAAACATCTATAAATAATTTCAAGTTAGGCGATTGTGAGGTGATAAAGAAACGATCGCATCTATTCCTCACGACCCATTCAGAAAAAATTCATACCGTCTCTTGTTTGCTAGGCTACCCATAATCAGAGTGCGATCGCATACTCTAATCGCCCTACCCCAATTTTCCTTGAACTTACAATACATTTAGTGTCACGCCAGCTTCGACCTGTCGCAAAATGGGATGAGAACGAACAACTCAAAGCTCTACCATGACTGCTAACAATCCTGCCTATGTCCTTGCCCTAGACCTTGGTACCACAGGCAATCGGGCGATTCTCTTCAATGCTGAAGGCGCAATTGTTAGCCAAGCTTACAAAGAACTGACTCAGTATTACCCGCATC
>CBKWLJ010000150.1:0-18212 GCA_966675205.1 uncultured bacterium
CGAACAATATACCCCGTTGGTCTAACCAATGTATTGGACGAGAACTGACACCAGCACAATTTGAGGCAAGTCCTGTCACTGCTCGTGCAATTCTTGTGTGTGTGATGCGTGATGTGATGCGCGAGCAGTATCAAGCCAGTGGCAACAATGAATCTTTAGCAGTGCAACGAACTGCTTCCTGGTGGCTGACGGGCAACCCCAATCAATACAATAACGGTGCAACAGCGACTTACAGCAAGAACGTCCTGAGTTTCTATCAGCAACAGGGTCGTAATGCACAGGCTCAACCACCCGCTCCTGCTGCAAAACCAGCCCCATCCGGGCAAGTAACGCCACCGACAACCAATGCTTCATCGTCCGTTCAAGTTTCCAATACTCAACTCGGAAAACTGGTTGAAGCTTTATTACAAGCAGCACCGGCAGATAAACCTGACGATGACCTGTACGGCGCATGGCAAGTCAAAGCTGAAAATATTCCGCGTTGGTCTCAACAATGTATGGCTCAGGAACTGACACCAATTCAATTTCAGGACAGTCCCGTGACGGCTCGTGCTATTTTGGTGTGCGTGATGCGTGATGTATTTAGCAATCAGTATCAGGCCAGTAATAATAATGAGGCTCTAGCAGTTCGGCGTGCAGCAGCTTGGTGGATGACGGGAGACCCCAATCAATTTGATAGTGGCTCAATTGCTGACTATACTCAAAGAGTTTTGGGGTTTTATCAACAATCCAATATTAAGTTCTTTTCTCATATTTAATCGGGAAAAAAGGAATAGGCAGTAGGGAGAAAGGTTTTCAGATTGATATTGTGTCTTATGGGCATGAGGGTCTAACTTTTTGAACTATCTGTAATATTATGTCCGGCTAAACAGTCATCATTTCTTTTTACCTTGCAACCTTCTTCCTTCCCTTCTGGTTTGGAGCCTTATCTCCATCAAAGTGTAAGTATTCAGCCGGACATAATATAAAGAAATGGTTGGCTTTTTTTATTTTTAGTTCGATGTTATAAACAAGCCTTCATTCTTGCAAGTGAGCGAGCTACCATAACAGTTTTTATGATGTTTAATGAGTTGAATTTTGAATGATTTAATCCTTCTTTACCCATACTTTTTATCCGTTATTCTCTTTCCTTGATTTGTATTAATATATGGAGATAGAATAAATTAAGTTAAAAAAGCCAAAAATTGGGGGAGTTATTCAAAGGAACGTTTTCGTAAAGTGCTTCTAAGATTTTTTCAAAGCCGATAGTACCAATTGAGCGATTCGATTCACGTTTTTATGTCGGCAATATAGACGCGGCAACCAGAATCTCGGACGTGGCTGCGAAGAAGAGTGGCAAGGTTGAAAGCAATGGTAACATGAAGGTCGCTTGCTCCTGCCATCGCATAGATTTGTCCACCAATATATTCGTGTTTGATGGGGGTTTGTTCCTCTATCTGGACGTATTGGTCACCAGTAAGGTAAGACCGTTGGAGGGAAGTAATCATTTAAAGATAATATTAACGAAGTTGCTATCTGCATGAGTCAATCGTCTTTAGCAAAAGGAAAGGAAAACTTGGCTAAAACTGCTATTAGTAGGCAGCGTCCTGGCTGGTCCTTACAGATAGCGTTAGCGTTTGGGATAGTTGGAGCGATCGCATATACTTGCACTCCCCCCCTTGCTCAGATTACACCGGATGCTACGTTGGGTGCTGAAAATTCTATAGTTACACCGAACGCAAATGTTGGGGGTTTTCCTGCTGATTTAATTCAAGGTGGCGCAACTCGCGGCACTAACCTATTTCACAGTTTTCAAGAATTTAATATTGGCGCAGGACAGCGAGTTTATTTTGCTAATCCTGCGGGAATTGAGAACATTCTGACGCGGGTAACGGGCAATAATCTCTCGAATATTTTAGGAACATTGGGGGTGACTGGGAGAGCCGATCTATTTTTGCTCAATCCCAATGGCATCCTTTTTGGGCCTAATGCCCGGTTAGATGTGGGAGGTTCATTTTTTGCCACTACGGCAAATGCAGTTCAGTTTGGCGATCGAGGCTTCTTTAGTTCGACCAATCCTGAAGCACCTGGATTATTGACAGTTAAACCCTCTGCATTCTTCTTCAATCAACTTAATGCTGGAACGATTGTTAACCAATCTGTTGCTCGCAATCCTGTTGTTCCAGCCTTTATTGAAGGTCTACGGGTTCCTAATGGAGAGAATCTGGTTCTACTGGGCGGAAATATCAGTATCGATGGTGGACATTTGAATGTCTTTGGGGGACGAGTTGAAATTGGCGCAGTAGCAGGGACAGGAACAGTAGGATTAAATGTTGATGGCAGCTTGAGCTTTCCAACTGACCTCTCAAGAGCTGACGTGTCACTGTTTAATTCTTTAATTGGTGTAGCGGCTCGCGACAGTGGCAGTGTGACTATTAATGCCCGCAATTTAAACATCTCAGGGAACAGCTTAATCCGAGCAGGTATTCTATCAGGCTTCGGGACACTTGACAGTCAAGCTGGGGATATTACCTTAAACGCGACAGAAACGCTCCAAATTAGAGGAGAACAAAGTCGTATTTTGAATCTTGTATTTGAGGATGCTATAGGCAACAGTGGCGATATTCGCATTACGGCTGGTTCACTGTTCCTCACCGATGGCGCTCGGCTGGATGCTAGCACCTTTGGGCAGGGCAATGGTGGCAATGTCATCATTGAGGCTCGTGAGCGGGTTTCTCTAGATGGGGAAAGCGTCATTCTAGGACCTCTCACTAGTATCCGCAGTACTGTCGGAGAGACTGGCAATGGTGCAGGAGGCGACATCCGCATCACAGCAGGGTCAGTGTATATCACAAATGCTGCTCGACTCAATACCAGCACCAATGGACGAGGTGACGCAGGTAATGTAATCATTCAGGCACGCGAGGCAGTCTCGTTTGAGGGAGAAAGTGTCGATGGGGAATTTACCAGTGCTGCCTTTAGTCGTGTGAATGAGGGAGCCATAGGTAACGGTGGCAACATTGAGATTACCTCAGGTTCACTCCTTGTTAGCAACGGATCGCAACTGGACGCCGCTACCTTTGGACAAGGCAATGGTGGTAATGTAATTATCAGCGTCCGTGATGCTGTCAACTTCACTGGCAGCAACAGTAGTGGAAGCCTTAGCAGTATCGCCTTCAGTAATGTGGAAACAGCAGCAGTGGGTAGTGGGGGTAATGTAGAAATCATTGCAGGTTCACTCTCAGTCACGAAGGGGGCACAATTACAAACTCAAACGGAAGGGCAAGGCAATGCAGGCAGTGTGATTATCAATGTCCGCGATCACGTTGTGTTTGACGGTAATGACACAGCAGCTATTAGCCAGGTGGCAGAAGGGGCTGTGGGCAGAGGCGGCAATGTGGAGATCACGGCAGGCTCACTCTCAATTACCAATGAGGCCGCACTGTTGGCTTCGACAGAAGGACAGGGCAATGCAGGCGATGTCATCATTGAGGCACGCGATCAAGTTTCTTTGGATAACGGTGCAAGTATTACCAGTACCGTTGGAGAGACCGGTAATAGTGATGGAGGTAATATTCGCATTAGCACAGGATGGCTAATTGCTGCTAATGGCGCTCTACTAAATACCAGCACCTTCGGACAAGGAAATGCAGGTGACATCTTCATTGAGGCGCGTGATGCAGTATCTTTTACGGGAACCAGTCGCGACGACCAATTTCCTAGTAGTGCCTTCAGTGGTGTTGGAAGGACTGGTAATGGCGATGGAGGGGACATTCACATCAGGACAGAGGTGCTGTCTGCTACTAATGGCACACAACTGATTACTACTACCTTTGGACAAGGCAGTGCTGGCGATATCATCATCACTGCTCGCGATCGCATTTTCCTAGACTATGCAGCTATCTTCAGTACAGTGGGTTTTCCTGATGCCGGAATCGGCAATGGCGATGGCGGAGACATTCATATCACTACTGGAGCGTTGTCTGTCACTAATAGTGGTCAACTCAGTACCAGCACTTTTGGACAAGGCGATGCTGGTAACATCATTATTGAAGCGCTTGATAGCGTGTCTTTTACTGGAATCGGTCGCGATAGCCGCCTTGCCACTGCTGCCTTCAGTATTGTTGGAGAAACTGGCAACGGCAATGGAGGAGATATTCACCTTTCCACAAACACGTTGTCCGTTGCTGATGGAGGTCGATTAACTGTTAGCACCAACGGACAGGGGAACGCTGGTAATATCCAAATTGATGCCCGTGATTCTGTTCTGCTTGATGGAGTGAACAACAAAACTGGATTTGTGAGCGGACTATTCAGTTCGACGATTGAAGAAGCGGAGGGACGAGGGGGAACGATTACTGTCAATACAGATTCCTTCCGCATTATTAATGGAGCAGTGGTCGATGCCCAAACCTTCGGTACCTTTAGAGGCGGGGATGTGGCTATTAACACGCGGAATTTGAGTTTGAACAATCGCGCCCAAATCTCGGCTAGCAGCCAGGGTACAGGTCAAGCCGGCGGTGTGGCTATCACCGCGACGGAAGCCGTCACACTCACCAACAGCGGTATCACAACGTCGGCAGAACAAGCCTCAGGAGGTGCGATCGCTATCACTACTGAATCTCTTTCCCTAAACCGAGGAAGAATTACTGCTGCTACCGGAACTAGTGGTGCACAAGGCGCAGCCAATATTACTCTGCAAGGATTAGACCTCCTGCTCATGGGTAACGAAAGCCTGATTTCTGCCAATGCTCTCAACCAAGCGAACGGGGGTAACGTTGCGATCGATTCGACATTGATTGTTGCAACGCCTCCAACTGGGCAGCGAGGCAGCGACATCACTGCCAATGCTTTTGAAGGCAACGGCGGGAGAGTTACCATCAACACTCAAGGACTCTTCGGTATCGAGTTCCGACCCGAACTTACCCCCGACAACGACATTACCGTCAGCTCCATCTTCGGTTTGTCAGGAGAATTTGCCCTCAACTCCCCTGATATTGACCCCAGTCGCGGGTTATACCAACTTCCTACTAACTTAATTGATGCTTCACAACAAATTGACCGCCGTTGCACTCCCGGAGAAGAGGCAAGAAACAGTAGCTTTACCATTACAGGTCGTGGCGGTTTACCACCAAGTCCGAATGATGTTCTACAAGGTGAGACAGTTGTTACCTCTTGGGTCAGTCTCGACGCTGAGGTAGAAAATAATATACCTCCAGTTCCGACAACGCCCACGAGTTCTGTGCCTAGAAAACTGGTAGAAGCACAAGGATGGGTTATCAATGAGAAAGGTGAAGTTGTCCTCACTGCTTCAGCGCCGAGACTCACTCCTACTGAGAGTGGCTTTTTCCGGCTAGAGTGTCCTGCTTCTCAAAAGTAATTTTCCCCGATTTATGGCGCTTGATCAAAATCTTAATTATCTTTTGAGAGTCGCTTCTAATTGCACAATTACTCTACTTTCTCAATGACAATCTTCAGGTGAGCAACGAGGGCACCAATGGCACCTAGCGCCGCGATGACTGGGAATAGAGTTGCTCCAAGTACGCCACCTACCACTCCGACCGTTAAAGGAATTTCAATCAGTGTACGACCCTCTTCGGTTTTGATGATCACTCGACGAATATTACCTTGATGAATTAGTTCCTTAACCTTGCTCACCAAAGCATCACCGGTAATCGTGAATTCTTCTACACGCACTTTTTCCTCGGTTCCACCTCCTGCCTCTCCGGTAGTGGTTTCCACTTCAACCGTTGTCACTTTTTGATTACTGATTGTTGAATCAACTGTAACCGATTCGACTTTTTCTTCGGGACGATCTATGGGTTCATTCATTGTTGAGTTCTCCTGATGAGTAAATTTGGTAAAAAATAGTTTCTTTCTATAGGATTACTTCCATACTAACTAACGGCTTCCTGCACTCGGCTCATCCGATTAGGCGATCGCAGCAGGAATCGCTGTATGTTGGAAAAAGCCCTTCTTTGGAGGGATGTCATTAACCGCCAATTAAGGTTAAGTCACTCAGAGTTTTCGTAAATCAGTGCTAATTTTGAGACGAATTCCATCAGGAGGATGCACTTTTAATACTCAAATTTGCTTAGACATCCCTATCGAAAGCACTTTCAAAAGAATTTAGTATTCAAGAAGGTAGAACTATTGGTCTTTAAAAAAGATCTAGAATTACTATCCCATTTTCCCCAGCTTATTAGAAGTCTTTTTTAATCTCTTAGCGAGCTTTGAGAGTTAAACATAACGATTTATACTCAATTCGGGTATAGTATCCACTTTTCAATTCGTCCCTGGCAGTAGACGAAAGCGTCTATAACGGCAACGCTCTCCTGGCCATAATGAACAAGAATTTATTAAAGTAGATAATGTGTATTACAAGCAATTGGGATGATCCCCAGTGTTTTACAGTGTATTTCAATGTGTTTTTTTATTGAGAAGAAGCGATAGAGCGTTGCTATATTTCTCTGAAGGCTATAATTATTAATTGAGAAAAGTATCGTCAGATTGCGAGATTTAGGAAAACTCTAACCTGCATCTATTAAGACTAACAGGGATGTAGATTTTCTTAAAAAATTAAGTCGTGGTCGCGCTATTTTAGAGCAGAGCGCGTTTGGCGCACATTATTTCATCAGGGTAACTTATTTTTGTATTGCATCTTTTTAGCTGATGTGATGCCTTCCTCAAAGCGATACTCTCCAGCAACTCCTATAAGGAGCGAGTTCTTCTGTGGAGTCAGGGTTGGAGTAATAGTAGTAGAGGGAATGAGGTAGCGAGAGCTTCACGGCAGCGCATGAAGTGTTCAAGGCTTAGGCAACACCAAAGCTTCGGTTAATCGTGTTGAGCGTCCCAACAGGAGATTCTTCCATTAGCTATTGTCAATAAACCTGAATAGTTGAAATCCTGTGATGGGAGTCAGTACCTATTTGTGGGCTGAAAATGCCCCATGAAAATTTGGGTCAGAGTTATTGCAGCTTGAACGATTATCTTTATCAACTGCTAATTTTTTCAGGAACAATCAAGTTATGTCTCAGATGATTTCAAGCACACAAAATGCTACTAATAATATGGCGATCGCCACAAAACAGTCCACTCCTGTTGCCATTTTTCAGGGACATGGTGGGAACATTCCTGATGGTAACAGTAGCTTTCAGGATGACATTATCGTCAACAATAACTTTACAATCAGCGATGTAACTGTCACCCTGAAAGGCTTTTTTCACACCTGGGTAGGTGACCTCACCGTCCAGTTGCGCCACTTGGAAACAGATACAGTCGTTAATCTATTCCGGCGACCAGGTCAACCCCATTTCTCTTCGAGTGGCTATAGTAGTGACCTCAATGGCGATTACAGCTTTAGCGATCGCAACAGTGACAAAATTGAAGCCGCAGCCAGAGACAATCAGGTTATTCCCATGGGTAACTACGCTCCAAGCGGCTCCTTCTCAGCATTTTACGGATTGTCAGCCGCAGGAACCTGGCGACTGATCATCAACGATGGCAATCCCGGTGATTCAGGTTCACTCAGTTCGTGGGAACTAAGGGTTCAATGATAATCCGGAATTGCTAAGGAATAAGTTACCTCATCTTTATCTTGTAGGGCAGGCGTCTCGCCTGCCATTAAAAACAAGTTAAAGGCAAAAGAAGACCAAATCCACCCTTGCCCTTTCCCCATCTGTTCTAAGCAGCTCTCACCTGTCCGGCTTGAGTCAGGAATCGGAACGCCTTAACAATATGACCGGCACACTCAGTTGGCGAGGTGTTGTAAAAAGCACGCCAAGCGGCAGCTTTATACTCATCATACTGGTCTGCCTTTTCAGGAAAGCGCTCTAACCAAGCCAAGCGTACAGCATGACCGATGAGTACGTCGAACACGATGTACTCTTCAATTTGTAAATCGGGGTTGCGCTCTAAAATAGCAGCAAGCTCCATTAAGGCTTCAATATTCACTTGTCGATATTCTGGGGCCTCAATTTTATTGAGCAAATGCTCTATCCGCAGCGCAAAATTCTTTTCACCTGGCGTCATCTCGGAAATTAGGGGTTGACTATCCAAGCGGTTGCGACGCTCTAATTTATCCCCAATTACTAAACCCTTAGAGTGTTTCATCACTCGCCAAACGTTGGGATAGAAGTTTTTGGGAACACGACCGGCCGCACCATCTAGTTGTCGCTTTCTCACCCAGCTACCAACCGCTGGTGTCTCTTCTGTTTCTTCCTGATCTTCAGGCAAGACAGCCCAATTAATATCATGATTGATTTGCTTGACGTGCAACGATTCTTGCTGACGTAGCTTTTGGTTAACCCCCTCATATCCTGCTAAACAAGAGCGCAACCGCATCTTGATGTCAAAGGGGCTTAAATGCATTAGCTGTTCGTAAGCTTCATCCTGAGTTACCCTGAGTTGGGCCGCTAATTCACTGGTTAATAACAGAATCAGATACCCCACCCGCAGCGTTAGCAAGCCATTGAGTAAATCGGGTTCTGACTTGATGAGAGTGCCGAGGTAAATCAGGATTTCTTGAGTCAAAACGCGATCGCGAATATCCTCCCGACAAAACTCGTCAATCTTAGCACTAATTTCTAAATGAGACATCGGATTTTTAATCAGTGAGGCCTCACTGTAAGCCCGACCGACTGTAATCTGCTTACCGCGCACCAAAATCTCTGTGACTGCATCCGATAAACTGATATCCACCTTGTTGAGTAGCCCAGCCGCTTGACGCACTACGGCCCAATAAGGAGATGTTCCCTCGGTACTCGCTTTGATATAAACTTCGTTGAGTAAATCCGCAACGGTTACCCGTTGTCTGGGCCCACCAAAACCTGTATCAAAGTCCAACCCCCGCAGGCGCTTGAGTGTACGCAACAACTCGATCTGCTCATAAAGATTCTGCGATGCTCGCAAACTCTCCAACAATAAGCCCAGGTTAGTTTCACACTCCAACAAAAATTCCTGAGTATGACCTAACGGGCCATTTTTCTCCCGATGGCTGGTCAGGTAATAGCAACGTATTGCTGTATCTTTGACCGATGCTTGAGTAAATTCAAACTCGCGCAGAAAATCAATACGCTCGGTTCCTGCAGTCAACATCAACTGATTGAGATGCCCTAGTTTCACCCGAACACCATTACAAAAACCGTTTTTGAGTTCCTGCATCAACTCTAATAGCGGTGAGCTTGGAGGGGTTGAAAGTTGAAAGGTTGAAGGTTGAAAGTTAGTTGGGTTTGCAGATTGTTCAGTGTAGCCGTTGCCGTAGGGTTGGTGAGAACGTTGAACGTTCAACCTGCCAACGTTCAACTCTTCTTCCCCGTCAGCCCCTGTCTGCCACATGGTATGGGTTAACAACAGCGTCAGCGTCGGCCGCCCCAATTCACACCAGTTACGTTGAATGTAAGCGAGTTCGCTTTTAATTTGAGCGACGAGGAAATGGTAATCAAGGGTGAGGTAAAATTGCTGCTGGTCTAAAAATGCAGGCAAAAAGACAATCGTCTCTTGCCCGATCCGAAACACTCTCGAAGTTGTCAGACTCCTTAAGCGCCGTACTGGGCGTCCTGTTAGTGAAAGCGCCTCACAGCTTCCCATTTGAGCGTAAACCGCTGACAGTTCGGTTGCCTGACGAACTTGCACAGGTTCTACTTGTTTAGGCGTTTGTGTGGCAATACCGTAAGCGGCCAATTGCTCTTGTAAGGCTTCATCCTCTGACAGCAGGGCAATTTGTACTACTGGATCTTGGTGACGCCCCACCCGTAAATGGCGTCCTAAGGGGTCAATATCTCCAGGGGCAATCAATCCCTCACTGAGTAACCGACCGAGATAGTACAAACTCTGTGCCCATACTAATGGGATGTTTTCATTGGGAAGACGCGTCTGGCTGTTAGGAGACTGTCGCTCTGCTTCGATGTTCTCTCTGGGCACATAATATACTTCTGGTAAAAGTTTTATACCTTCTCGCTCTACCAGCAATCCTTCTAAATGTGCCTGATAGTCTTGGACTTGCTCAGTATCTCCGCGAAAGAGTCCATCCAGCACTAAGTAGGTGAAAAACAAAGGCCACTCGCACTCGATATGCTCAAACTTTTGCAGTTCCCAAGGGTCGTAGTGCAGACGAGAGGTATCTTCTAAAACGGTTTGATGACCATCTCTTAAGAAACGTTTGCAGCCATAGCGCCCCTGTAACTTCTCGATGATTTCTTGGCGAGTGCGTTCAATGAGTTGAGCGTCTTCTACGGCAAAGGCAGGGAAACCAATGATGCTCAAAAGCGCTGCATCGGTTTCTTTAGAGGCTGATTCACGGGGTAGTAAAGATTCTAAAGTAATTCGCGATCGCGCAATTTCATCAGGTAAAACATGAATCACAGATGCCTGCGAACCCCGCACACCAAACAAATCTAACCCGTTAATCGCTTCTAAAGCCGCTTTGGCCATCCCTAGCGAACTGGCATTGAGTTCGGCATTGCCGTGATTTACCTTATTGCCCCGCTCCCAAATCCCATAATCCGGTGTTCGATACGCTCGCCCGATGTAATAAACGAGATTTTGGACAAAGTTAACTTCGTCAGTGGTATAGATGATGTGCAACCCGGATGCCGTCATCTGAGCCAGCATCAATAGAAATAAAGATGTGGCATCGAGTTGCAAATGCCCCCAAGCGTCATCACCAACTACGACATCACCTGTACTGGTGTTGTACTTAGCGTGCAAGGCATCAAATAAAGATTGGGTTTCTTTAAACCGTTCTATTTTGTGCGCTTGCCGCATCATACAGAACAACAACCCGCGCATCAGCTTGACAACGCTGTGTTCTAGTTCAAAGGTACGCCCTCCATCAGCATCGAGCTTACGATAAGCTAAGGCCAGTCCCCAAACCGCCAAAATGCTGTAAACGTTATCGCGTACCCATGCATCCGTATAATCTCCGTGAGCATTAATTGCAGTACTTGCTGGTAATAAACCTGTAATGGGATTTTGACGATTGAGAATGACGGTTTTGATTTGGCGGTAGTACTCGTCTAGGCGAGTAGGCAGATCGGACGCGATGATAGACATACCGATTTTTTGAGAGTACCCAGAATTGAACTGTACGGCTTTGGAAGGAAATCACCTGTATTAATACAGTGACCGAAACTGCGTTTCTCCAGGGGAAAGGTTTTCTTCGTCCCTTTGACCTTTTACCTTTGACCTGTCCGAAAGGCTTGACACTTGTCTGGTGACTCATCCTTCTCATTGTTTTGTTGAGATTGAAGCATGGGTTTTCCTACAGAGCTGTAGGATGTTCCTGCTGTGCCACGAGAGCTAACATCGATTGCGCTGGAAACACCAAATTTCAATGAGGTATTTCCTGTGCAACAACACCTTCATCTCAGGCACTACCCAATCGTTCGTTGCCTGTCGATGTATCGAGCTGTGTGCAATGAAAGCTTTTCTCGTTTCGTTTCGGGAGATGTGGAGTTTGACCTATCTGCGCTTTTTGCAGAAGGACTAACTGGGCGTTAGCCAGGAATAAACCCGACGCTAGCTAGAGCCTTGGACGTTACTAACGCAGCTTTTTAACCTTGTGGATAAGGGGGCGTTAGTTTGGTTGTCTTAATTATTTCATATTTTTTTTATTATTTCATCGCGAATAATACTCTCTCCTGACCTAGAGCCTTCAGAGCGCTGTTGTTTCAATAAGAATTTCATTAAGGGTTCTTCAACAGACTTTAAACAGAACTTATCTAAAACTCATCTAATTTTGCCAGCAGATAGTTGCTGTTTTGCCAAACATTAGTTACATTAGTTAACGTAACAGTTCACAAAATGTTACTAACGGAGCAAAAACTATGCAAGGCGAAAATCGCAACGATGTCAAGTTTGGTTTTACACCCCAAGCCGAAAACTGGAACGGTCGTTTGGCTATGATTGGCTTCATCGCCGCTGTCATTACTGAACTCGTAACCGGTCAAGGTGTATTGCACTACTGGGGTCTAATGTAATACCTGGATCGCGCAATCATCCAATCTCAGTCAATCTCATTCAAGTCGCTGGGCGTTCTGTGAGTACAACCCCAGCTTTTTTAATGATCTAACAAATACAAATAAAAAGGAGCGATGTCTGTATCGCCCCTGTGATTACTGCCAGCCTAGTGAGTCTGACTAGGATTAGCGAATGTATTCTTTGAGAATACTATTGCGATTGGGATGGCGCAGCTTGCGGAGGGCTTTGGCTTCGATTTGCCGAATCCGTTCGCGAGTGACGTTGAAGATTTGACCGATTTCTTCAAGGGTCTTCATCCGTCCATCATCTAAGCCATAACGCAACCGTAGTACATCCCGTTCACGGGGGCTTAATGTGTCAAGAACGCTTTCGAGGTCTTCGCGGAGCAGATTTTTGGAAACTTGGTCTTCTGGGGTTTCGCCATCTGCCTCAATAAAGTCTCCGAGTCGGGAGTCTTCTTCTTTACCAATTGGTGTTTCTAACGAGATGGGAAGTTGGGCTGATTTAGCAATGAATCGCAGCTTCTCGATGGTCATTTCCATGCGATCGGCGATTTCTTCTTCTGTCGGTTTACGACCCATTTCTTGGGAAAGAATCTTGGTCGTCTTTTTGATGCGAGAGATAGTTTCGTAAAGATGAACCGGTAAGCGAATGGTTCGAGACTGATCTGCGATCGCTCTTGTGATTGCCTGCCGAATCCACCACGTCGCATAGGTAGAAAACTTGTAGCCTTTCTCGTGGTCAAATTTTTCCGCTGCACGGATCAAACCCAAAGACCCCTCTTGGATCAGGTCTTGAAAAGATAAGCCACGATTCATGTATTTTTTGGCAATTGAGACCACTAAGCGCAGGTTTGACTGCACCATTTTGTCTTTTGCCCGCCGTCCAACATACAAACGATGGCGAAAGGCTTGGAGTGGCATATTCACTTCTGATGCCCATTCGCTGTCTTGTGGCTCCCGCTTTAACTGAGCAGATAAACGTTCTCGTATACGTTCTAGTTCTAATAAATCTGCTATCTTACGAGCCAGTTCAATCTCTTCATCTGCCCGCAATAGCCTAATTCGACCAATTTCTTGCAGGTAGAGGCGAATTGAATCTTCTGTGTAGTGTTTCTTCTTTGCTTGTGTGCGACGACGGGTAGAGCGCACCTTACCAGGCTTACCGTCTTCCTCCTCCGGTTGAGCGTCTAGTAGCTCATCTCGGCTCGCGTCATCCTCGAGCAAGAATTGCCAATCATCTTCTTGAGGCTGAGTTATTGTTGCGGGATCTAAGTTTGCCTGGGTCATGCCTTTTTCCTCATGCTCCTTCAGTTAAAGACCAGTAGATGGTGTTTGTTTATCTACTTAAGATATAGCGTAGCCAGAAATTCACTTCTGTAGCATTCTGAAGTTTATTTCATCAATCTAGGATCGAAAAGTACGTTTAGATTTACTTTTTCTCTCCTCAACATCACTATTGAATGATTCTTACAGGAAGTATAAATGCTGGCTTTTCTTGAGACTTTTTGATTGTAGCCTTAATTACCAATTTTGGGCTGGGATTTTTAGCTTCAATCTCAAGAGTTGTAAATGTCACTTAAAAATGGCTTTTGCATAAAGCTAATGTCAGCGGAATTAATGCACCCATAACAAATTCCTTTTCTTGAGTTACCTCGTACTGATGTTGGCTCGCTTCGACTAGTATCTGTTGCTGTTAGCGAGTTTAGGTAGTCTAGTTTACTGTGTTCACAAGCTGATTCCAGCGCGTTATCAAATGCCGGGGAGTAATGAGTGCTACACTTCCGGGTAGCCTTTCGGGTGTAAACTTAGTAGAGTCTCTCCTTTTGGTTCAAACTTCCCTAAATTTACTCTAGCTCCAAACTTGATAACCCCAGATAAATAGCTGAAATACACTAAGCCATTTTAATGAATTCGACTGATAGTTGACAGCAATTGCATCTGTTGAATCCATAATCAACCGATTTTTTTAGTACATTTGTCCTATATTTTGACCTCCTCTCTGTCTACATTAGCGAAGTTTTTCTAGATGAGGATATTTTTCTCTAGCTGGAGACAGAGAACATTTGAACAAAAGTGTGCTGATGTATGACATCCGTAAAACAACTGTTTTAGCACACAAATTAGCAAATGTCGTTAAGATGCTCTTAAAAAAAGTTTACAAAAAAGAGTTCATGGGGGATCGGTAATTTTGAGAAGCGAGATGTGTTCTGGGAGAACATCAAGATTGAGATTACTATTGATGGCATCTTTGATCCAGGGGAGATAGCCTGGAGGGAAGCATTAAGAAAGATCGGAAAGAAAAAACTTAAAAGTTCCATTTGAGGGTAAAAACCCTAGATGTAGTGTTTTAAGCTCAATTTTTTTCCTAGATTTGGCGCAATCCGATAAATTTTAAACATTCTCACCTGTTTCTCACTTTCTTGATCTGCTCAATACTGACTTGCCTAGGTCAGCGGATTGAGCTTGCAGCTCTTGATAACTGCCATAATTGCTCAATTGTAACGAAATAATAACCTTGCTGTAACAGATAAGGAATTAACCAATCGGCTGTTTCAGCAACATCTTGTCCTCCGTAGTAGCCATCATGTAAGACAATCAGCGACCCATTCTGAACTTGCTGTAAGACTCTCTGGACAACGACACTGATACCAGGACGTTCCCAGTCTTCCGGAACGACGCTCCACATGACGGGTCGATAATTCCACTGGTGTAATAAAGTCAAGGTTTGGGGGGTAAATAGACCGTTGGGAGGACGAACATCTCGAACAAGACTGGGATGAAGCTGACAAGCTTGGATGATCGCATCTTGAGTTTTTTCCAAACTTTGCTTTAATTTTTCTGGCGAGAGCAAAGGAAAAGAGTGATGGTAATAGCCATGTAATCCAATCCAGTGACCTCTCTGGTAAATTTCTCGGGCAATAGAGGGCCAGCGCTCTACGCAATTACCTAACCAGAAAAAACTAGCTTTAATGTTGTATCGGTCTAGGACTTGTAAAAGTTGCGGTGTGTACTGAGGATGAGGACCATCATCAAACGTGAGAGCGATCGCTCGTGAATGAGTCGCTCCTGCCCAAAGGCAGTTGGGAAACGAAGGTTTGAGAATTTTGTACAAAATAGGATAAAGAGGAGCAAGCTGCATGAAGTCGTTATTCGTTGTTGAGTAATCAGGAGTCTAGTGGGTCTACAGAGTCTTACTTTTAGGCAAAGCTACCGCTTACAATCTCGCCCGATCTTTGCGGTCTTGGCTAGCTTGTGTATAGCGGTAGGTCTTAGCAGTTGTGACACTGTCACTACTAACCAGTATGAAGCGACTGCACGAACAACATTGACTTGGCAGGTTCAGTATTCCATTAACCCAGTGACAGATAAGCATCCACGCTTTGAAGAGTTTGCTTCTAATTTCTTGCTTAACCGCAATGGTTTAAAACCGGAAGGTGCCGTTATAGGACCCGATGAAAAAGGGTTGTGGTGGCCGGCTTTACCTCCACGACCTAGTATTGATGAAGTTGAACAACGCTTAAAACCCCAAGAACAGGCAAGCAAACCAGAGCTGTTGCGTACTGTAAAATACCGAATCAACTACAAGCAAGACGGGCAAACAGTAACGCTGCCAACTAATTACGAGGTTTACCGACAGGTTGTTAGGGGGCATCGTTCTCAAAAGCCTTTGCGACTCACGCTAGGACTTAATAATGCTTCTGTAACAAAAGCTGAGCCAGCAGATTAATCTTATCTGTGGCTACGATTTGTGTGGCTATGATCGCCTTGAAGTTTTCTTCTGTGCAGGACTTTTACTGATAAAGGGGGAATCTCACAGCTCTTTCCGCTTCTGCTCTAAAAACTAAAGCTTAAGTCTGAGAGAGTTAGTTGACCATCAAAGGCATAGAAGGTAATTCGAGTAATATGAGGGATTTCAACCTTCATAGGAGCATTCGGGGGGATAGGCGACTCAGAGCCGACTAAATTAGGCTTGGGTAGAGACCTACGGGCAATGAGCTTGTTTTGGTGGTCATAGGCAGATAGAAGCATCCGTTGAGAACTGGTGACATAGCAGCAAAACTGGTGAATGGGTTGCGAAAAGGTCACCTCTATCCAGCCGCTTTTAGGAGCCCCCATCAGTACAGTGGTACCCGTTCGGGGCGGATAAGCTGGATTAGACGGTTGTAGAGCGATCGCATTGGTGAAGGCGATCCCATAGTGGTGAAACTGATGATCCACCACTTCAAAACATTTCAAGTCTTCCAGGTTAAGGCAGACACTAGAAGGTCTTATCACAAGTAAATTAGAGTCAAACTCAGTTTCCCCCCAATAAGGAGAAGCCGTCACATCGGGCGGCTCCATCAAGGCAGTTAGTGATTCATAAACCTCTGAATCACTAGCTTTATTCAACTGGACACTGCACTGTATTGCCATAGCATTAAGTATGAACGCACTTTCTCCAAAACCGCACGACCGTCAACGGCATTGACGTGACACAAGCAAGTTTTTGGTCTCTACAGGATTAAAGAATTTTGAAAGCCAGAAGCACCCTTGAATTATCCAGTTTCCTCAAATCACCACTGTGGGGGTTGCGCGGTTGCTGTTTATTTTTCCTGGGTCAGATAATGATGTTCCGGAAAAATACCGACTCTTGAGACTACAAAAGTCTTTGGCATAATTACTGATTTTATGTTTACTTTTTTAGTAAAAGTAGCCACCTTATCTAATATACTTTGATGAAACAATTGACCTCCAAGTTCCCAAAACCCGCTTGGCTTGGGCACTCATCCAGTTATTCCGGTTGAGAACACCCCACGGGGACTTGCGGCTCCTGTTATAGATGAAAGAAACTCAAGCTCTCCCTCTCCCCAAAACGAGTTGCTTGAGAACTACCTCCAAACCTAGTCCTGTTAAAGAGGGTTTCTCGAGAGAATCGCTCAAGAGTAAGAAGTAGTCTTAAGCCAAAATCAGTGATGATGGCAGTAGCGATGAGGTTTGGACATGATTGAGCCAAATGGTTTTATACAACACTCCGTGGTTACCTCGCTGGGAAGCATGGTGTATTACACAGCCGACAAAAAACTCTGGCGGGATACCGAGACAGTCGAACCAAAAGAGCTACCACCATTAGTGTTTTTGCACGGCTTTGGTGGGGGTTCGTCTGCCTACGAATGGTCAAAGGTTTACCCAGCATTTGCCACTGACTATCAAATTCTTGCACCCGACTTAATTGGCTGGGGTCGCTCTGACCATCCAGAACGGAATTACAAAATTGATGATTACATCACTACGATCATAGAATTTATTGAGCAGACTTGCACTCAAGCTGCGCCAATCGTGGCTTCCTCCTTAACCGCAGCATTTACTATTCGAGCTGCGATCGCGCGTCCTGAATTATTCAAGTGCCTGATTCTCACGACGCCAGCAGGACTCTCAGATTTTGGGGAAAACTATACTCGCAGCTTTTTTGCTCAGTTAGTCAGCACTCCAATTCTTGATCGCATCCTCTATAGCACTGGGGTTGCCAATGAAGTGGGTATCCGCAGTTTCTTGGAAAACCGGCAATTTGCTCGTCCGACGCGAGTTTATCAGGAAATCGTAGACGCCTATTTAGCATCAGCTCAACAACCTAATGCTGAATATGCCGCACTTTCTTTTGTACGAGGCGATTTGTGTTTTGATTTATCCTTATACATCCCACAGCTAACGACCCCCACAGCCATAATTTGGGGGCAAAAGTCGGAGTTTACTGGCCCAGAAATTGGCAAGCGTCTTGCCGATCTTAATCCTCAAGCTATTAAGGTCTTTCAAACGCTTGATGATGTTGGCTTAACACCTCAATTAGAATTATCTGCGGTGACTATTGGCTTAATCCGGCAATATCTGAAAGTGCTGAATGCACCAACTGAGGAAAAGGTTGAAAGTTGTTAGCGTAGCGGGGCGTAGCCCAGGTTGGGAAGGTTGAAAGTTAGGTAAACAATTTCATAACCTGCAACTTGCTAACCTTCAACCTCAACAATAATTCGTAATGTGTGAAGCAACTAATTCGTAATTAAAAGGCGGGTTAGAATCCCCGACAACGCACGTCGCTTTAGGAGCAGTCGGGGTTTAAGTCCCCGCCTGACGAGCGTAGCGAGCCGTAGCGTCCGTCAATTACGAATTACGTAGCTTGCTTCTCGCGAGAGCGAGTACTACGAATTTTAATACCCCATGCTTCTTATTTCACTCTCACCTCAATCACGCTGGCTCTGAAGTTATAATCCATGCCCTCCA
>CBKWLJ010000151.1:0-18182 GCA_966675205.1 uncultured bacterium
GGGTACAAGCCCCCCGCTTGAGTCATAGATAGAAAGAAAAATTTTTCTTGTTTCCAATTTTCGGATTAATCCGTAAGGCTAATCCAAAATCCCAAATCGCATGACGCAGGGTGCTATCAGCTTTTATTACTCCACCTTCAGGAAAGACGTAAGAGTCCTCCATTACTTTTATGATCAGGGATGTTCTATCAGAAGGTCATCAAACTGAGCCCCGCATCAAGCTTAAAACGCTAAGTTTATCTACTCAGCAAGCTCAGGAAATGATCTATCAGTTCTTGTTGGATCTTGTTAGAAAACAACCGCCAGCAAAAGTCTTACTGGAGTTTAAACATTTATTTTTTGATTATGAAACCAGCGAAGAAAATAAAGCGGCTATACAAACCCTAAATCAGTTCATTATTTCTAACAATGAAAAAGAATTTCGTCATACTCTAAAACGCTCTTGTTATATTTTGATTAACAACTGGGATACTTCCAGAAATCATACTTCTATTCAAGAGTTGATTGAGCTTTTTGCTGAGTTTCAAGATATTAATAATAAGCGGACACTCTCTCCTTCATTAAATCGATTGAGAACTTGGATTACTCATTTCGTTAATAGTCAAGATTATCACGAGATGAAGTTATTTCTTACCAAGTATGGGTATTCAGATAGAGTGCATTGGAGTAGTCGTTATACGTCCTATCTGTTAGTCCCTCAATATACTAATTCTAATAATCCTACCGAGCAACGAGAGGCAGCAAAAACTCTTTCTAAGAAACTAAAAGACCAATTTAAGTTTGACTTAGCGATGTATACGGCACGCTTCCAATCTTCTACGCCGAAAAATGTACCTTTCAAAAACCCTACAGCTTTGGGGGATGAGGTCATTCGTTTTATCAAAAGGATTGTCGCCAAGCGTGGTTCTTTCAGTTATGAAAATTTAGCTCATATTTTTCTTAAACAAACCCAATCTCTGAAGTACAAATATTTTAAGTGCAGTTTGCAAAAATATTTGATATTTTCAGTAACCAATAAAGACTTTGTAGAAGTTTTTAATCAAAAGCTAGCAGAAAAATTAGAAAGGCTGTACGAAAATTATCATGAAGAATGTATTAATGATGCCTTACTGCTAAGAACCTGCAATCGAATTATTGATTATTTAACAACAGAAGACCAAAAAGAGCCTTCTGCTTTATTCGTTTTACTTTTATCTCAAGGGCATCCCCTAACACTTGTTATAGTATTACTAAAAATTATTCTAATTAGCCCCCATTCCCGCACTCATTTGGAGCATTGTATTGCTAATTTAATTCAATACTATTTAGATTATCCAGAAAATGAATGCCAGTGGGTTGTTAATTTTTTTGAAGTTTTTAACATAACGTTTGCTATTCATGCAGATAACGTCCAGTACAATTTGATCAAAATGGAGGGAAAAGGCTCAAGGGGTAGTTCAGAAGATACTTATCGAGTTTTTTCCCAACTGCGAGAGGCTGACAAATTAGAGGCTGTCTCGGAAGAAATGCCAATCGAGAAGGGAAATTGCGAATAGTAAAAACGTTTCTGTTCTACCCTTTAACCTGTGCCATCGGGTTGGAAGACAGCCTACTCTTTTTCTTAGTCTCTGCGCCGCCAGGGAGGAAGGCTTGTGCGATCGCTCATTAAAACCCCGAGACCTGCACCGACCACTTCCGATAGAATACTGATTAAGCGGTACAAAGCCACAACACTGAGAATGACACCCGTGTCAAAATACGGATTGAGAAGTGCGATCGCAGTCGTTTCAAAAATCCCCAAACCGCCCGGTGTCGGGATAACCAATCCCAAAACCCACGCCAAGCTAAAGGCACTAAACAGCAACGGTAGCTGGCTGAAACTGACTAGAGTTAATGCCATCAACGTCGCAATAAACCCACTGCATCGCAGAACTAAAAACCCCAGTTCACCCAACAAAGGGATTAAAGGGTAGTGTTTAATTGTAAATTCCTCAGTGTCGGAAGTTTTCCCCTTTAACCGCCTCAACACCTGAAGTCCTGGGTTCAAGATTCTGGGATGCACAGCTAGTAAAACTACCGCCAACCCCAAAATCTGTAGTCCCCAAGTTTGAGCATTCCCATAGTTCCCCACCCAACCTAGTTGCCTACCGATTAAAGCAACTAATAAAGCGGCAGCAGCCATCAATAACGGTTCTAGTAAAACACTGACAGTCGCCGCACTCAAGGAACCCCCAGCATCAGTAACAGCCCAAATCCGGCCGTAGTAGTGCCAGACATTACCCGGTAAATACTTAGCGATGTTGGTCTTGAGGTAAACTTGCAGAACCCAACGAAGCTGAACTGGCTGGTTGAATGATCGCAAAATCCAACTCCACACCCAGCCAGCCCAAATATGAGCGAGTAAAGTGAGGAAAAAGGCACCAAGAAGCGTTGTCCATCCAGCCTCATTAATCCGAATCGCGGTAACTTCTTGCCAATGATCCTTGAATGCCTTGGCTAAAAAAAACAAAGTTCCGCCCAGAATCACCCAGCGTAGGTAAGGTTTAATCGCTGACCAAATTTTCTTCATAAACCTCGAAGTTGAACTGCGGATTTTGCATCGACCTTTAATTGAAGATTTACAACCCCTGTTAATACTAAGTTGCAGCTCATAGGAGTAGAGAGGAGAGACCCTTGAAGACAAGGAGACTCAGAAAAGGAGAAAAAGTACCATGTACAAACGCAAGTTAGACACATGAGCAATAGCTCACAACGAATGGATGAAAAACTTTATTCCTTCTGCCCTGTGCCTACTGCCTTATTTCCAGATTAGTATAAGGTGAATTGTGTCACCTCTCTACAGTTAGAAAAGCAGGACTTTTGAGAAGCAATCAGAATGACTCCTTTGCTAGAGGTAGCGATCTCGTTTTTATCGATACTCTGGTCATGCGTGATGGAAAGATAACCCCTTAACTCATTGGCTTAAGAAAGTGTTGATCGGTAGCTTTGCCTCAAAACTTGTTGCCAAGCTGCCCTGCTTCTGATGCCTGAGGATAAGGCAATTCGCTCTCATGACGAGACACTCAGCTTAAAAGAGGCTGATAAGGAGTATTGCATGAAAAAGTTATTTGTTTTCTTCAAACAGTTACGACTGAGTCAATTATTGACTGCTGTTTTAGCAACAGTGGTACTTTTTGTAGGTACGGCTTGTAATCCGGGTAATATTCAAGGCGCACGTCCCGATAATCCTCCTGTTCAAGCTGGAGGTAGTAATAATCCCTACAAGAATGGTGGAGACACTCTCACTAACTATAAATTCTCTCCTGACCCGAAGGTAAACAGTGGAAAAGCCACTTCGCAAAGGGATAGAGCTGATTTACAAATTACCTCAAATCAACTGATTGCAGCAAGTGGTCAGATCCAATATCCAGGCGGTCAGATTCAAGGGCAACCAGCGGATGAAAAGCAAGCGCTACGGAAGGTAGACTTACAAGATTTTCAAGGGTCTGAACCGGGTGGACAAATTCAGCGTGAGTCCGATTTGGGTAATCGCGTTGAAGATCGTTTAGAAGCGGTTAAAGATACGTTCGGTAAAGCTGGGGAATTTCTTGGCGAAGACCTGGAAAAAGGTGCACAGAGCAATTTAGAAACTCCCAGAGCGAATCAGCGCTAACTTCATCGTAGACTTTTGACAGATATTAAGAGTTTTGTTCACCACAAACTTCATTGAGTGCTTCCTAAATAACTCTTACCCATCAAAACGGCAAAGATCTTTAATTTTGTCTTTCAAACTGAATCGGAGGAAAAAAGTATGAGCAAAGTAATTTCTTGGTTAAAAAGTATTCGGCTGGATCGAATTTTAACAGTATTTATGGCTGGAATTCTGTTATTGGCTAGCACAGCTTGCGGCGGTAGCAAAGTATTAGCCAAAAACGCAGATGATGTCAGATCAGAAGTTCCTGGTGGCGCTGTAACATCTCAGTATCAAGGCGGGATGAATAACTACAGCGATGTCGATCCGAGAAAAAATACCTCAGAGGCACGAGCCAAGGCTAAAGCTCTGATCGATAATGCTCAGCGCAATATTGACCAAAAGAGTGTTGATAGCCGTGAGCAATATGTTGAAAACTATCAGAGCGGCACACCTCTGGGTGAGAGAGTGCGGCGGCTGGGCGAAGATATCGGTGAGGCTGCCGAAAATATCACCGAAGAAACCTCTGATCGGACTCAAAACACCGCTAGAAAGGCTGCTGATGCCGCTCAATCCAAGGTTCAGAGTGATATAGCCAGTACCAAGCGGACTATGAATAATACTGCTGAGGCTGGCGAAGATTTAGGCAATAAAATTCAGCGCAATGCTCAAAACACCGCTGATACCGTTAAATCCAAAGTCAACAGAGATATTAACAGAACTCAACGGGCTATCGATAACGCTGCTGATGCGATTGATTAGAAGCAGCTAGTTTAAACCAAAACATCAAAAAATCAATTTAATTTTACCCAGTCGGTTGACTGGGTTTTTTAGTTGAAAACTATCCTTAAAAGCGCTTCCCAACGTAGCCAACAGCACCCGAAAAGTCAGTATTCCTCACTTTAGCGTTGGCGAATGAAGCTTTGGTTAAATCAGCATTTCTAAATGAGGTTCCCAAAGAACGCTTCATCTCTATGCAAAAGAGAACCAGCGAACTCAGGGTCAAACCAACATAAGCCAGAGATAAAATACTCAATACAATTCCCCAGACTAGCTGTTGTCCGCTTAACAAGGCAAGTGCAACAGCCCACAACCAAAATGCCAAGCCATAACTCGCAACAGCAGCAGCTACTGCTACAGCCACCCCTACAGCGCCACCCTGAACTCTGAAGCTGATGAGCATCATCAGTAGCCCTCCCACAACCGCCCCTACTATAGCTGCTTGTGGATTTTCATCCGTCGCGATTCCCACATAGTAAAACCCTAGCAAAGCTCCCGACGCGATTCCTGACAAGGCAAAAGCGACTATGCCAAACTGGGGGGCAATGGCAATTTTTATTCCTGATCCTGCTCCAGAAATGCCCAAGCTAAGCAGTAATGCCACAATAAACGGCCATTTGTGTCCTCCTATAGGTTCGCCGAGAGAAGAAAAGACTGGCCGAGTGACAGCCGATGCCATCAGCCAAGTCGTAATCACGGCAACGATGGCTAAAACTATGACTTGCCTGAACGTTATTCCAGTCCGTACTCCTTCAAAATTGGCTCCTATCAATACAGCGCCACTAAAATTGCAACCTCTGAGATCAGAACCACTAAAATTTGTGTCCTTGAGGTTACGACCTTTAAAAGAACGGTTTCGCAAGTCTTGATGAGTAAAATTGAGGTTGCTTTCACTCGTCATCGTTCAGTTTTGCCCTCGCCTAGTCTGCTTTTTCTCTAAACACCATAGACGCTACAAGCCAATAACGCCGTGTTCCAGACAGCCACTCAAACAAATCATCGACAGCAAATCTACAAAAAGCGATCGCTAATCGTAGCAGGGTTGGGTTTGTTGCTCCTACCCCTACTCCTTTACACCCAACTCCACTTCCAACGCCCACCCCGTACCAATCAAGAATTAACACTGTTTCAGGGTATTGTCTATCAGCGAGAAGTTCGCTCAATGCCTCGTCCACTGATGCTCCATATTGTCAGTATCGACTTAACTGCACCTGGAATTGGCGCGCTGGTGACACCGGGAAAGCCAACTCCTGATCAACGAGAAACTGATGCCCGGACGACGGAAGAATTTGTTAGAGAATTTAAGTTACAGTTAGCCATGAATGCGAGCTTTTTCTACCCGTTTCGGGAAAATCACCCCTGGGATTTTTACCCTCGCAGTGGTGAGAGGGCGAACGTGGTAGGACAAGCGATTTCACAGGGATTTATTTACTCAAAAGCCGAATCTGACTTACCCGTGTTGTGCTTTGATGCAGATAACCGCGCTCAAATTCTTCAGAGCCAAGAGTGTCCTCAAGGTACAGTTCATGGTGTAGCGGGTAACGAAATTGTTGTAGAGCGTGGTACTCCTGTAACGCCCAAATCAGATTCATCGAATCATAATCGACCTTATCCTCGTGCAGCAGTAGCGATTGATCGACTCGGACAGAAGTTATGGCTCATTGCTGTCGATGGTAAGCAACCGCTTTATAGTGAAGGGGTGACGTTACCAGAACTGAGTGAGATTGTAGTGGAGTTGGGGGGTTATACGGCACTCAATCTAGATGGTGGCGGTTCTACAACATTAGTATTTAGCGATCGCTCTGGCATCCATACGTTGAACGCACCTATTCATGCCAAGCTGCCAATGCGCCAGCGTCCTATTGCCAACCATATCGGTTTTTTTGCTCGTCAGAAGGAGTAAGAAAGAGGCGTTCCTAAGCTCGATGAAACAGTACTACCAAGGAGGTAATCAACCGTCATTTGTTGGCAGCATAATTACCTACCTGAAGTTAAAGGAAATGAGGAGCGAGCTGGAAGCAAGATGGGGAGTGAACATTAACCCATACTGTGATATGAAAACTGAAAAATCCGACAATACCGTTCAAAAACCTGCTTTTCAGTATGCACTCAGTGTTTCAATTGGAGTTTTATAAAAATTCGTAGTTTGTAATTCGTAATTCGTAATTGATGATTGAACCGGGATTTAGACTCCGTTCAAACCTGGACGTCTTAAAAGACGAGGCTTGTAACCTAGTGGTTTGAATTTATAATTACGAATTACGAATTCAGAATTACGAATTATTCGGTCATTCTCTTTTTATCTGCAATGGCTTATTTCGGCATTTTTCAAAATCAAATATAGTGACATACTTGCCAGTTTAAAGTTAAAAGAGCGGCGACCAAATTTCAAGAAACACTCGCTGACATTCTCAGGCTTGAGACATTTTGAAAGTGCAGTATTTTTTTGTGTAATATCATGTTCGCTTTCATTCTAAAATTGTCGGTTGAATAAGTTGCCCGTTATGAAGATACCAAGTTTGAAGTGCCAACTGATGTACCTCTTGCCAAGAACAATTGTTTAATCTTGCAATACGAGCGCAATCTTCGTATTCGGGTTGCACGTTGATAATAGTTTTTTCAGGAGAGTTATTGCTCCAAGCAACTTTTACATGAATCTCACCATATTTAGTCTGGACTCGCTGAATTTCTCTGGGCAAAATTGCTCGTTGTTGAGTAAAGCGTCGGATTCCTAAAGTTGTGGTCTCCCGAAATAGAATGGCTTCACAAGCATGTATATCTTGGGGATGACAGATTACCGTCAGCAAGATCCCAGGGCGAGATTTTTTCATACCGATCGCTTGTGTGAAAACATCCACAGCACCTGCCTCAAACAGTGCCTCAAATACATAACCAATCACTTGAGGGTTTAAGTCATCAATTTGAGTTTGTAGCACTGAGATGGTTTCTAGGGTTGAAGGTTGAAGGCTAGCTTGGGTTGAAGGTTGAAGGTTGGCTTGGGTTGAAGGTTGAATGTTTGAAGGGTGTAGGTTGTCTGCCCAACTTTTAACTTGGGCTATGCCCCGCTGCGCTAACAACTTTTCAACCTTCAACTCTTCTGAGGATTCCCCAATCCAAAGCCTTAAGATATTGGGAATCGGCAACTGGAGCGAACCGGCCCCAAGTCCAACTTTCTGGATGGACATGGGAGGAGGGGAACCAAAGCAAGTAGCGAGAGTGACAACTAACGCCGCCCCGGTTGGCGTTACCAATTCCCGATTAATGCCATTACTGTAAACTGGCACTTGGCGAGATTCCCACAACTTCAGCACAGCAGGCACCGGCACGGGTAATCGACCGTGTGCTGCCCATACCGTTCCGCCTCCCGTAGGGAGAACCGAACAGTAAAGTTGATCAATTCCTAACCAATCTAACCCCAAACAAGTGCCTACAATGTCTACAATGGCATCAGTGGCACCAACTTCATGGAAATGAACTTCTTCGGGTGCAATACCATGTACCGCCCCTTCTGCTTCTGCTAGCTTGCGGAAGACAGCAAGGCTCCATTGTGTCACTCGTGGCGGTAACCCGGCAGATAAAATCAATTGCTCAATTTCTGGCAGGTGTCGTGTTGGAGCATGATCAGAGGCATGAGGGTCTTGAGGCTTCTGGTGTTCGGAATCTGAAGTGAGATGGAAGGTGCGATCGATCCTGTGAGCGCCTTCGTGATTATGAGTGTGAGGATGCCCGTGGTCATGCGGGTGATGATGAGCGCCTTCGTGATTATGAGTGTGAGGATGCCCGTGGTCATGCGGGTGATGATGAGCGCTTTGAGCTGATGTCAGTAAATCCACATGAACTTTTGTGGCTAACTGACCATTATGATGAACGTTTTCTACCCGTAACTGATACTCCTGTTCAATACCAAGTCTTTTGAGTTGTTCGATTAGATACTCCAAAGGCACACCTGCCGCCACAAGTGCCCCCAAGCACATATCACCGGCAATTCCTGTTGGACAATCCAGGTACGCTAACTTTGCCATGTTTCTGATTTAAGTAGTGAGTGAGTTCCTCATTGAGGACTGTTAACTTTTATGATTTGACCGTTGAGAGAATTTGAATTTTAATGGCGACTGTTTACACTGTCCATCCGGAAAATCCCCAAATACGACGAATAGAGGAAATTAAGGACGCCCTACAAGATGGTGCGGTGATGCTATACCCCACTGACACTGTCTATGCCATTGGTTGCGACCTGAATGTCAAGTCAGCAGTAGAACGGGTGAGGCGTCTGAAGCAACTATCTAATGATAAGCCCCTGACGTTTCTGTGTTCTTCGCTGTCCAATATTGCCCAATACGCCCATGTGAGTGACCCCGCTTACCGCATTATGAGGAGCCTGATTCCAGGACCATACACATTCTTGCTACCCGCGACCAAGTTAGTACCCCGACTGGTAATGAATCCCAAACGCAGAACAAGCGGTATCCGAGTTCCGGATCATCCAGTTTGTCAAGCGCTGCTCTCGGCATTGGGAAATCCCATTATTTCTACTTCGGCACATCTACCCGATGAAGATGGCAAAACCCCAGCTATCCATCTGGAACAGGCAAGACTATTCGATGAGTTCGATAGTGTGGTGGACATCATTGTGGATAACGGAGAAAAACCAGGCTTTCAAGTGTCCACGATTGTCGATATGACAAGTTCGGAACCTGTCATCGTGCGAAAGGGTCTGGGATGGGAAGCAGCTACAGCTTGGGCATCACTGGTCGGTTGAGAAAGGATGTAGAGAGTCGAGACAAGAGCGGGTCTCACCTTGAGTTCAAGGCTCTATTAATCGCACAAACTACATACTACAAGCGGCAAAAATTGGTTTCGCATCAGGGTCTTGATCTCAAACCAGTTCCTCAATCGTCTACTCAAGCGGCTAGAAAATTCCCTTTAGGAGACTAGGGGGAAATCGCTTGGAAACAAGTCTGGCCATAGATTGCAGTGATAGTCAGTGCTATTCAATCGCTGATGTTGTGAGGGGTCAAACAGTGACCTCTGACCTAGTGACACAAGCATGACCCAAGGACTCAGGGTAGCAGCCTACATTCGTAATTGTAGAGAGCGACAGAGGGTGAACCCTTGTGAAGAACATCTTTGAAACACACTCCCTCTGTTGAGTATCGCTGCAATTAATCACTCTAGTCTTTAGGGGCAATACCATGAATGTTAAAACGGCTAACTCTATCAATCACAATTCTGAAACTCACCTGCACGCTCCGGAAATTCTTCAAGCAACTGAATCTCAGACACTGAGTGAGGTGTTAATGGAGGAACTGAGAGTTCACACGGGATTGGAATCTCGTCGTGCTCAGGCGGTAGTCAACCGGATTGCACAGGAAGTAGAACGGATTTGCCGCAAGAGCGATCGCATCCAAACCTCTGGTCAAGTTCGCTCTTGGCAACTCACCCTTGCTCGTCATCGGCTACAAAAATGCCTATCTTACTACAAACTTGGATCAAAGCAAGGTCGTGTGGAATTGCACAGCAACCTCAGTGTGATGATTTATCGTCATATCGCCTCCTCTCAATCTCAATTGAGTTTTTCAGCTAGATACAACTTGATTGAAGACTTTTTGCAAGACTTCTATGCAGAGTCTCTCAAAGCCTTCCGCCGGGAAAATGAGGTGAATCCTGAGTACACTCCCCGCACCCAGTTTGAACTGGCAGAGTACATGGCATTTACTGAGCAATATGCTAAACGGCGCATTCAGTTGCCCAATCGCAATAGCCAGCAATTGATTGTACTCAGGGCACAGAGTTTTGCCAAGCGTCAGCCTAGCGAAACGCCCCTGGATATCGAACAGGCGGTTGAGTTTGCCAAAAGTGAGGAAGCTCAAGAGCAAGGTCGCTCTCCTGCGATGCAGCAAGTGAGAATGCGTCTGATTTCGGAAACCACTGACCCCAGTGAAGCAGTACTGCGCGATCGCGTTATTTCCGAGCTGCTAAAATACCTGGAATCTCAAGGTCACTCCGACTGTGCAGATTACTTGGTTTTAAAGATGCAAGACCTGGCTGCACCGGATATTGATAACATCCTGGGTTTGACTCCCAGAGAGCGGGATTACCTGCAACAGCGGTTTAAGTACCATGTAGAAAAATTCTCTCGCTCTTCCCACTGGAAACTCGTCCATCAATGGCTAGGAGCAGACCTTGACCAAAAACTCGGAATGTCTTCTGACCGCTGGGAAGGGTTTGTGGGGCAACTCAACGAGCAACAACAGCTCCTGCTGTCGCTCAAACAAGCTCAAAAGAGTGACCAAGAGATTGCCAAAGCCATAGGCTGCACACCCAAACAGGTGCAAAAGCGCTGGACTGCTCTGTTAGAGCTAGCTTGGAAGGCTCGTAATGCCGCTGCTGGAAGTGAGGTGTAAAGCGTGAGCAAGCATCAGTTGCAGGTTAAGAGTTGAACCTTATCAATTCGGTTATACTGAACACTTAACTCTTAACCCTTGCTCACTCCTTGCATCCTACAACAAGCCCTAGTGGCATTACTTTCTCTAAAGAATTTGTTCAAAGCTATACAGAAACCCGCCAATTATTTAGCCGTTACCGCTTACAACAAAAGTTTCAACCTGTTAGGAGTAATGTTGACACAACCCAAGCCAAAAATCAGGAACTGGCGGTAAATAAAAGATTCTCCTAGCGAGTGACTTCACAAGAGCCAATGACGATTAATTTTTGCTAAGGTATGGTTAACAATTAAGAACAATAAACACCTACCTCATCTAGGCTTACAAACTCTCTCGATTGAAGGTAGTATCTCCTCAAGCAATATACACGAAATACTCTAGGAATTATGGCGGTCAACATAGCTCAAAATTCGGCTCTACTCCAGATAGCAGCACAAGATAAACAAACGCTCAGGCAAGTTTGGGAAAACATTCAGCCGAATAGTTGCCCCTATTCCTATAACTTTCATATGCACACCATTTACTCAGATGGGCAGCTCAAGCCAGAGGACTTAATCAAGCAAGCACTTGCGATCGGGCTTAAAGGTTTAGCTATCACCGATCACCACACTGTCGGAGGTTATCAAATCGCCCAGAACTGTCTGGAATACTTGCACAAGCAATCATCTGTCTCCACACCCTTTCCTCAGCTCTGGACTGGCGTAGAAGTTAATGCTGACTTGTTGGGCGCTGATGTTCATATTCTTGGCTATGCTTTCGATCCAAAGCATCCTGCTATGGAGCCATACATTCAGGGCAAAGCACCGCAACTCAGTGATGCTCAGGCAGAAACTGTGATTGATGCGATTCAACAGGCAGGTGGTTTGGCTGTTTTGGCTCACCCAGCACGTTACCGACGCCCAGCAGAAGAATTAATTCGTGCAGCTGCGGGCTTAGGGATTGATGGAGTAGAAACCTACTACGCCTACAACAACCCTAACCCCTGGAAGCCCAGCCCAAGCCAAACACAGCTCGTGAAAAAATTGAGCGAGACTTACAATTTGCTCAACACCTGTGGCACAGATAGTCATGGGACGAATTTGCTGCTGCGTAGAGGATGAGGAAAAGAAGCCTCTGAGGCATACCACCTTTATATTAAATCTACTTATCGTTAAAACAAACGCTCCAAACGTGGGCAGTTTTTCGGCTGACTACTGAAATGGAATGAGTATCAAAGTATCGTTGCTCAAATAGCGATCGCTGTTTGAGATATCTCCCGTCTTATAGCAAATTCCAAGGAGCTATCCAGTCTCTCCAGATTTTGCCCAACAGCAAGAATACTTCTCATTGTAAAATAACCTTATATATAAGCCTTAAGACAGAAAAAAATAGAGGAAATACTTAAAAAATAGAAGGATAGGCAGAAGACTTTTTGAATTTATTGAACAATGCCTGGGCTGACGTTCCCTTACCTCCTTCCTTTCAGCGACCTTCAGGAATCGGGAACTAGGTAACTGAAAAGCGATCTCGATTAGCGCAGCCCATTGGTACGTTTTACATGAAGCGCAGACGCGGGGAAATTACCAGCGCGGTTTCTCCGACCCCTTGCGATATTTTGCTCTACCAAGGTCGGGGCGATCGCATTTTATCGCTACTTGAGCTTGCTAACCGCCACCTGAATTCGCTCTAAAGCTTCTTGGATATTCTCTAAAGAATTCGCATACGAAATCCTTAAGTATCCGTCGCCAAATTTTCCAAACGCCGTACCTGCGACTAGAGCAACTCCGGCTTCCTCCAGAAGATAATCTGCAAGCGCTTCACAAGAGAGGGGAATCTGCTTTACGTTTGGGAATACGTAAAAAGCACCTTTGGGTTTAAGACAGGTGATTCCTGCGATCGCATTCAAACCCTCTACAACGGCATCTCGCCGCCGTTTGAATTCAGCTACCATCTGCTCGACAAACTCTTGTGAACCCTTCAGCGCTTCAATTCCTGCCATCTGAGTGAACGAACAGGTGCAAGAATTGGAATTAATCATTAATCGGACAATCTTCTCAACAAGTGGTTTTGGAACTACCCCATAGCCTAATCTCCATCCTGTCATTGAATAGGTTTTTGAATAACCATCGATTAAGATCGTCCGCTCCTGCATTCTAGGGAAACCAATAATACTTTCATGATTCCCTTCATAGAGGATGTGTGAATAGATTTCGTCCGAAAGTACATAAAAATCGTGTTTATTAGCCAGTTTTGCAATGGCTGCCAACTCTTCTTTTTGCAACAGACCCCCTGTTGGATTTTGGGGAGAATTGAGAATCAATAAGCGCGTTCGCTCCGAAATTACATCAACCAAATCATCAAGATGAAAGCGAAAGTCAACGTCTTCTCGTAATGGGATAGGAATTCCTTTGGCACCAACAAAGTTAATCACAGATTCATAAGTAGGAAAACCCGGATCGGGATAAATCACCTCATCCCCTTCATTAACCAGTGCTAGAAGTGTGAAAAAGATGATAGGTTTGGCTCCAGGAGTGACGACAACTTCATCAGGATGAACTTCAATTCCTCTAGTGGTGGAAATATGCTCAGCGACAACTTCACGTAGCTCTAATAACCCAGCAGCCGGACCATATCCGGTGTATCCATCTTTCATTGCCCGGAAGGCAGCTTCACAAATATTGATAGGAGTTTGAAAATCGGGCTGACCGATTTCGAGATGAATAATCTTTTTGCCTTGGGCTTCTAGTTGTTTAGCTTTCGCTAAGACATCGAAAGCTGATTCGGTGCCCAAACGATTCATTCGATCTGCAATTTTCATATGATTAACTCACTGGTATACTTCGGGATTGTGATATCTAATCTGAAAATAAGGAAGAAGGCAGAAGGCAGAAGGCAAAAGGAAAGAAAAAGCTTTCATTGTTTGCTGTGAGTGATAAGTTATGGAGAGTCTTGCACCAGTCTCAATAAGCATGATTCATGTAAGGTGGGCAGTGCTTTGAATACTCTTGGAAGGTAGCAATAGCGTTGATAGGCACTGCCCACCCTATGCTTAATGACAAGGGTGCAAGATCTGATGATTGACCAATGCGGTAAGCGATCGCCGTTTAGTCCAGCACCGAGGTTAGCGATCGCCACCATCGGCATTTTTTCCCGCATATCATTGTTCATTGCTGGTACGTTTGTGGATGAAGAAAATCCAGATAGATTAAAGTCGCTCTAGTGCGATCGCAGTTCCTCCACCCGTCCCGTGACAGAGGGAAGCCATCCCCAAGGTTTTATTCCGTTCTTTTAAAGCATTGAGCAAGGTGACGACAATTCGCGTCCCAGACGCTCCAATGGGATGTCCTAATGCGATCGCTCCTCCATTGAGGTTCAGCTTCTCATGAGGAACGCCCAGCATCTGGTTGAAGAGCAAATTGCTCACCGCAAACGCCTCGTTATTCTCGAACAGGTCAAAATCCGATATCGTCAAATTGAGCTTTTCTAAAAGCTTCTTAACTGCCCAAATCGGAATCTCTGGAAAGCGCCAAGTCTCCCCACCCGCCCAAGTTCCGCCCAGTACCTTAGCAATGGGTTTGAGTCCATATCGTTCTACGGCTGATGAGCTAGCTAAAATCAGAGCGGCTGCGCCATCGGATAGCGGACTGCTGTTCCCTGCTGTCAGTACCCCATCCGGCTTAAAGGCAGGGCGGAGTTTGGTAAGACTCTCTAGAGTGGTATTGGGGCGGATTCCTTCATCGTTATCCACCAGTTGCGTTCCTTGCTTAGTTTCGACTTTAATTGGAACAATCTCGTTCTTGAAGCTCCCTCGCTGCGTTGCTGCTGCGGCTCGTTGGTGGGAATAAAGCGCCACCTCATCCAAGTCCTTGCGAGTGAATCCGTAGGTTGCCGCTATGCGCTCCGCTTGTTCTCCCATTCCTTCTCCAGTGGTGGCATCCGTCAACCCATCGTAAAGTAACAAGTCAGTTAAGGACTCTGAGGCACCCAAAAGGAATTTATACCCCCATCTGGCTCGGTGAGAGAGGAAAAAGCCAGTTTGGGACATTGATTCCATTCCCCCAGCGAGAACAATGTCCGCTTCTCCAGCTCGAATTGCCATAGTTGCATTAATCAGGCTCATCATTCCAGAGGAACAAACCATATCGATGGCATACCCATTCACTGTTCCGGGAATCCCCGCTTTGAGAGCAGCTTGGCGGGGCAACGACTGTCCGTGACCTGCCCTCAAGACGTTACCAAAGATGTAGAGGTCTAAAGCATCTCCCGATAGTTCTGCCTGCGTTAATGCAGCTTGCATTGCGTAGGCACCCAAGTCTACTGGGGAAAGACTGGCAAGCCCCCCGCCAAATCGACCGATGGGTGTGCGGATTGCTGAGACAATATAAACTTCACGCATAGCTCCTTACCTTACCCTAAGCTTTGAAAGCATTGGTCTGATAGCGATCAGCTTCGCTGGTGCCGTAGGCAATCGCCTTTGATAGTGCGTAACCGATCGCGCAGCACCCGCCGCATCACCTTGTTGGAGGCGGTACGGGGCAAAGCATCGACGAGTACAAGGTCGCGAATTTTGAACAGGGGATTGAGACGTTGTGCGATCGCCTTTTGTAAGTCAGCCTCAATCGCTGCTTTGTCCTTCTGAGTATCTAGTGCGACTACCGCATAGATAACTAACTGACTCGGCCCTCCTTCTGGAGGAGATATTGCGATCGCAGCCGTTTCGCAGATTTCCTCTACAGTATTAAGGGCTTGCTCGATTTCTGCTGAGCTGACCTTGATACCCCCCAAGTTCATGGTGTCGTCAACACGTCCCTGAGCGCGATAGTAGCCATTGGGCAAGCGTTCCATCTGGTCACCATGACGGCGAAAAGTGGGATGGGGAGTGTCGGCAAAGTACACCTGATGATGATTTTTGTTAAGTAACTCGGTAGAGAGTCCAATCGAAGGTGGAATGATAAACACTTCGCCTTTGTCGGCAAAATGTCCATCTTCATCGAGGATGACAATATCCAAACCCAGAGCGGGGGTGGTAAAGGTCGAGGGAGCGCAAGGCTGTACTAGGGTACCCGTGATGTATCCTCCACCAATTTCGGTGCCGCCGCAGTATTCAATGATTGGTTTGTACCCAGCCAAAGACATCAAAAAGAGCATGTCTTGCGGATTGGAACACTCGCCCGTCGAGCTAAATGCTTTGATCGCGCTCCAATCAAGCCCCTGCATACAGGTGGTTGTTTTCCAAATGCTCACCAGACTGGGTACTACTCCCAACACATTAACCCGCGCATCTTGGACAAACTGACCGAATCCCCGTTCTGTAGGAGTTCCGTAATATAGACCAATGGTAGCCTGATTGATCAGGCTGGCGTAGATGAGCCACGGACCCATCATCCATCCCAAGTTAGTCGGCCACGCCACCACGTCTCCGGGATGAATATCATGGTGCAAATGCCCGTCTGTTGCACATTTAATTGGAGTAGTCTGCGTCCAGGGAATCGCTTTGGGTTCTCCCGTCGTTCCTGAGGAAAACAGAATATTAGTGTGAGCGGAAGGATGGGCAGCAAAGGCGTCAAATTGCTGGTTTGGACTGAGAAACTCATCCCAACTTAGGTCACCATGACGAAGCGGATTAGACACAGAGGAATCCAGCGCTAGTACAATAGCTCTAGGCGCGTCAGCATCAACGACTTTGGCATAGAGGGGTAATTGCTTGCCAGCACGGCGGATATAGTCCTGGGTAAAGATTGCCTTTGCCTTAGACAAGCGCAATCGCGTTGCAATTTCGCTCTTGGCAAAACTGTCGGCGATCGCAACCACGACGCAACCCGCCTTAACGATTCCCAGGTAAATCGCGATGGATTCTGCGGTCATGGGCATATCAATAGCGATCGCATCCCCAGGGTGAAAGCCAGCGTTCACCAATCCATTAGCAACCCGATTGGTCAAGGCGTGGAGTTCTCCATACGTCAGCGTTGAAAGCAAACCCTCGTCCTGCTGGAAAACAATCGCGGGGGCGTCTTCAGGTGCCTGAAAACAGCTTTCGGCAATGTTGAGACGAGAACCAACCAACCATCGTGGAGATTCCACCCCGCCCGACAGGTCAACGATTTTCTCGTAGTTCTGCCTGAAGCGGATACCCAGACGTTGAATCATAATCTCCCAGAATTCAGCGCGATGCCGTACCGACCAGGCATGGAGTTCTGGATAGGAAGCGACTTTCAGCTCATGCATCAACGCCGCAATATTAGTTGCTTGGATCTGCTCTTGTGAAGGAAACCAGGCTGGAGGGGGTCCGCGATAGCGATAGCGAAGCGTTAGCGAGTCTGACGCTTCGCTATCGCTATGGCTTCGCCCCACGAGCGTCAGCGCTGCTGCAAAGCGCAGATCGCTATCCCATTCGGAGAAGGTAGTTTCGTAGAGCAATTGATGCAGCGCAAAGGGATGGATAGGCTGGAGGATGTGCTGGGTAAGTTGCTGCCAGCACTCGCAGGTAAATAGGGAGGAGAGCCACAGATTAATCTGTGGCAGTATAGCGGCAGCAGTGTTTTTTTCCACACCGCAAGTGACGATCTGTTCGAGCGAGAGTTGCTTGTGCATCGGCATTCACTCCTTTTGATTCTGGATTACAGCTGACAACTCTTAATTAGATCTCGGATGACGTTGTCTTTAAGCATCAGCAATCGTGCTGCCTTAATTAACAAATCGTGCATCTGTTCGCGAGTCATTTGCTGAGCGGATTGTTCCATCAGTTTCATTTGGAACTGCTGTTCTAAACTCAGTTCAAACGATGAGCTTTCCATAAAAGACCTCCTACTAGTCAGGATGAAATGAAAGGTGAGGAGTAAAGCGATCGCTATTGAGTCCGTCCCAAAAAATGGCGATCGCATCGAGAATTTCGCGACCTCCTTGCATAAACTTGGCTCGGTCAAAGTCCGATTTAAAGTAGACCTCTTCAAGTTCCTCCAAGGTGTGTCCGGCGTGCTGTGCCTCGACACGGTTATGCCAGGTGAAGAACGCTAGATGTAGGTGCGGATGCCGCGTCTGTTTGATGTGCATCAAACCGTCTTCTAGTTCTTGCCAGAACCCCGCCGCCGCCCAATTCTCGACCGCAAAACTGGCACCTTCGGCGATGTTCGGGTCGTCGCTGCCATAAAGGCGTATCAACTCGTCGCAGAAATGCAAGGTTGTGGGACTGCCATGCTTGCGCTTGCCGATGTCTGCGTAGTTCAGACCCAATCCCTCAGCTACACCAATCAGCCATTCAAAATGAGCCGCCCTAAAACGGCAGATGCCTCCGTCTACCGTACCCTCAGTACTGACGAGTTCGGGGTCACCTT
>CBKWLJ010000152.1:0-18160 GCA_966675205.1 uncultured bacterium
CTAGTGCTCAAAGATTCTACCCAAGCCATTCGAGAGCTTCGTGAGCAAATCGCAGTGAGTGACGCCAACAAGAGTATTGTTGTATTGGTTAGCGGCGATCCCCTTTTTTTTGGCTTGGGACGACTGCTAATTGAGGAACTGCCACCGGATCAACTCACCTTTCATCCCCATCTTAGTGCGGTGGCATTGGCGTTCAACCGAATTAAAGTTCCTTGGCAAGATGCCTCTACCATTAGTGCTCATGGACGTTCCTTAGAGCAATTAACAGCCACACTCCAGCAAGGAGTGGAAAAGATTGCAGTACTAACGGATAAGACAAATACACCAAATGCGATCGCACGTTTGTTAATCGGATTAGGCTTATCTAAGCGTTACGACTTTTGGGTGTGTGAAAACTTGGGAGGCCCGAATGAGCAAGTGCAGCATCGATCAGTAGAGGATTTATCGCAGCAAACATTTGCCCCCCTCAATGTTGTAGTATTACTCCGTAAGTCAGAGCCGGATAACCAACCCCTCGATCTCGATTCCCTGCCTTTGTTGGGGCTAGCAGACGAAACATTTGTGAGTTTTAGCGATCGCCCCGGTTTGATGACAAAGCGCGAAGTCCGGCTACTTGTTTTAGGAGAACTGGCGCTGCAACCCAAGCTAACCATCTGGGACATCGGCGCGGGAACGGGTTCGGTGGCAATTGAGATAGCTCGGTTGTCGGACGCATCTCATGTCTATGCGATCGAAAAAACAGCGATCGGGAATACCCTGATTGCACAAAACTGCCAACGTCTCCACGTCAAAAACGTCACCTCCATTCACGGCAGTGCACCGGAGATTTTGCACCATCTTCCGTCACCCCATCGTATTTTTATTGGCGGCAGTGGTGGCCATCTCAATGCCATTCTCGATACTTGTAGCCTGCGTTTAGCGCCTGGTGGCATTATCGTGCTGGCTTTAGCCACTTTGGAACATCTTGGCTGTTGTCTTGACTGGTTCCACTCCCACCACTGGACTTATCGATTATTACAAGTTCAGTTATCGCGTTCTGTACCGATAGGAGAACTCACTCGCTTTACTCCCCTAAATCCTGTGACTTTGGTGACGGCCATCCGTCCCGTTGAAAAATAGTATCATTAAGCATATTTACAGATTGGGTTACGCTGACCCTAGAATGTTATCTCGGCACTTAAAAAATTAGGTACAGCCAGCCCGTGAAGCTATTCGTTTACCACACCCCCGAACTGACTCCGACCGATAAAGTACCCGATTGTGCGATCGCTATTGATGTTTTGCGAGCCACAACAACGATGGCAACCGCTTTACAGGCGGGTGCAGAGGCTGTTCAAGTTTTCAGCGATCTGGATAAGTTGATGCACGTCAGTGAACAGTGGCCTCTAGAAAAACGCCTGCGTGCTGGAGAACGAGGCGGTGCAATGGTAGCTGGATATGATTTGGGTAACTCTCCTCTGGATTGCACTCCCGAACGTGTCCAAGGACGACGATTGTTTATCAGTACCACGAATGGAACTCGTGCTTTACAATGCGTGCAGAATGCTCCCGTCGTTTTAGCTGCTGCATTGGTCAATCGTCAGGCAGTTGTGCAGTATGTTTTAGCACAACAACCCGAAACGCTCTGGCTAGTTGGTTCGGGTTGGGAAGGGAGTTTCTCTCTAGAAGATACAGTGTGTGCGGGTGCGATCGCTCACAGCATTCTGGAAAAACTCAACTGTCCTCTAGATGAACTAGCCGGGAATGATGAAGTTATGGGTGCGATCGCACTTTATCAGCAGTGGAAAGACCAATTATTAGAATTGCTCCACCACGCCAGCCATGGAAAACGCTTAGGGCGTCTAAGTTGCTATGAGGATTTAAAGTATTGTGCCCAAACTGATATTTTAGATGCCCTACCCATCCAGAAAGAACCTGGTGTTTTAGTCAAAAACGGTTAAGGTAAACAATTACTTGTTAATATCAGCGATCGCAACCTCTTGATTTTTTCTCAACTCTTGCCCTAAAAAAGTCTAGTTATCGATTCTTCAGGGGAAAACCAATGGGTGCGATCGCATCTCAAGTGTATAAAGGTTGGAAAATTCAGATCAGGCCTTCCTTTATCAAAGGAAAAGGCTTTTTTTCCAGCCTGAAGCCACCGGGATGCAATTTTTTTGTTGGCTATAGCAACTGCTACTTACCAACCGTTGCTGAGGCGATAGCCGATGCTCGTGGCTGGATTGACAGAGGCAGTTGGCAGGTTTACCGAGGTTTTTTCCTTCGTGCTTTTCCTTGTCCCCAAGGAGAGGGTTGGTGTTGGGAGCTCATGAACCTGGATTGCCAAGAAAATCCGGCGGTGTGGAGTTGGGAACGACTAACCGAAAAAACAACGTACCGGAATCATAGCCAAGCGTTGATGAAAGCAAGGCGAAAAATTAACCAGCTCAATACGGCTCAAATCGTTGCGCCGATTTTAGATCAATTAGTAGACCTCAGACCGGAAGTACTGGATTGGGCAGATTGCGATCGCCTGATCACCTCCATTATGAGCCATCTTTTTTGATCATCCCACGACTACGCTTTGCTCTCACGCGGGAAATTCTTGGTTTATCCAACCAGCCGTAAACTTTCTTCTATAACTTTGTTCAGGAGTTCAGGAGTTTTCTTTAACTTATCTTTGCCGCCATTCTCGTTCAGCAAAAATAAATCTAAAAATTAGTAAAGAAGGGGTAATGCAGAAGAAATAATAGTAAAGCGCCAACTCCCAGTAAACACAAGAAACCCGCAACTCCTGCTAAGGGGTTTTCTCCCAAACCTGTGATCCAAATCGGACCTTTGCCTGTATAGGAAATCAACTGAGCCGAATCCAGGCAAGTTAAACCCCAAATCCAACCTGCATGAAGCCCCCATGCTAAACCCAAGCTCCCTCCATCTACCCATCGAGCCAACACAAGTACCATGCCCATTAACCAGAGTCCGGGCAACTGAGGCAGTGTATTTTTTTGTTCCCAAATAAGGTGTAATAGCGCAAAAATTAGGCTCGAAATTGCAGCCGCTACCCCAATTGAGTAATCTTGTTGAAATTTATTAAGTAAAAATCCCCGAAAAACTAGCTCTTCTGTCACACCAATCCATAAACCTAACAATAGTACTGGCAGTAATACTTGTACTAATCGCTGCCAATTTTCGGTGTGCCACTCGATCCAACCCAAAAAACTCTGACCGAGAAATATGAGGATTATGCTCAGAAGACTTAAACTTAATCCTTGTACAAGTGAAATCAAAACCGTTATATTCTGCTCTAAGCCGTAATCAGAAAAAGGTACATGATCTACCCAAGAAGCCCCCCATAAAATTAGGGGGGCTACTAAGTAGAGTGCGGCGAGTAATGGCAATTTTTGCTGTGCGGCTAGAGGCTCAGAAGGACGCCATTTTAGTACTGTAGCGATGGGAATTGCCAAAGGCAGCCAAAGCGCGGCCCAAGCGATGAAAAAAGCCGCTACTTTTACAAGTGCTGTTGATGCCATTAACGACATCAACCAGCGGTTAGCTGCCCAATTGAAAATAGCCATTGGCGAGAGGGGCAAATTGTGAGGAGCCACAAATTTTTCTGGCACAGGGCAACGGATGGAAAAATTTAATCGTCCATCCTTGAAAAAAAACTGATTATACCTCTAGAGGTTCCAGCTCTTGATCTTCAGCAGACCGGCTTGGGTCTCCATCTACTTGTTTCAGATGGATATGCTTGTAGCCCAGTTTAATTTCAAATTCATCACCCGGCTTTAATCCCATTGCCTGAGTGTAGGTCGCACCAATAACAATTTGACCATTTTTATGGACACTTACACGATAGGTCGGTTCACGTCCACGACCATCTTTTGTTCCTTCTGGATCGAGAGGAACCCCCTTAGCGGCAAGAACAGCATCATAAAAATCTGTTAAATTGACGCGGGTTTGGTCGTTTTTAGTTACAGTGTAATAGCCGCAGCGTTTTGCTGTTTCTCGCCGAGGCAAGTGAGACAGCTCTTTTACTTTTTGAAGTAAGGCTTTCCCGGTAAGGGGAGTGGTTGAGGTTTCGGTCATAATCTTGGAAAATATCCTTCAACTTTCAGGATGGTATTGGTCTTTTTCAGACAAGCTATGAGAGCTCTATAAAAAATATATCGTTAAATCTCTCTATATTGACAAGTGTTTTTCGATCATTTGTTCCAATCTTCATGCATTTTAGCAATTGCAGATTTTTCTACAACTCACTGTTCGCTTCTAAAAGTGAAATTCTCCCTATGGCTATTTCGGGTGATGATCGATCAAAATAGAAGCATTCTAGTATAAGACGTTGCCACTTGTGTCTTAGACTATAGGCAGTGATCCAAAAATCTCCACCTATTATATGGAGTGACAGATCGGGTGAGAAGTTGCCAGTGTTTGTCTTTTGACTTGTGGAGTGGTGAGCGTTGATGTAGGCGTTTGGATAAATAAGAGCTTGTCAATATGCAAGTTTGTTTTAAAATTACTCGACAGTCCCAAAACTGTGCCCCTGTTATCCAGACTTATGTGCTGGAAGTGGAGGCAGGAAACACGATTCTGGAATGTCTGAATCGTATTAAGTGGGAGCAAGATGGGACGCTTGCTTTTCGTAAGAATTGTCGCAACACAATTTGCGGAAGCTGTGCCATGCGAATTAATGGTCGCTCAGCTTTAGCTTGTAAGGAAAATGTGGGGAGTGAGCTCAAAAGGCAGCAATCTCCTACCAACTTATCTGAAATTCCGGAGATTACCATTGCACCAATGGGTAATATGCCGGTGATTAAAGATTTAGTAGTAGATATGGGGAGCTTCTGGGATAATTTAGAAGCGGTTGATCCCTATGTCAGTACGGGAGCAAGGGCAATACCCGAGCGAGAATTTTTACAAACTCCCGAAGAGCGATCGCGTTTAGATCAGACGGGTAATTGTATTCTCTGTGGAGCTTGCTATTCTGAGTGCAATGCTCGTGAAGTTAACTCAGATTTTGTGGGTCCTCATGCTTTAGCTAAGGCCCAACGCATGATAGCAGATTCTCGTGACGCTGTAACCGAAAACCGCCTGGAAAAATACAATCAAGGAACTCAAGGAGTTTGGGGTTGCACTCGCTGTTTCATGTGTAATGCGGTTTGCCCAATGGAAGTTGCCCCCATGGATCAAATCGGTAAAATTAAACAAGAAATTCTCGATCGCAAGGATGCTCAAGCCAGTCGCCCCATCCGCCACCGCAAAGTTTTGATTAATTTGGTCAAAAAAGGGGGTTGGATTGATGAACGCCAGTTTGGTGTGCAAGTGGTTGGCAATTCTTTCCGGGATATTAAAGGATTGATTAGTTTAGGTCCATTGGGACTGCGAATGTTAGCTCGAGGGAAATTCCCATTGGGGTTTGAGTCATCCGCAGGAACAGCCCAAGTGCGATCGCTAATTGAATCCGTGCAAAGATTAGAGTCTGAGGCAACTGAGGAGGAGCGTGTATCCCAGCCATGAGTAATAGCGAAATCTCCCCTGCAACTTCCTCTTCTGAAGAATCTATCAACCAACCCGAACCTACTTTTGGTTGGACTGCTTATGCCGAACAAATCAACGGGCGATTTGCCATGATTGGTTTTGTCGGTTTACTGTTACTGGAATTGCTCACAGGTCAAGGGTTATTAAGTTGGCTGGGTTTGAGGTGAGTTGACCCCCATCAGCAGGCGAAGAAGCAGTAATTTAACCCCCCGCTCAAATCTAGGGGCTTCACAGGAACCAACACCTATATAAAAAGATAGAAACGAAGATGTTGTGCTCCAACTAGGGATTAGGAAGGATATCTATGATGTTGTTGGCGAATTCGTAGGCGGTCATACCCAATACCAGGAGTAGGGGCATCCCTCGTGGATGCCCTATAAACAAGAGGATCAGGCACAAGACCTACCACTACGGCGGGAAAAATTAGAGTTTTGGAGACGTGAGGGGATAGACCTCTCATTAATTCGCCAACACTATCATCTATTGCTTGGCCTACCCTAGTTTTTATCCCAAATTGCACTCATATGTAGCACATTCATTTTATGGAGCGTCTCCGCCTCCGGAGCGTCTTTCTCAACTACGAACTTATTCCCCATTGAAATGGTGTAGTTGAAACGGGCATCTTGCTCATCCCACAAGAATTTGAAAAACATGATCATGCTTGCCTAGATGTGGAGCAGCTTATCATTGAATGTAACTTCGTATTAATTGCGGATTGTCAAAACATATCGACCCCGACCCCGCCTATCATAAGCATTGACAATGACCCGATAGATGCCAGTCCGAGGTAGAGTAACAATCAGTTGCGAATCGTTACTTGTTTGACTGATTTCTTCTGTTTCGCCTAGAGATTGACCACTGGGATCAAGCAGGGCGAGATAAGTTTTAAAATCAGGACTGGATACATTAATGGTTACTGACTGACCAGCGCGACCTTCAAAAGTGTGGACTTTAAACAAACTCCCATCAGAAGGCAAGATAAAAGAACCAGGCCCCAGAATACCTTGTTGCCGTAAGATATTGCGCTCCTGAGTTACGGAATTGCCTCGACCCGTTGCTGTTGCCTGCGCTCTTAAGCCATAGGTTCCCGCTTGTCCTGCCTCATAAGAGTTGGCCATTAACAAGTAAGTGCCATCAGCAGGTAGAGTGGCGACAATTCTGGCATTAGAACCTCCACCGCTATCATCGTCTTGAGCCACTGCGTTGCCGTTGGCATCGAGCAAAATCAAGAAGGAGTCTATTTCCCGGCTGACCATATCGATTTGGACGCGCTGACCGATTCGCCCTTCAAAGGTATAAAGGTCAAAGAAGCTATTATCGACGGGTAAAACATTGCTGCCTCGACCTAGCCTGCCCGTGATGATAGAACCATTGAGTGCTAGGAGTTTGGGGGGAGTATCACCCGGATCAGGGCCTTGACGCTGAGCTGTCTGGGGAGCGCGTCCGGAACGTACTGCAGTCAAAAAAGGTTGGATACGATCAACAGCGATCGCAAAACCAATGCCAATATTGCCACCATTGCGGCTTCCTGTAAAGATCGCAGTATTAACGCCAATCAATTCCCCCTGACTATTGAGCAGCGGCCCCCCAGAATTACCGGGATTGATAGCAGCATCCGTTTGAATCAAGCCACGCTCTCGATCAATACGGCTAATAATCCCAGTGGTGAAAGTTCCCTGAAATCGACCAAAGGGATTCCCAATCGCAAACGCTCGCTGTCCCACTTGTACGGGGCTACTCGATAAGGTAATGGTCGGGAGATTATTTGCCCCTCGAAGTTTTAAAACAGCCAAATCCAGACCATTTTCGCCAAAGCCAATGACATCGGCTAAAAATTGGCGACCATCCGCTAAAGTAACCTCGACGGTACGTGCCTGATCAACAACATGAGCATTCGTTAAAATCAGCCCATCACGACTGATAATACTGCCGCTCCCTGCGCCATCTCCTGTTTCAATTGAAACAACGGCTGGGCTAGCTTGTTGATAGACTCGAATGTTAATTTGCTCATCAATGTCTTGAGCCAAGGCACGATTTGGCTGTATCGATGAAGGCAGAAAATCAATAGGAGCGATCGCAATTAAGGTAGTAGCACCGATAGCCGCTGCGATAGCAATCCTTCCCGATGTGGTCAGACGCAGGCGTTTGGTACTCATGTTTCCAGCAATGTCTATTTTGAAGGACTTTTAGCGTTTTGGGTTATGAGTGCGTCTAGATATCACAGACTCTTCAACCCAGAACTTTATCAATCAATGATGTGCCCCAATGACGAATGACTAAGGACTAGTGAATGAATTTGCAGTTGGCAGAGCTAGGGGTTTCCCAGATCGGTCATAAACAACGATTTCCCATTTACCATTCTGGCTCGATTCAAACGCAATCGTACTGCCATCTGCACTAATGGTGGGATGACGCACTTCGGCTTTCAGATTTTCTGTGAGGTTTCGTAACTGATTAGTGTTCCAGTTGTAAAGATAGATGCCGGAACGTCCATTACGAATTCCAGCAAATACAATCGTTCTACCATCTTCAGTGACATCTGGGTGAGAAGCAATCATATCCAGGGAATTAAGTCCTGGCAAATCAATCAAATACCGAGTATTGGTGTCATACAGATAAACATCCTGACTTCCACCCCGATCCGAAACAAAAACAATATATCGCCCTGACACTTGGGGCGTTAATTCTGAGGCTGCACTATTTAAACTTCGCCCTCCTGGATCGAAGGGAAAATCGATCAGGCGGGTTCCACTCGTGCAGCTTGCTATTAGACCTGTTAGGGTAGCTGCTACTGATAGTCCGATGAAACGATTCACGAACAAGGTAAAAGTTTGAATGATTTAAATATTAAGAAGAACAGCTAGATGGAGTAGCTTTCTTATCCTAGCCTGTGCTTGGCACCGCTACGCTCTCCATCAATTGGGTGTGGTCGTAAGTTGTGGGTTGAGATTGGCGTAGAGACGTGGAGAAATTTTCTCGACATCACCAACTGCTGTATAACCACACCCCCATTTATTTCAGCGAATGTTTTCTTAGGGTCGGGAATATCGTCTCCCATCTGAAATATCTAATTCAACATTCGCCCCTCGATCTAAGACTTCAATATCCCACTGACCCCGACGACTTGTTTCAAATACAATGTAGCGACCATCAGGACTAATACTAGGATTTCGCACCCAACCCCGATAACCATTGGTGAGCATTTGAGGTCGCTGAGTGATGCGGTCGTAAAGATAAATTTCTGGGCGTCCTTGGTCGCTAGAGATATAGACAATATAGCGACCAGTTCGGCTCAGACTGGGATTTTCTGCGATCGCATTCGGTCGATTTAAGTGCGGCAGATCTACAAAATACCGTTTTTGCAAGTCATACAGCACTAATTTGCGATCGCCATCCCGGTTAGATACAAAAGCAATAAATTGACCATCGCCGCTCAAGGCCGGTTGCTCGTTTGTGTAGCGGCTGTTGAGAACAGTGGGTTCCTGAACAATATTGGTTGGGCTACAAGCGGCAATGATACTCGTCAGGCCCAATCCCATCCCCCGACTTAGCCCCCAACGAAATACCTGTCCACCAGTCCATTTTCTTCTGGGGTACAGGTAGCCCCGCCTGTTTTTGAGCTTTACTGATAAGAGGCTGACCAACACGTTTTCTAGGTTCCCGACAGGATGAAGGTTTCAAGATGGCATATCTTCTTTTCATAGCTTAAAAAGAAGTTCTTGAAAATCATCTGTGCGATCGCTTAGTAATCAAAACGTCCTGGATTATTACTTTGGTCTTCATCTATGGGTTGGTAATCAACATAATCACCTTTTGATGACGTATCCGTCTCTCTGTAAGCTGAAGTCGAGCCCGACTCTTGACGGGGACGACGCCGTCTTGGTTTAGAAGGAACTTCTTGATCACTGCTATCTGGGCGAGTCGCGGGACGAGAACGGGTGCGGCGAGGCGAGGTGTCCTCCCATTCGCTGGTGTCTCTAGAATCTAATTGAGCATCCCACCTTTCTACGGGGGGTTCCGTTGAGCGACTCGTAGGACGAGGACGGCGTTTGGGCGGTTGCTCTCCCGCTCCTAGTCGGTCTGAATTTGTTCGACTTCTCAGACGACGAGATTCCTCTGTACGACTGTTATAAGGGTCTTCCGTTGCCGTTCCTCGAAGACGACGATTGACATATCGCTCTTCCTCCGGCTCGATTTGCTCGTAGTACTCTGGTTCCGGTTCGTATCGATATGCTTTGCTTACAGGTCGCTCTTCATCTACAATTGGCGTTCTCTCTTTGACTACTTTTGTTGCCACGCCCCGCAAACGAATAGCCTCGTAAGCGAAAAAGACTGTTGTACCCGTTAAGAGAAACTGACCAAATTGCAGAATGGGATCGAGTCGCCATCCTTGGAATAAAAGAATAAAACCGCACAATAGTCCTACGGCGGCAAAAAAGATATCCTGGTCTCGTGACAACTCTGGTCGTACAGAGCGCATAAAATAGAGTGCTGCTCCTGCAACGGCCAGAAAAATCCCTAAAATACTGGCTGAATTCAGCCCAAAATTTACCATTGCTGCTCTCCTAAGTCAGTCCTATGGTAGCGAGTTATCCTTATACCAAGCTAGCAATCTATCCCTCGCATTTCGATAACTAGGGATAAATTGCACAGGCAATGCATTTTATTATTAGAAGGCTTTTTTTACCAATTAGACGAATTAAGGGTTAAATTTCTAGTTTAGCGAGACTTGGAGAATCAGCTTGCTCACTGATCGTTTAGCTGGATGTCGGCTTAAGTTCTTTTGCCTCCTGGGATAGTTGACACCCAATAGTAGGATAACCTGTAAACATCAACAAAATAGGGCAGCTTAGTGACTTGCTGCCCTGTACCTGTGTCAATTTGTCAACAACTCACGCATCCAGCTTAAGAGCGCTGGATCTTATCCTTTTGGCTAATAAAGATGAGTGCGACTGTCGCGGGAATAACCACAATCGCAGCACCCCAAACAAGACTCCACAAAAAGTTTGCTAACGAAGGCGTCATAGAATTTCAACCCTTTTTGATATTCTTCATAATAATTCTAATGGTCTGAGAGTTTCTTGAGAAGTCAGATCCGGCGAAAGAAAACAGAGCGATGGTCACTGATGCAGTTGAAGCTAAGGCACTTGAGGAATAGAACGAGAACGGATAAACAGCCTCCCTTACCCCCTAAGGCTTCTTCTATGTGTTTCTGAAAACCTCGTTAACATTCATGTAGATATACCCTTTAAAATTTAAGTATCGCTAGGCTCAAAAGCTGACTTTAGCCTGCACTTCTACTGAAGGCTTGACCTTTATCCAGAACAACTCATGACGGCTTCTACTGTGGCAATTTGGATTCTTGGCCCGTTACTCGGACTGATGATCTTTCTGTTTATCTTCCGCATCGTTCTCACCTGGTATCCTCAGGTAGACTTGAATCGCTTGCCCTTCAATCTAGTGGCTTGGCCAACAGAACCTTTTTTGGCGCCCGTACGCAAAGTCATTCCTCCACTGGGGGGAGTTGACATTACACCCATTATTTGGGTGGGGATTTTCAGCCTGCTCCGGGAGGTTCTTTTGGGTCAGCAGGGACTACTGAGGATGATGCACTGAAAAGTTTGAAGTACAAAGAATGCTTGCGTGCCTAGACGTAGGATGAGCTTGCCTCATACTTTATACTTCACACTTTTCTCTCTCCCATCTTTAACCGTTCGTGGAGAGCATCATCTGTTCGACAAAATTGGTATAAACCTCCCCCTTAAGAAAAGCCGGTGTTTCCAAAATCTTTTGATGGAAGCCGATGGTGGTCGGAACCCCCGTAATCGCACATTCCCGTAATGCCCGTTTCATCCGTCTAATCGCTGCGTCCCGGTTAGGCCCCCAAACAATTAATTTGCCAATTAACGAATCATAGTAGGGCGGAATTTCGTAATCGGTATAGACATGGGAATCCATACGAACACCTGGGCCTCCTGGTGGTAAATAACCGCTAATTCGTCCAGGTTGAGGACGGAAACTGCGATCGGGGTCTTCAGCATTAATTCGACATTCAATGGCATGACCTTTGAGGACGACTTGGTCTTGGGTCAGTGGTAATTTCTCTCCTTGAGCGACACGGATTTGTTCGGCAATCAGGTCTAACCCGGCAATCATCTCAGTCACGGGATGTTCAACTTGAATGCGGGTATTCATTTCCATAAAGTAGAAGTCCCCAGATTGATCGAGGAGAAATTCAACGGTACCCGCTCCTATATAGTTGATGGATTTAGCAGCCATTACTGCGGCCCTTCCCATTTTTTCTCGCAGTTCTGGAGTGAGAGCGGGGCTAGGAGCTTCTTCAAGGAGTTTTTGGTGACGTCGTTGGATAGAGCAATCACGTTCCCCGAGATGAATTACGTTACCGTAACTGTCGGCTAAGATTTGAAACTCGATATGGCGGGGACGCTCGATGAATTTTTCTAGATAAACACCAGAATTGCCAAAGGCGGCTTCTGCTTCTCCTTGAGCGGCGAGAAAGAGTTTGGGGAGTTCGCTCTCGTCTCGGACTAAGCGCATTCCTCGTCCCCCTCCTCCTGCTGTGGCTTTGATCATGACGGGATAGCCAATTTTCCGGGCGATGCGGAGCGCTTCTCCCTCGCTCATGATCAGTCCATCACTACCCGGTACGGTAGGGACGCCAGCCCGAATCATTGTTTCTTTGGCAGTGGATTTGTCACCCATTGCCCGAATGGCTTCTGGGGTCGGACCAATAAAGGAAATTTGATGATCAGCACAAATTTCGGCAAAACGGGCATTTTCTGCCAGAAAACCATAACCCGGATGAATGGCAGTAGCGTTGCGTGTTAGGGCTGCGGCAATGATGTTGGGGATGTTGAGATAACTTTTGTTACTAGGAGATTCGCCGATGCAAACGGCTTCGTCTGCTAGCTGGACGTGAAGGGCGTGCCGATCAATGGTGGAGTGAACGGCAACGGTGGCAATGCCCATTTCTTCACAGGTTCGGAGTATCCGCAGGGCGATTTCCCCACGATTGGCAATCAAGATTTTTGAAAGTTGCATAGAACAGCGCTACTAAATCCGTATCAGATAGGATAAAGGCGATCGCGTACTCTGTTTGTACTTTTTCCGTAAACTCGTATCCTATCGCTAAACCTAGCGGCTAAATCGGCTACCTCCATCACTTGGCTAGAGTTTGCCTTCGCTTCCTAGAACCCAATCATTGTTAAGTTTTGCTTCAATCAGAACTGTTCTTGCTGCCTGCTTTCTTGAGTGAGGTTCAAAGGGCAGTCTTGATGCGATCGCCTGTACTCAATTTTTTTTTGATCTCTTACTTTAGGTAGATTACAAGCTCCATAGCTATTCAGTTATGTTAGATTTGCGTTAACAACACCTTAACTTATTGTTGGTTGATTTTTTATTCATTTTGTCGTACTAAATCGCCTCGTTTGGGTGCATATACCAGTATCAAAGCGGACCTCAGCTTGTTTGCGTCCTCATTGTAGTCATTGGAATTTGGTACATGCAGGAAAATCATTGTATGGGCACCAGTAAGCTTCAGAGAAAGCCTATTGGACGGTATCTGGTGGAAGCCGGTATTGTTACTCGCGAGCAAGTAGACACAGCACTCAAGGAGCAAAAACAAAGTGGTAGGCGTTTGGGTGAAATTCTGGTGTCTCACGGCTGGGTTGAGCAGCAAACCATTGAGTACTTGGTAGAAAAAGTGATTGTGCCAGAGCGAGAAAAATTTTCCAGACAGCAGCCTGCTCAGAATATGATCAGCAATCCTCGCCTAAGTGTTGATCACCGAACTAGAGAATCCGAAGCGGAAGAGTTAGCAGCGTTACAGCCTTTAGCGGCGAATTCTCGTGAGTTCAAAGTCCCTTTATCTCCCAAGAAAAGTTTCCAGTTCTTGGTTGTTCTCATCCTCGGTTTAATCGCCATCAGTCTTTTTGGCTCGTTCTCTCTGCATTTTCTGCCGGAGTATCCTTTGAGAGATAAGTTTGCCTGGTGGTTCTATGTGGATACCGAGAAAAATGTTCCTGCTCTCTACTCTGCGTGTTCCTTACTGCTTTGTTCAGTTTTACTGGCAACTATCACATACATCAAGAAAGCTACAGGGAAGCGTTATGTTCTTCATTGGGGAGCTTTATCAGCTCTGTTTTTCTATCTGTTTTGGGATGAGGCTGTTAGCGTTCACGAAACATTCAACGATACCTTTGCAAGCCTAAATACAAAAGGTGCACTTTTTTTCGCTTGGGTAATACCGGGCACAATTTTTGTACTGATTTGCGGACTGGTATTTTTGCGATTTCTCACTCATCTTCCGGCTAAGACGCGACGCTCGTTTTTGACTGCTGGAGCCATATATGTCCTCGGTGCCCTTGGTGTAGAAATGTTAGGGGCTTTATATGCAGACTCTACGAATATGTTTACTAACATCGTTGAGCCGTTCGTGCCTAGTTTTCCCTATATGCTCATAGCCACCTTAGAAGAGTTTCTGGAAATGCTCGGCATCGCTGTTTTCATCTACGCCTTGCTCTCATACATGAGTTCGTACATGCACTTGGACTTACATCTGCACTTTCTCAAGGACAGGAAACAAGAGCAAACCGCCTAATTGTCTCTCCTAGAACTAGTTTCACAGTTCCTCAAGTTCCAGCCTTGCTGAAGCGATAGGTCGAAAGAGCATACGTTGGAATTTGAGAAGATCAACAAACTAGATTGCAGAAAACAAATTTTTTGCTATACTATAGAAATGCAAATGCGCGGATGTGGCGGAATTGGTATACGCGCACGTTTGAGGGGCGTGTGGCATTGCCTTGCGAGTTCGAGTCTCGCCATCCGCATTGTTAAATTATCCAATCCATAAAATCACTAGCAACGAAGTGTGTTAACTCAGGAAAAGGTTGGGTTAATTACAACTCGCCAAACCCTAGTGAATTAGGAAAATGCGATCGCACTCAGTAGTTTGATTCTCCCCCAAGGAAGTAGAGGCATGGGGAGAAATGCAGCGATATACTTCATGGACTGTCATACCCAAAGAAGCAGAAATTCTTAACCTTCAAGCCTTCAACTCAAATTGCCTCAGACTCAGTAACTGAGATAAATGAGCTAAGGGCGCTATCATGATTGGTGTAGAGGTTAAGTTTTGTAAAGCCCTTGACTGCCACATTTAAACACCCAAACAACGCCAATGTATCAACCACTTGGTACGCTCTTGACCCCATCTGGGAGGGAGGAGAGGAAGTTGTTCAGCAAGGATTACCCCACAGCCAGCTTGCACCAGCTTGGCAAATATTAATGTTAGGGGATGGTTCTCCTACACGCCACCTGCAACTTTTAACTACTGAACCCACAGAAGTAGATGTCATCGACATGACGATTATTGGGATGTCTGATGATGGTGCCCCCAAACAAATTCAAGCCGTACCAGGGCCAAGGCTGCGGCGACAAGTCTGGTTACGCAAGGCTTCGGGTCAGCGGCTTGCCTACGCTGCTTCTTGGTGGGATGCTAATCATGTAGATGAGTATTTGCAAAATCGGAATATACCCATTTGGGCAAGCCTTGCTCGGCTGAGGAGTGAACTGTATCGAGATATTCAAGGAATTTATTATGGTCACTCACCAGCATTAGAGCTGGCTTTTGGGGAGAAAGGGCCATTTTGGGGTCGCCACTACTTGTTTTGGCATCACGGACAGCCTCTCACCCTAATTTATGAAGTGTTTTCCCCTTATTTGAAAAAGTATTTGGGAGAAACACAGCTCCAGGCAAACGATTAAATCTGCATTCCAGTTAAAGCTGGAATCCCTAATCGAAAAGCCATAGGGCGGTTATGTCACCCTACGGCCTTTCTCAGCTATGAACCAATAGAAACGTTTAAACCGTAACTACTTTTTCCATCTTTTCCAACATCAGCTTAGAACGCTTGAGCAGTTCTGGCACCTGAATCGGGTAATCCCCTGTGAAACAAGCGGTACAGAAGCTGTTGGGATTTTCTCCCGTGGCTTCAAGCATTCCTTGCCAAGTGAGATACGCTAGGGTATCTACACCAATTTGCTCGGAAATGTCTGCGACTGACTTGGTCGCTGCAATCAATTGGTCTTGGCTATCTGTATCAATTCCATAGAAGCAAGGGTGAGTCACGGGCGGTGAGGAGATTCGCATATGAACCTCAGTAGCACCAGCATCTCGTAGCGCTTTGACAATTTTGCGGCTGGTTGTTCCTCGGACAATCGAGTCATCTACGATGACCACTCGTTTTCCTGCTAAGACATCTTTTAGAGGATTGAGTTTCATGCGGATGCCGGATTCTCGCATGGTTTGGGTCGGTTGGATGAAGGTGCGACCTACATAGCGATTTTTAATTAACCCTTCTGCATAAGGAATGCCAGATTTTTGGGAAAAACCAATCGCGGCTGGAATACCAGAGTCGGGTACACCAATGACAATATCAGCCTCTACGGGTGATTCTTGTGCCAGATAGCGCCCTAACTTTAACCGATAGCTGTACAGCGTTTCATCATGCATGACACTATCGGGCCTGGCAAAGTAAATCATCTCAAAGATGCAAAGCTTTGGCTGGGGTTTAGGACTCCAGTGAAAAGATGCCAAGCCATCTTCGGTAATCCAAACTAACTCTCCTGGTTCAACATCCCGCAAGTATTCTGCACCGATAATGTCTAAGCCGCAGGTTTCGGATGCTAAGACGTAGCGTTGGGGATTGGTTGCCAGTGTGCCGATAACTAGAGGACGAATACCATTAGGGTCGCGGACTCCCATGATGCCAACGGGAGTACCAATAACTAAACTATACGCTCCCGAACAGCGACCAAAGGCGCTAATAGCAGCATCTAACCACTCCTTGCCACTATCCACCTCTGCCCCAATTGCGATCGCAATCATTTCTGAATCGGTGGTCGTCACAAAGTTACAATTGAGCTGTAACAGGTACTCGCGCAACTCACCCGTATTCACCAAATTCCCATTGTGAGCCAGCGCCAGCGATCCCAATCGAGTCTGGACAACGGCTGGCTGGGCATTTGCAACACGACTCGACCCCGTGGTAGAGTAACGGGTATGCCCAACTGCCATATCTCCTGGCAATGTGGCTAATATCGCTTCATTAAAGACTTGCGAAACAAGTCCCATTTCTTTGTATACATGCACCTGTTCCCCGTCAAAGGCGGCAATCCCGGCTGATTCTTGTCCTCGGTGCTGTAGGGCATAAAGACCAAAGTAAGTTAGTTTGGCGACATCTTCCCCCGGTGCATAGATACCAAAAACACCACAGGCTTCTTCTGGCTTGTCAGGTTGTTGTATATAGCTCTCATTAGACTGTGCCGGATTTGGGTTTGACGAAAGGGATTGGTCATGCATCATGGTAAGGCAGGCTCCTGATAAGGGCAGAAAGTCACTCAGCAAATTGTATTTCCAAGTGACTGATTCTGATTTTTAACCAAACTTAACGATTCTTTAACAATAGCATTGGACAGAACCTGAATGCTGCTATTAGCAAGCAGCATTACTGAAGGGTTCAGCGCAATAGTAGAGGCAGGCTGAATCGCGCCTGTAAGCATTTGGCAAAAAGCTATACCGTCAAACGCCTGGAAATAGCGTTTGTAAAACGATCGCTCATATTCGCGATCGTAGCGTTAATCACCGATTGATTGTCGGCTATCAAAAGTTGTAAACCTGTAGTGGTGTTTTTGACAACACCTAGACTTTGCCAGTGTTGCCCCTGCTCTCCCAAATTTTCCTTCAGGTAAGCCTCCCAATGAGCTTGTTCTTCAGGTCTTACAGAAACCAGGATACGACTGGCACTTTCACCAAACAGAACCTCATCCCAACGAGATACTGAAGTCTCCGTCTTACCCAAATTAATTTCCGCACCCAGTTGGCTGCTAATACAAGCTTCGGCCAAGGCAACAGCAAGTCCTCCCTCTGCACAGTCATGGGCAGAACGCACCCAGCCTTGAGCAATGCCTTCCCTGGTTACTGCTTGAACGCGACGTTCTAAATCAAAATCCACGATTGGAGGTTTACCCGCCACGATGCCATGAATTGCTGCTAGGTATTCAGAACCTCCCAGTGAGAGGTAAGGGGTAGAAGCATTTAGGGGCAATCCCAGTAGATAAATTAAATCCCCTTCAGCTTGCCAACCTTGACCGCAGACTTGGGTAATATCCGGTATTAACCCCACCATGCCAATCACAGGCGTTGGGTAGATGGGTTGAGGTGTACCAGTGGCGTCAAGCGTTTCGTTATAGAGGGAGACATTACCACCCGTTACAGGTGTTTGCATTTCCCCACAAGCTTCTGCTATCCCCTGACAAGCGGATGCTAGCTGCCAGTATCCAATCGGCTTTTCTGGACTGCCAAAATTGAGGTTATCAGTAACTGCTAAAGGTTGTGCCCCTACACAACTGAGGTTTCGTGCGGCTTCTGCAACAACGACCTTAGCTCCTTCATAGGGGTCAAGATAAACATAACGGGAATTGCAATCGACTGTGGCAGCAACCCCTTTTATTGGGGTTGAAGGTTGCAGGTTAGAAGGTTGAATGTTGGTTTGGGGAATTGAACTTTCAACGTTCAACTCTTGTTCAACTGGACGTAACCTTAAAACAGCCGCATCAGCCCCACCGGGTA
>CBKWLJ010000153.1:0-18158 GCA_966675205.1 uncultured bacterium
CGTCCCCGTGTCTGTGCGTCAGTCTCAACTAGTATCTTTGAACGCAACTCGGTATCAGATGGGGATTGGTGCCCCCACCTGAACGAGAGTCCCTAAATTCATGATGTTGTGCGCGAATTCGTGGGAAGCCATACCCGAAACCAGTAGGGGCATCCCTTGTGGATGCCCTATAAACAGCAACGGCAGGCACAAGAGATAGCTTCTACAGCGAAGACAATCGGAGGTTAATTCAGCAGCGAATTGCCACTATCTCGAACCGAAAGACAGATTTTAGAAAAGAAGGGCGACCCTGTAAACCAAGCATAGCTGCGGACACTGAAAGTTCAGCTTCACCCAACTCGTCTAGCTCATTTCTAATTCGTTCTCGTTCCATCCATCGGCGTTCGTGCTTCTGCTGCATTTGTTGACGCCAGCCAGCAGTAACATCCTCATATTGGGTCACTAAAAAACCGCTGGTTTGAAGCAGATTAAGCCAATTGGGTTGCTCAACTTCTAAGTGTTCTGCCGATTCGATGTAGACGGTAAATATCAACAGTCCACCAGGCTTCAAAATTCGATGAATCTCCGCTAGAGCCGCCAACGGATTTGCTGCTAAATAAAGTGCGTCTAGTGAAATGACGGCCCAAATAGATTCACTAGCCAAACCTGTTGCAGAAAAATCCGCTACTTCAAAACGCATCAGGTTGCTTTGTGATTCTGTGACGGCGGCACGAGCTTGTTCTATGGCAACCTTCGAGAAATCAATACCAACCAACTGAAAATCTAACTCTTGGGCTAACCAACGTCCCAGTCCGCCAGAACCACAACCGAGATCGAGGAGCGTTCTTTGGTGAGAATTTGGCGATCGCAACGGGATATGATGCCTCAAGATAGCCTTGTACCGTGCTAAATCTCCTTTGGCAAGAAATCCAGTACACTTAAGGGCAACGATATCATCATCCCCCACGACTTCCATGTCGAGTTGGTCTAGTAACGTACTTTTGCTCTTACGAGCATAGATAGCATCGTACATAGACCCTGTAACTTTAATAGAGACTGACATTTACTATTCACGACTATTTACAACTTCAAAGCAAATGCAAAGCTGGTTTTGCCGTATCCGAGTTGTTCATAGAACTTGTGTACCCTAGTTCGACTCATGCCACTGGCAAGACGGACGTACTGGCATTTTTGAGAGCGTGCCAAATCCACGGCAAATCTCATCAACGCTTTACCGATGGCTCTTCCACGCAAAGCTTCATCCACGACTAGGTCGTCAATATAGAGGTTATGTCCCCAACACAAATCATCCTGAATACGTAAGCCAATAACACCGACTACCCGCTCACCCACACAGGCACAAAATAACTGATAACCTCCTTGTTTTGCTCGTGTGACACGCTCAAGAAAAGTATCAAGGTCAAGATTGTCCCGCAGTTGATGCATTACTGGGTAAACTGCTCTGATTTCCTGCTCAGTACTAGACTCTTGGATTTTCAGATCAGATAGCTGAGCTTCATGAGTGTCATCCTTCAAACCTTAGTTCTCCCACTTCATCAAGAGTAATTTGGTTGAATTCTGCCAGTCGATTATGCATGGTTTTGTAGACAAAGTCAGCAGCTCCCTTAGCAATTGCTTGCTCAATCAACTGAGCCGTGTATTCAATATGTCGAGTCTCATCCCTTAATAAGGAATCGAGTATCCGCGCTAACCTCTCGCGCCTGTTCGCAGGGCAGTAAGCCAAGATTACCGGTCGAAGCAGGAGTTGGTGAATCCGAGTGCGGATTTCGCCAAGATTCATCTGAATCAGTTCATCGAGTACAGTGGCCTCATTCGATGGAGATGTCTGTTGGGGTTTATCTTTCAGAGTGTAACCGGGCGATAAACTGTAAAGTTTGCTACGAAGCGCCTCGTCAACTGCACCTGGAAAAGCAATATCAAGCATGGCGATGTACAGACTAGCGTGACGGGATTCATCAATAGCATGACGGCGAATCTGCTCAGCCGTGTTACACTCACCCGTGCGACCTGCTAGCTCCCACAGTTTTTGAGAACCTTCACCTTCTTTGGCAGCATTCGCAATCAGCGAATTGGCGAGCCACATAGGGTCTTGTGCGACTTGGCGGTACTTTTTCCCGTACCAAGCCATGCCGAACGCAGGAGAATGGGCTTCACAGGCAGCACTCAAGCTAGCTTCATACTGCTCTAGTGATTCGTTTCCATGGTCTTTAAGGGCATCAATGGTGAGTTGAGAGACTATATTCATGGGTACACTTCCAAAGTTTAGGTGGTAATTGCTGTTTTTAATTAAAGAAAACAGGAAACAGAGAAGGTCTTGGATGAGGATTTGAAACCCAACCAAAACATCCAACTTCTATAAGTTGGGGTTTCCGCCCCCATGCATACAGGAGGGAAGATGGGAACGAATTCTTCCTTGTCCCTTACCCTGTTCCCTGCTTTGACGAGAGTTAATCAATTCAAAGAACTAATAACCCATGATGAAAAAAAGATTCATCACAACGCAAACGGTGAATTGCACGCTACAAACGGTGAATTACAAGCTACAAACGGTGAATTGCACGCTACGAACGGTGAGTTGCACGCTACAAACGGTGAGTTGCAGGCTACAAACTTTACTGGCTCAGCAATAAGGCTAGAGAGTTGAATGCTCATACCCCCCTTAATTGCCTCTGCTTCCGCATCGCTGAGTTCAAATGTAATCGCGTCTTGTTCACTTCTTTCTGGAGTCATGACATTTACCTCAATTTGAATTTCAGGCCTTTAAACTGTTATTGGAAACGATGCGGCGATACTCAGTTGTATGTTGTCTTATAAACTTTGGGCTGAGGCTACGCTCATCAGCGCTCCCACTGTATTCCACTTTGTAAAAGCAGCCTAGCTAAGGCACAATTATGTTGTAATCGTTGAAGTGAAATCAGCTTTCAATCAGTTTTTAGCTCGACCTCTGAAATTAGAGTAACGAGGACTGTATTAAGCAATCACCTAATGAGCATTAGTTAGTGATTAGGCTTTTGTATTAGGTTCATTCCCAGTCCATGTTGTAACTGGTCATATAACGTCTAAAAACTTAGATAAATCAGGCTATAAATGTTCATTTTTTTCTCCTATAAAAGTAAATATTTAATTCTACTGTTACCTGTTTATCTGTGGAGATGTCCTGGAAATCTACTGGAATAAGGCTCAAACATTAGATGATGCTTCCTTTCCAGATATGGAAAAAGTAAAGTTATGTAAATAGCAGCATAATTTCCAGAGCTGGGCCTGTGAAGTATTTAGGGAGCATTACCGTTTTACAACTCTATCTGGGAAACATTCCTGAATAGCTGCAATCTAAGTAGGTAGATGCAAATAGGCATAGCAGGTTTAAGTAATAGAAAGCCAATAAATCTAGTTAAGTGCTTATTCCTGTATGAGCACTAATTAGAGAACTCTACATACTTTTCTTCAATTAAGCCAATCTGCTTATTTGGCATCAATGGATGTATTGAAACCCAACTGAACCCGTAGTCTTTCGGTGAGACTAAACAGAACTCCCCATGATGAAATCTAACGATAATCGGTATGAAGATGAGCTGTTTATAGAAACAGCTACGCTCTGGAATTTAGAAAAATTGTATGTAGAGCTAGCTCAGCAAAAAGCCACTGGGGCAGGAAAAAGCATTAAACTGACACCCGTTGAAAAGGCAATGTTGCGGGGATTGCTGTGTGGTTACCCTCCTAAGAAAATAGCTACTGCTCTACATTGGGCACCTGGAACCCTTTGTGTGGAATTAACCAAAGGTTTGTATCGATACGTCGAAGCACTAACCAATCGGGAATCAAATACACTCAAAAATTGGAGAGACATTTCTAAATGGCTTGAAGTAGCAGGATATAAAACTCCTAAGCCTTGTCATGATTGGGGTGATGCACCGGATACCTCCATTTTCTATGGACGCACCAGCGAACTGAATACCCTCAAGCAATGGATTGGAAAACAGGAGTGCCGACTGGTAACCCTACTAGGTATGGGTGGGATTGGGAAAACAACTCTATCGGCAAAACTGGCGCAAGAGCTCCAGGGAGAGTTTGACTATATCATTTGGCGATCGCTACGGTATGCCCCCTCACTCAACCCTCTGCTTGTCAACCTAATTCAATTCCTATCCAATGATCAGCCCTGCCATTTAGAAGAAGACACCCAAGCTTTAATTTCTCGCTTTACAGAGTGTTTACGCCAGCATCGATGTTTGGTAATCCTTGATGATGCTCACATGCTCATGCGTAGTCGTACTCAAGCAGGGCAGTACCGCAAAGGATATGAGAATTACACTGAGTTACTAGCAGCCGTGGGACGAGAACGACATCAAAGCTGCTTAGTACTTAATAGTTGGGAAAAACCCATACAAATGGAACTTCTAGAACAAGAAACTTCCTCTGTCTGCTCATTAAAACTCAATGGATTACCACAGGAAGAAGCTAGTAAGATATTCGTAAACCATAGTTTATCCGGGAAAGAGGAGGAATGGAAAAAATTGATTAGCCTCTATCGAGGTAATCCTTTCGCATTAAACACAATTATTGCAATTATTCGAGATTTTTTTAATAGCAGTATATCCGAATTTTTGAGTTGGAATACAACAATTGTGACTGACACTTTACAAGCTAAATTAGCTGAACAGTTGGATCGATTAGATGATTCAGAAATGACAATTCTCAAGTATCTAGTCAGAAATCACAAGCCGATCTGCCGAGAAAAATTGCGAAGTGATATTCAGCTAGGCTCTGATTCAAAACTTATCAATGCTTTAAAATCTCTGGAACGACGCTCAATCATTGAGAAAATTATAGACAGAGATCAAACATTTTTCACACTTCCACCTATAGTAGTAAATGTTGTTAGGGAATATTACAATAGTGAGTTGGCTCACTGTGCCTCTAATAACGTCTTGTCTACATCATCAAGGTACTTAATGGTTAACCAATTGAGCGTCGGCTAGATGTTTGTGTAGACATGGCAGTAGGGCAATCAAAATTTCGGCTTCAACGGTTATTGCTAAATCTCAAACTCAAGTCATAATAGTAGGGAGAGAGTTTATTAAGTAATGTAACAATGCCAAAAGCAATCTGGAATGGAGCGGTTCTTGCCGAGAGCGACAAGTGCGAGGTTGTGGAAGGCAACCAATACTTTCCTCCCGACGCCATCAATCAAGAGTATTTCAAAGAAAGCAGTACTCATACCACCTGCCCTTGGAAGGGTGTCGCAAGCTATTACAATGTTGTAGTGGATGGACAAGTTAATAAGGATGCGGCATGGTACTATCCGCAAACCAAAGAGGCGGCAAAGAATATTGAAGGCTATGTCGCTTTTTGGCGAGGCGTGAAAGTCGAAGTATAAAACTTAGGGGCACGGGATGCCGTGCCCTCAACCTATCTGACGAGGATTTTAATCGCGTCGATGAGCTCCTCTCGGCAATCTTTCTCCGCTTGCGCTTCAGTTCTGGCAATGGCTGCTGCGATGGAACGATTGGCATTTAATTCCTCAGTCAGCAAGCTGTTGAGAATGTCTAACTGAGCATCAAGAATTTTTGGACGCTGTTCGTACCAAGCTGCAATCACTTCTGATATCTTCTCTTCATCATCAGGTAGATTGACAACCAGTTTTTCTAGACTGACTCTATCTCTCTCGGAAAATAGCGATCGCTTAGTTTTTACCAACTCAGTGAATGCCTCGATATTTTGTTCATGAAATGACATTTTTTTATGCCTCAGATGGATTTGATGGTGCTGGCTCGTTTTGCTGTTTAGAGAGCAGAGCGAACTTGGAGATAATTTGCATCTTATCAAGATTAGAGAACTTTAAATTCTTGGGTAAACTCAATAATGAGCGAGAAATAGGTACTCATTGATTTAGGCTTTCTTTGAGGAAAAATTATAGCTTTAAAGATTTTCAGGGGATTTAGAACACAAAAGCATTTAAAAATCAATCTTTATTCTATTAAGATTTTAAGTAAAATCCATCACGCTTTATCGATAAAAAAATATTGTCAAAGTGCAGCCCTGATGGGAATTTCCTTCAGGCCCAAGAAGACTTATGATTTTCTTGTATAGAGGCATTATGGGCCAGAAAACAGCCACCACTTCTCCAGAAAATCCTACTTCTCTACCCCCGACTCTCTATATTTTCTCTCGAGATAGCTATGCATCTGTCATAGCGCTGTGGAAAGGCAGAGAAGTTATTATATACACCCAAATATAGCCAATGGACAAATTACTTCTAGTACTAATAGGATTGATAATTGGTGCCATAGTCACTTGGTTAGTTACAAACAAGCGTACAAACGCACGATATCGCTCTAGCCAAGAGCGTACACAACAGGCTCTACTACAGCTCCAAACCCGGTTGGATGAATTGGAGAAGCGATCGCGCCAAGAACAGCCTTCTTTTGCATCAGAAGTCTCACAGCTACAATCCCAGCTAGAGGCGGCTGATCAGGAGCGACAACAACTCCACTCCCAGCTCACTCAACTCGACACGCAATGGGCAAGCGTTCATCAAGAACGTGAGCAACTACACGCTCTTTTCACCCAACTCCAATCTCAGTTAGAAAGCGCAACGCAAGATTGTACACAACTCCATGCTCAACTCCCCCAACTGCAAACCCAGGTAGAGACAATTCACCAAGAGCGCGACTCCCTAAACGTTCAGTTTGCCGAACAACAGACTCAACTACAAACGATTGCTCAAGAGTACGAGCAGCAGTACTCCCAACTCTCCCAACTGCGCGAACAAATTGCGATCGCCACAGTAGAAGGTACACCCCTGCAATCGGAGCTATCAGAGCTACAAAACCAATTTGTGAGTATGCAGCAGGAGCGTACTCAACTCTACACTCAACTGTCCCAACTGCAACAGGAATTTGAGCAAAGCAACCAAGAGCGGGAACACCTCCAGTTCCAACTCCAAGCACTACAAAACCAACAAGGAACTGATACCGAAGAAAACCAATACCTGAACTCTCAACTGTCCCAACTGCGTGAGCAAATCGCAATTGCCAAAGAAGAAGGCACCCCTCTGCAATCGGAGCTATCAGAGCTACAAAACCAATTTGTGAGTATGCAGCAGGAGCGTACTCAACTCTACACTCAACTGTCCCAACTGCAACAGGAATTTGAGCAAAGCAACCAAGAGCGGGAACACCTCCAGTTCCAACTCCAAGCACTACAAAACCAACAAGGAACTGATACCGAAGAAAACCAATACCTGAACTCTCAACTGTCCCAACTGCGTGAGCAAATCGCAATTGCCAAAGAAGAAGGCACCCCTCTGCAATCGGAGCTATCAGAGATACAAAAACAATTTGTGAGTATGCAGCAGGAGCGCACCCAAATCCACTCCCAACTCCCCCAACTGCAACAGGAATTTGAGCAGAGTACCCAAGAGCGGGAGTACCTCCAGTTCCAACTTCAAGAACTACAAAACCAACAGGGAATGAATACTCAACAGAGTGACTTCCTACATTCCCAACTGTTTCAACTGCGTGAGCAAATCGCGATCGCCACCGAAGAAAACACCCCCTTGCAATCGGAGTTATCGGAGTTACAAAACCAATTTGTGAGTATGCAGCAGGAGCGTACTCAACTCTATACTCAACTTGAGCAGCTACACCTTCAATTTGAGCAGAGTCATCAAGAGCGGGAGGAGCTACACGTCCAACTTCAAGCGCTGCAAAACCAAGATGAAATCAATACTCACCACAGCGAACAACTGCAACATCAACTCTCACAACTCAAATCCCAATTTTCTGGCATCGAGCAGGAACGTGAGCCAATCCATTCGGAGTTATCAGAATTACAACTCCAATGTGTGAGTATGCAGCAAGAGTGTACCCAAATGCACTCCCAGCTCTCTAAGTTGCAACATCAGTTTGAACAGAGCAACCAAGAATGCGAGCACCTACAGTTTCAACTTCAAGAACTACAAAGTCAATGCCAAACGAACAATCAGGCGTGTGAACAACTCCAGTCTCAACTCTCACAACTCAAGCACCAAATGACTAGCGCTCAGCAGGAGTGTACTCCTCTCGAATCGGAGTTATCGGCACTGCAAAATCAATTCTTGAGTGTACAGCAGGAGCGTACCCAACTGTATTCTCAACTCTCACAGCTACAACACCAAGTTATTACACTAACTCAGGAACGCGATCGCTTGGATTCCCAACTGTCTCAACCGCTTGATCAGGGAGAGACTTCAACTTTACCCAAATCTCAACCCTCCACAGCACCACAACCTGCTCCTGCTGTTTCCAGAAATGACGGTTGGGTTGTCGATCTACAAGGACAAGGCGACTACCGCACCATTCGAGAAGCCATCCGCAACGCTCAACCGAGCGATCGCATTTTAGTCCGTCCGGGACTCTACCGGGAAAGCTTAATCATCGACAAACCCCTAGAACTCCTCGGGGATGGGGCTGTAGAAGACATTATTATCGAAAGTGCCGATTCCAATTGCCTCCGGATGCAAGCAGATCATGCCTTGGTACGTGGCTTAACCTTCAGTGAGACAGGAAGACACTATGCCGTTGATATTTCTCAAGGACAGTTGGTGATAGAAGAGTGCGATATCACCGCCAACTCCAACTATAGTGTTATCGCCATTGGTGGTACGACAGCGAACCCCATCCTCCGACGCTGCCAAATTTATGCCGGAAAATGGAATGGCATCTGGGTATCCAATAATGCTAGAGGGACAGTAGAAGACTGTGATATTTTCAACAACGGCAGTTCGGGCATTGGTGTGGGACAAGGAGCAAAATTAATGGTTCGGCGGTGCCGTATCAATCAAAATGGAGGTAAAGCGATCGCTGTTTATAACAAAGGTGAAGCCACTGTCGAAGACTGCGATTTGACGGGTAACGCTGGCGGTGCGTGGGATATTGCTCCAGAAGGCACTGTACGCAGTATCCGCAATCAAGAGGACGAGACATAGAAATTTCTTCCCCTTTCCCTAACGGGGGGTGAGGGGTGGGAGGACTCTCTACATCTGAGATATATTTGTGTAACAGTAAATGCGATCGCTCACCTTTTGAGTAGCACTCAAAAAGCGATCGCGTTTTTTGCTTTTTGCTATGATACAGGCTTGATTTGTCAACCCCTCTGCTGGCAACGATTTTCCTAAGGCTAAGCCTGAAATTAACAAGAACTTTCCTGGCTACAGGTGGCACTTCATAGCCAGGACAAATGGATGAGGCACTGAATACTATATGACCAAAGAACTTTTTGACCAACAGCTAGCGCTGTCCCTTCAACGTTTAGAGGCGTTGTGGCGACAGGTAGACGAACTCCCAAAGTCGTCCGAAAAGCTGTGGCAGCAAGCAGATGAATTTCCTACCCAGCAACCAGGCTACCTAACCCAGAGTTTGGAAGAATTGTCGCTGTCTCTGCAAGAGTTGCAACTCGCCGCGGAGGAATTACGCCAACAAAATGAAGCGCTACTAGAAAGCCGCAAGGCTGTTGAGCAGCAGCGCCAACATTATCAGGAACTGTTTGACTATGCCCCCGATGGCTATCTAGTTACAGATCAGGAAGCCTCTGTTCTAGAAGTCAATCAAACCGCAGCGCAGATGCTCAATATTTCCGCAGAGCGTCTGATTGGTAAACCTTTAGTGGTTGTTGTTACTCCTGAGCAGCGTCGGGATTTCTACTCTCAACTGCGTCAGTTCCAAAAGGGTGAGTCTATTAAAAATTGGCAAATCGAGCTTCAGCGTTGGCGTAGAGCTTCTTTTAGAGCGTCCTTTACCGTAGCACCGATCAAAAATGCCCAAAACCAAGTGGTAGGGTTACGCTGGCAGTTACAAGATTTGACAACGCCCAATCCGGAGTCACCCTATCTACCAAGCGCTAACGGGATAGTCCCACAGGAGCATCGCCTGTTCCGTTCGATGTTTGAAAATTCAACCATGGGAATTGTGCTTCTAGATTATCAAGGGCGCGTGATCCAGAGCAACCCAACCCTACAGCAAATGCTGGGTTATACAGGTGAAGAACTACGCCAAATGATTCCCGTGTTGTTGAACTTAGATAAGCCAGGGATGGAAACAGCGCTGTTTCATCAACTGATAGCAGGGCGACGCTCCACCTACCAAATCGAAAAGCACTTCCACAATCCTAACGTGTCGATGCAATGGGGACGCCTAACTTTTTCGCGGGTAGTTTCCCAGGGAGATGCACCGGCTTTTGTCACCTGTACGCTGGAGGACATTACAGAACTCCATCGACTCAAAGCCACACAACAGCAAACGATTGAACAGCGGCAAGCGATCGCACAGCAACAGGGCAGCAAACCCTTAGCCGTAACCTCAATAGAAGAGACAAACGGTTCAGCTCACCTGATTGAGGCTCCCAACCAGCAACTGGCTCCCGTACTCGAACAGCTAGGGAAAATCCTTAATGATATTCTTTCTAGTACATCTGAACTGTTCTTTGTTTGCGATCACTCTGGAAAATACATCTACGTTAACCGGGCAGCAGCACAGACATTGGGTTTGACTCAAAGTGATTTCATCAGCAAAACCTGGCAGCAGCTAGACTTGCCTGTCGAGGTAAGGGAACGCTTAGCGGCTCAGCAATCTCTCGTATTCGCCACCGGGCAACCCATAACCGATGAAGCGAGTTTCCCGACTGTGGATGGCATCCGAGATTATGAATATACGATTAGTCCTATCAGTGATATCCATAACAACTCAGAGGCGGTAGTCGTCGCCGTTCGCGATATTACCGAGCAAAAGCTTGCCACCGCCGCTACCAGTGAAGCCCTCGCCAAGGAAGAAGAACTGATTGCCCTCAAATCCCACTTTTCTTATTTCGTCTCAATGGCAGTGCGGGAACTACGCATCCCCCTCAACAACATTTTTGCTTGTACTAAATTACTAGAAAGCAACATTGGGCCAGAGACAGATGAAAAGCAATTCAATTATCTTCAACTGATTCAAGTCAACGTCAAACGAATTAACCAGCTATTAAACAACCTGCTATTAGTGAAAAAGGTTGAAGCTAAAGAATTAAGTGTAAATCCCTCTGTCCTCGATTTAACTGAGTTCTGCCGTGAACTGATCGCAGAGCTACAGCAAGGGGTAGGGTTTCAGCACAACATCACCTTTAGCAGTGAATGCCTTGCAGTAGACGCCTTTATGGATAAAAAACTACTGTGGAATCTGCTGCACAATTTAGTCTTTAATGCAGTTAAAGCTTCTCCAGAAGGCAGTGAAATTCATGTTAACCTCGCTTGCCAGGAGAAGAACGCTGTTTTTCGCGTCCAAGATGTCGGCACTGACATTTCTCTGGCCGATCGCGAACTTTTATCCCAGACATTCTATCAAGGAAATACAATCACCCCCATTCCTGGAAGCAGTTTGGGACTGTTAATTGTTAAGCAATGTGTAGGTCTACAGGGAGGTGAGATTGAGGTAGATAGCAAACAGGACGTGGGTACAACCTTTACTGTCTCGGTGCCTCTGCATCAGTGATTTGGGTTATGGGTAATGGGGAAAAACTCTACCAATTACCCAATCCCAAAAATTTGATACAAACCAGCAAATTTTTGCTACTATAGGAAATGCGGCTTACGCGGACGTGGCGGAATTGGCAGACGCGCTAGATTTAGGTTCTAGTACCGCAAGGTGTGAAGGTTCAAGTCCTTTCGTCCGCATTGCAGAATAAATAAAGGTGATGTGTTCTTGAACTGTGTGATGAGTAACACTCACCGATGGTTCTTAGGACTCGTCCAAAAGCAACCCCAGGTTTTGTAGGATGACGGCATCAGCAGCATTCTAACTCTTGCTCAGTGATTAATGTTGTCGTGCCTGTAGTGGAAATGGCAAAGTTATTTTTGGACAAGCTCTTAGGGAAGGCAATCCTCAACCCCTACCCACTCAACTAACACAAGCATGGCAACTGAGATCGAGCGCAAATTCCTAGTCAAAGGCGATGATTGGCGATCGCTCGCTACAGGTACTGTATATCGCCAAGGTTACCTTTCTACAAAAAAAGGCTGTACCGTGAGAGTGCGCCTAGTGGGGAATCAAGGTTATCTCACTATCAAAGGATTAACGCAGGGCTTTTCTAGAGCGGAGTATGAGTATCCCATTCCAGCAGCAGATGCTCAAGAAATGTTGGAGCAATTATGTGATCGCCCCCTGATAGAAAAGACTCGCTACAAAATTGAGTACGCTGGTTTGCTTTGGGAAGTCGATGAATTTGTCGGTGAAAATCAAGGATTAATTCTGGCAGAAGTTGAACTCACTGATGAAAACGACTGCTTTGAACGTCCGGATTGGATTGGTCAAGAAGTTTCCGCTGACCCCAGGTATTACAATGCCAATTTAGTCCAGCATCCTTTTACCCAATGGACAGGAAGTAATTGAATCTTACCGGAAAGCTGGTGACAAGATTCGAACTTGCGACCGGCGGTTTACAAAACCGCTGCTCTACCCCTGAGCTACACCAGCATTTAATTCACAATTTTTTATTATAGAGCAACAACAATAACTTGTAAAGGGCAACCCGAGGTCAACAGAGAAAGTGATTGGGAGCTCAAAGAGAGGTTTACACAGAACACTTGCAACCCTACCAGAAAACCAGCGATCGCTTTACCGACAAACTCCATCCGTGCGATCACATTTTGCCACTTTATATATCTCACTAAAGACAAATCTTTCTATCTGCGCTACTATCTAAAGTCAGAGTTGTAAAAGCACTATTCCGACCGATTAACCGTACTTTTTCAGGAGCAGGCTTGATGAGACAGGGGCAGCGGATGATTCAGCGCCAGATACCTCCCTTATGGGCACAACCGCTGAACAATTGGCAAAAACTCAGTCGCCTGAAGAGATTTGTCTCCCTCTGCCTAGTGGGAATGATTTTGAGTGGAGTACTTGCCTCTTGCGCCGCTACTAACGCTAGAAACAGTGACGTTGAGTTAACCCTTGTTTCGTTCTCCGTCACGAGAGCGGCTTATGAAAACATTATTCCCCAGTTCATCAAAAAATGGAAACAGGAAAAGAACCAGAACGTTACCTTTGTTCGCAGCTATGGCAGTTCTGGTACCCAAACTCGTTATGTAGTCGATAATTTAGAGGCAGATATTGTACACTTGGCTCTTGCCTTAGACACGAAAAAGATCGAACAAGTCGGACTCATTCAATCCGGTTGGGAACAGGAATTTCCTAACAATAGTATTGTCACCCAATCGGTAGGAGCAATTATCACCCGTGAAGGCAACCCCAAAGGCGTCAAAACCTGGGCAGACTTGGCAAAAGATAACATTAACGTGATTACGGCTAATCCTAAAACTTCTGGTGGGGCACGCTGGATTTTTCTGTCGTTGTGGGGTTCAGTCACGGAAACTGGAGGCAATGAGCCTCAAGCGCTCGACTTTACCAGCCATGTCTATAAAAACGCTCCTGTGTTAACCCGAGATGCTCGTGAAGCCAGCGATGTCTTCTTCAAGCAAGGTCAGGGTGATATCTTAATTAACTATGAAAACGAAGTAATTCTCGCAGCCCAAAAAGGTATCAAGCTTCCCTACTTTGTGCCTGACGTTAATGTCTCCATCGACAACCCTGTAACTCTTGTGGATAAAAACGTCGATAAACACGGTAATCGAGAAGTAGCAGAAGCCTTTGTCCAATATCTTTTTACCCCAGAAGCGCAAAGAGAATTCGCTAAAGTAGGATTTCGTCCTGTAGACTCTACCGTTGCTCAAGAAGTAGCGACTCAGTATCCTTCCGTCAAAACACTCTTTACGGTTAAAGATTTGGGCGGCTGGGATAAAGTGCAAAAGCAGTTCTTTAAAGACGGTGCCGTCTTTGACAAAATTCAATCCAGTTTTAAGTAGCGCTGACATTGTTCGGCTTAAAGCTTCATAGATTTAGTCACTCCTCAATTACTGTCTAATCTTTTATGAGTGTATCTTCTCCTTCTGGGGTTACTCCTATCTGGAAGAATCCCATAAGTCACCTGACTCGGTTTTCTTGGCCTTGGGGCATCACCATTGGGTATCTCACCATTATGCTGCTGCTGCCTGTAGCAGCGCTGATGTTAAAAGCCAGTACTGAAAAACCAATTGATTTCTGGCGCATTGCTACCTCACCCATCGCCCTTGCCACCTATGAAGTTACCTTTGTCACCGCGTTAATCGCTGCACTCATCAACTCGGTTTTCGGTCTTTTAATCGCTTGGGTTTTAGTCCGATACGATTTCCCATTAAAGCGGATTGTTGATGCTGTCATCGATTTACCGTTTGCCCTGCCTACCGCTGTTGCAGGTTTAACCTTGGCAACGGTTTATAGTGAAAACGGTTGGATTGGTTTTCTTTTAGCGCCTTTGGGGATTAAAGTGGCATTCACCCGCTTAGGAGTGGGTGTGGCGATGCTCTTTATTTCCTTACCCTTCGTGGTGCGAACCTTGCAGCCGGTGTTGCAGGAACTAGAGAAGGATATTGAGGAAGCAGCTTGGAGTTTGGGTGCGTCTCAATGGCAGACGTTCTGGCGTGTGGTGATGCCCCCCTTATTACCAGCAATTTTAACGGGTGTAGCCTTAGGATTTTCCAGGGCTGTAGGCGAATACGGTTCAATTGTCTTGATTGCGGCCAATATTCCTTTTAGAGATTTAATCGCAGCCGTGCTGATTTTTCAGCGGTTGGAGCAGTACGACTATAGTGGCGCAACGGTTATTGGCATGGTGCTTTTAGGCATTTCGCTGTTAATCCTGTTAGCCATTAATTTATTACAAGCTTGGGGGCGACGCTATGAACTCTAATTTAGTCGGGCAGTCTTTTAATCCCGGTTCACCGGAGACGCAGGAGTTTGTCCCCAACCGGGAACGACGCTGGGTTAAGCCAACTTTAATTACAATTGCGATCGCATATCTATCATTAATTTTATTCCTGCCAGCCCTCAACATCTTTGTACAAGCCTTTAAAGACGGAGTGGGGGCTTTTGTCCACAACCTTACTGAGCCGGATTTCATCTCTGCTGTCAAGCTTACCGTTTTGACAGCCCTGATTGTCGTGCCCATGAATACTGTATTCGGACTTTGTGCGGCTTGGGTGATTGCACGACATCAATTTCGAGGTCGAACCTTCCTCATTAGTTTAATTGACCTTCCTTTTGCGGTATCTCCAGTCATCGCAGGTTTGATGATTGTGCTGCTGTATGGAAGAAGAGGGTGGTTTGGGCCAGTACTAGAGGCAACTGATACTCATGTTGTTTTTGCTCTACCTGCGATCGTCTTGGCAAGTGCTTTTATCACCCTACCATTTGTCGCTCGTGAAGTGATTCCTGTTTTAGAAGAAGCTGGCACCGAACAGGAAGAGGCCGCGAGAATCTTGGGGGCAAAGGATTGGCAAATTTTCTGGCGTGTCACTCTTCCTAATATTCGCTGGGGACTGCTTTATGGGGTTCTTCTGACTAATGCACGGGTAATGGGTGAGATTGGTGCAGTTGCGGTAGTCTCAGGCAACTTGATTGGCAAAACTCAAACCCTCCCACTTTTTGTTGAGGAAGCCTACAAGCAGTACGAAACTCCATCCGCTTACTCTGCTGCGGTTCTGCTTGCGGGTCTAGCACTAGTAACTCTCATACTCAAAGAAATTCTAGAGCGTAAAACTCGAATCAAAGACGTTAAAAGTGAGGAATAAATTATGAATTATGAATGATGAATTATGAATTATTGGCATTAGGCTAAACCTTCTGCAATCTAAAAAACAAAATTTTATAAAGCTTGGAAGGCTAATTATTAGTTTGCTTTAGCATTCATGATTCAGCAGTCATTATTCAAACTGGGGGAGGAATCCCCCCAACTCATCATTCCGATGTGAATTAATTTGAATAAGAGGTATCCGATGATAGCTGATAGCAGTAATGATTTTCAGGGTAAGTCTTTAGAACCGCTTCAAGTGGACAAGAATACTGATGTTCTGGGAGCAGATAGACCGACTCAAACCCGCATTCGCATTCGTATCCCGAAAGAATACAACAATGAACCTGTCATTTCACGCTTAGTTTCTCATCATGGTCTCACCGTGAATATATCGGCCGCTCTTTTAGGAGCCAACGCACGAGATGATGGTTGGTTTGACCTAGAACTGCGAGGGACAAGCCGACAAATCCAGAGTGCTTTGATTTACCTGGATGAGATGGATTTGGAGATATGGGGTGAATCCAATAGCGAACAGGACGGCTGGTAGGAGATTGTGAGTGGTTAGCCAGCGTTAATTCTAAGTTAACAATAATCTAACTACTAACACCCAATTTCAAGCCTTGCTACTTTCAATCGCCCAACGTGCTAATTCAGTACGATTGTGAAGACCTGTTTTGCCTAACATATTAGAAACATGGCTTTCTATCGTGCGTTGGCTCACATTCATCTGATCGGCAATTTCTCGGTTTGCCATGCCTCTTGCTACAAGTTGAACAACTTTTAGCTCGGTTGGTGTCAATTCAACATCAAAAGGAACGTGAAGTTTCGGGGCAGCCTCTGCTCCTCCAGAGCCTGAGTGATGAATCAAACGATTGGCTTGCTTGAGAGAGGATTCTACCTGGGCTACCAATTCTTCAGGTTCAAAAGGCTTCACCATGTAAACATCAGCACCTGTGTTTAGACCCTTTACCCGGTCTTGACTTTGACCCTTTGCTGAAAGAAATAGTACTGGAATCCAGCTAGTACGGGAGTCTTGCCTGACATGCTCGACAAAGGCATAGCCGTCCATCTCTGGCATCATGACATCACAAATAATCATGTCAGGTACTTGCTGCTCTAAAATCTCAAGCGCTTCTCGACCATTTTCAGCCGTGATGACTTCATATCCCCGAAATTCTAAGTAATCCTTGACTAGCAAGATCAGGTTAGGGTCATCATCAATCAGCAGCAGTTGCTTGTTATCTCTGACACCGTTATCTTTCATCTTATGACACTCGTCATGCCGGGGTTGTTGAAGTTATTTCATATTATCTTCATGTATTATCCGCGAGTTTGCCTGAATCCTACAACCTACTACTAGTAAGTGTTGGGGAAAGTTCGTTTCTCGCGTCTGTTGTCCCTACAGAAGAAAAATGGGTGATCTTGTAGTACCCTGCTTGGCTGGATAGTCTTTTCACTCTTTAATTGACACAGTCAACTCAGGAGTGTCCACAGCTATATCCTCCTTGAGAGGATTGCTATTCGATTGTTCTATGTTTTGGGAATCTGGAGTTGAGGGAGGAACGGGTTCTGGTAACGGATGCGTCACAATGGCATATTCTGTAACAACTTTATTGCCAATGAGATGCTCCTGAATAATCCGTTCGATGACATCGGGGGTGGCGTTGCGGTACCAAACGCCGTCTGGATAGACAACCATAATGGGGCCTGCCGCACATACCCTCAGGCAGTTGGCTTTGGTGCGGAAGATACAGCTAGGTCGATTTTCTGCGGGTTGGTCGAGATTTAATTGTTTAAGCCTTTTTTTCAAGTAGTCCCACGATTCTAAACCGACTTGTTTCGAGCAGCATTTTGGTTTGCTTTGGTCGGCACATAAAAAAATATGTCGCTGAATCTGATTGATGCCTAAGCTCTGGATACAAGCAGTTAACTCGTTTTTTTTCCCAGTGGGTATTGGAGGTTCAGAATTCGGCTGTTGAGCTAAATTGCGATCGCTTTCGTTGGCTTGCATTGCTACCGAGTCGTTTTACTATTCCACCTAAAATGCGGCGAGGGTTGACGGCGAGTTCTTGACAGACGCTGATACGTCATCACTAACTTACTGTACCTATTCTCCCTGCTGCTCAACCGTTTTACTAAGAATTAGTCATTGTCATAATTTGTATAACCCTTTCCCGGCAAGGGATTGACTGAGATTGAATTCGGTCAGTTCGGGAACCCGTACAACGAAATTTGTTGCGATCGCTGGTCTGAGTTTATTAAATTAGCACTCAGGAGCTGAGAGTGCTAAATCAGTCCAAAGAAAGTAGATCAGGAGAGATTATTTATATGGCAGCTGTATCTCTAAGTGTTTCCAGCGTTACGCCATTAGGCGATCGGGTTTTCGTCAAAGTGAGCGCATCTGAGGAAAAAACTGCTGGCGGTATCCTCTTACCTGACACGGCTAAAGAAAAGCCTCAAGTTGGCGAGGTAGTGTCTAT
>CBKWLJ010000154.1:0-18135 GCA_966675205.1 uncultured bacterium
ACAATAGGCAACTTAATACACGCGAGTGCCTGAATAAACTGCGGATAAAAGCCCATCAGACACCATTAATCATTAGCTCTATCTGCGTTTATCTGCGTTTATCTGCGGTTAATAATCTCAAGTTAATATTTTTGCAAAAAATCTTTTAGCACTCTCATCCATTTCCTTTCTAAAACGGTATTAAACCAATGTTACTGATTTAGACACCTCTGTAAAACATTAAAAAGACCATTAATTTTGTCTTTCCCCATCTACATTTTTCTTCTTAAGTGATTACACCCTAGACCTTTTTAGAGAGTACCGCACAGATATCAAACGGGAATTTTGCCATGCAAACTGAGGACAAAAAACTAAGCGATTTAGAACACGCACTAGAGATAACAACCAGCCCAGATGAGGAAAAAATCTCTCAGTTACCTCAGAGTGTCAAGCCAAAAAGACGCTGGTGGCATTTTGCCCTTCTGGCATTGATTTTAGTAGGAGGTGTAGTGGGTTGGAGAACATTTACAGCCGCTCAAAATACATCCAGTTCCCCGAAAGAGACTAAAACTGTTACCACCCAGGCAAAGCTACCCGTGCGAGTCGTTCCAGCCAAAACCGCACCGATTCAAGGGTGGGTGTTCAGCGATGGCACTGTTTCAGCAATTCGGTACAAGCATCTCACCTTCCCGGTAGAAGGCACAATCACTTATGTCAAAAAAGTGAATGGACGCGACTTGCGGGAAGGAGATTTCGTGCGAGAGGGTGAGGTGTTGGCAAGAGTCGATCAACGACGCTCAACGGCTGATGTAACAGTCGCTGAAGCAGGACAAGCTGAAGCTCAAAACCAAGTAACTGCGGCAAATGCCGAAGTGCTACGTGCTCAAGCTGGGTTGCGAGAAGCAGAGGCCAATTTACTTCGAGTTCAAGCCGATTTGAAAAAAGCCGAGAACGATCGCAACTTCGCCAGAACCGATTTACAGCGTTATGAAACTCTGTGGAAGCAAGGGGCGATTTCCAAAAGCGATCGCGATGTCAAAGAAAATCAGTACAAGAATACTGAAGCGGGTGTCGAAGCTGCACAATCTCAAATCAGAGCAGCCCAAGCAACGCTTGAATCTGCCAAAGGTCAAGTCACTGCGGCCCAAGCCCAACTTGAATCTGCCAAATCCGGCGTGCGATCGGCCAGTGCTCAACTCAATAAAAGTAGCGTCAACTTAGAAGATACCGTTATCAGAGCACCTTTTGATGGTGTTATCGCCTATCTCAACATCAAAGAAGGAGACTATTGGATGCCCCAGCGCGTCCAACCGAATGCTGACTATCAAAACATAGTTGAAACAGTACCCATCATCGTCAACGACCCTAATCAATTTGAAGTGAACGTAGAACTCCCAGCCTTTCAAGGAGCTAACGTTCGTCCGGGACAGCGAGCCTTTATTGTTTTAGATGAAAAAGCCAGTGCTGCCTCTGTTGGTCAAATGACGAGCGAGGATTTGATTAAACTCGCCAGTGCTCAAGGGACTGTATTTTCAGTTAGCCCATCCGTCACCCCTGGTGGACGTGCCGTTCAGGCAGTTGTGCGAATTTCCGAAGGAGCAAAAAATCTAAGGCCTGGTGCTCGCGTCTCTACCTGGATTGCCGTAGAAGAAAAAACTAACGCCACAGTTGCTCCCTTAAGTGCCTTTGTCTTCCGCAACGAAAAGCCCCATGTCTTTGTCGTCAACCAAGAAAAAGGAATTGTCGAACAACGACAAATTCAGCCAGGAATTGAAGGAATTTCCAGACGAGAAATTCTCCAAGGAGTGAAACCAGGAGAATTAATCGTTACGGAAGGACACAATCGCCTCGTCAACGGAGCACCCGTCGAGGTCGTGGCAACGGTTGGAGAATAGCGGTTAGGAGTCAGGGGTCAGGAGTCAGGAGTCAGAAGTCAGAAGCCAAAATTCAGAGTACTTTCTCTTAACTTCTGACACTAGCACATAGGCAGGGCGAGTTTTGAATGCATGAAACTCTCTTAGAGTAAGCATCCTGCATCAAGTGAGTCTCTACAAATCTACTGTTATTTTTTACACCTGACCCCTGACACCTGACACCTGACACCTGACACCTGACACCTGACACCTGACTCCTGACTCCTGAATTCTTAACTATGAGCGAAAAAGTGCAAATACCACTAAACGAAACCAACGGTAAAAGCAGCGATCGCATCCATAATGGTCACGTTGAACAGCACGACGTTCCTGATGTTAGCCGTGCTTCACCCGTGGCTAAATTCTTTTTCCTCAAACCGATTTTTGGGATTCTTTTGTGCTTGTTGATGATTATCGGGGGACTCATCGGTGCGGGTGCGATGGTTAAAGAGGGGGAACCGGATATTAATGTTGCGATCGCGAGTATTGAAACCCTCTGGCCAGGTGCTGACCCAGAGACGATTGAAAATCAAATCACGGACAAAATTGAGGTACAACTTAAATCCCTCAAAGGCGTTAAAGAAATTAGTAGTGCATCCTATGATGGCAAGTCAGTCATCCAAGTGGAATTTCGTGCTGAAGCTCCTGTTAATGAGTCGATTCAGCTTTTGAGAGCTGAAGTGGATGAAGCCAAACCCGAGTTGCCCAGTGAAGCCGAACAACCCAGAGTGGAGCAAATTTCCGTCCAAGATGCGCCGATTCTCACGGTTGGACTCTCTGGCGACCTCGACATGGCGGTATTGAGTCGGGCGGCAGAAGACTTGCAAGACCTTTTAGAAAAAGTCCCTAATGTTAGAAGTGTACAACTTGGAGGTCAGCGTCAAGAAGTCATTCACGTCCAACTCATCCCCTCTCGCCTCACCGCGATGGGCATTTCCCCGACCCAAGTAGCTAACGCGATCCAAAAAGGCAACATTGATATGCCTTGGGATCAACTGGAAAGTGACGAAATTGGCTCTCAGGTGCGTCTATACGGACGGTTTCGCACGGTAGAGGAACTTCAGAATTTGCCTGTGGCACGTCTCGGTAGTTCAGATGGTCGAGTGGTGCGCTTGGGTGAAGTTGCCGAAGTTCGTCGCGACTTGGAACGGGAACGCAGTCGCGCCTTTATGAGTTGGAAAGGGAGCGAGTTTAAATCGGTTATTAACGTTGATGTGATTAAGGTGCCAGGGTCGGACACGATCAAGGTAGTCGATGCTTCTCTGGCAGCGATCGAGCAGGCGAAACAGAATCCGAGTCTGTGGCCGCACGGGATGGAATACCGAGTGATCAACACAGATGCCGACAGCATCATGGAAGAACTCCGCAACCTGTTCAGCAATTGCTGGCAGGGGATGCTTTTAGTATTTGTGGTGCTGTTTTTCGCTCTATCTTGGCGCGAAGCACTTATTGCTGGTTTATCAATACCCCTAACCTTTATGGGAGCGATCGCAATTCTCTATATTGGCGGTCAAACCCTCAACCAAATGGTCTTGATTGGCATGGTGCTGGCTCTCGGTCTTTTGGTGGACGTGTTTATCCTGATGATGGAAGGAATGCACGATGGCATTTTTGCCCAAGGTCTGAGCTTTGACCAAGCCGCACTGAAAACCATTCAAACCTACGGCGTATCCGCCTTTTCCGGTCAATTGACCACCATCCTAGCAATGGTGCCGTTGATGGCAATCAGCGGCACGATGGGTAAATTTATCCGCCTGATTCCGATTAGTGCCATTACTTGCTTAGTCTTGAGCTTCATCATTGCCCTTTTAGTAGACGTTCCCCTATCGCGCTTCCTACTCGGCAAGATTAAAGGGAAAGGCAAAAAGAGCTTTATTGATAAACTTACCGAAGTGGCTTCAGAGCAGTTTGCTCAATGGAGCCTCTTAACTACGGTTCGGAATAAAACAACGGCTCGTTTCTGGACGCTTGGTGCTATTGGTTTATTCGTCTGCACCTTGGTTCTGGTTGGAAGTGTACCGGGAACGTTGTTTCCCGACTCAGACGGACGCAAACTTAGCATTAATGTTGAACTTCCTCCCACTACTACCTTAGATAGTTCCCAAAAAGTTGCCGATGATATCGGTGGAATTTTGGGGGGGAAAGATTATTTAGAAAGCGTAATTCAATTCGTTGGGCAACGCAGCAACCTTGTTCCAGAAAGTGGCATGAAGCCGAACACAGGGAACTACTTAGTGGGTTTCTCGGCTGTGTTCACTCCTAAAGAAGAACGCCAGAAGTACTCGTTTGAATACGAGGATGAACTGCGAGAAGAACTGTCTGCGATCGCACGTAAGTATCCGGGAGCGTCTCTCGTAGTCAATTCACAATCTACGGGAGGAGAAGGAGACCCAATTGCCATTGAACTAACAGGTCGTGATATGAACGAGTTGCGACGCATCTCTGGGGAAGTGCAAGTCGCACTCCGACAAGTCCAGGGAACAACTGATGTTCGTGATGACTTGGGTGCTTTGCGACCTGACCTCAAATACCGCCCCCGACGGGAAGCGCTTGATTTCTATGGCTTGAACCCCGATGACTTAGCCATGCAGGGGCGCTATCTGATGACGGATAACGATATCGGCAATTTCCCCATCGGTGGCGGTGAGGAAGATTTAGAGATTCACCTCAGCACTGCTTGGCCATCCCGTGAAGGTGGAGTTGGCGGTCCCACGCGGCGAGATGAGTTGATGATGACTCGCATTATTACCCCAGATGGTAAGACACTTGCGGCGAATCAAGTCCTCGAAGCAGAGACGGGTGAAGCACCATTATCGATTACCCACCAAGACACCCAACGGACGGTTACAGTTTTGGCGAAGACAACCGGGCGGACAGTCGGCGAGATTTTGGGTGAAATGGAGCCAAAGCTGAAGGAAATGAAGCGGAAATGGTCTCAAGGCTACGAGTATAAATTCGCTGGGGAGGCGGAAACTCAGAGTGAGACCTTTGGTTCAGCCATTCAGATGTTCTACGTGGCTCTTTTCTTAGTTTTTGCCGTGCTAGTGCTGCAATTCGGTTCATTTACTCAGCCAATCATCGTGATGCTGGCGATTCCGTTTGGATTAATTGGAACGTTTGGCGGGTTCTACCTGTTGTGGATTCCTATTTCCTTCCCTGCTGTAATTGGGATTATTGCCCTAGTGGGGATTGTGGTGAATAACGCGATTGTGTTGGTGGAGACGATGAATTCCTATCGCGATCGCGGAATGGATGTGCGGACAGCAGCAGCGCAAGGTGCAGCCGATCGACTGCGGCCGATTTTGTCAACGAGTATCACCACGATTGTCGGTGTGATTCCTTTGGCTATGAGTGACCCCGTATGGTTCCCCTTGTGTATGGCGATCGCATTTGGTTTAACGGCTTCAACTGCGATCGCGCTTTTGGTTGTGCCTGGGTTATATCTACAGTTAACGCCGAATAAAGCTGTATAGAACTGAAAGATTAATCAGGATGCGATCGTGCTTCTCATTCTCATTGAGGTGCGATCGCATCTATTTTAGACTTAGCCTAAATCCCAATACCCGAGCTTTTAAATGTTCGTGGATTGTATTGACAACAAACACACAATAGCTCCGTTTTACGGTTGGAGACTGTTTCGGAGCTGGAGGGTTGTACGATTCTCCTCCAGCCTCCGGGAGTTCCCCCAGCTTTCTTGGTTCGCCTGAGGCTAGTGGAAGAAAGCTCCAAGGCAGGGGGCAGAGGGCAAAAGGAAAGAAAGCTTGTCTAGTAAGCTTTTTAACCTTTTTCAACTGGAGAGTTATTTCCGCCACGCTGCTCTAGGCGGACGAAGCCTTTGGCAGCTCTTGGGGTTCGCGTATCATATCCTCACCACCTAGGTAGGTAAAACCATGTTTTTCGTACCAAGCCCGCAGCTTGTCTAAACCTAACGGAGTTGAAGCGTCCAGTTCTAGCTTGATGGGCTTGTCATTAAACGTTTCACAAATAAGATCTAGGATGAGCGAACCGTATCCTTTCCCTCGTTCATCTGGCATCACAGTAATAATGTGGAGAAAGTAAGAATCTTCCGTGGAAGAGATAGAGGCAACGCCAACTAAAGTCTCTCCATCTGAAAACTCATAGCGGACTTCTCCAGGTGCTCCGTAAATCCTTTTAAAGGCTGCGATCGATAATTTCATCGTTACATCACTCTTCACCCTACTCCACTAGCTATGAAAAGTGGCAGGGTTTAATTCTCTAACCGCTCTTTTTTCGTTGGGACAATTGCCTAAACCTAATATTGAGTTTCCACCATATAGCAAATGAAACGCAAGAGTGAGGTAGCTCAATACTGAATATTCACGAAATCTTTGCAATAGAGTAGGATTTCCGTAAAAATTCTGCCAACTTGTAACCTCCGGCTGAAGTTTTAGGAACTCCTCAATCCGGATCTACGCCTAAAAGTATGTATCTGTGACTAAGGCAACAGCCAAAACCTGATTTGGAAAAAGCTACTTCTCCATCGAAGTGGTGTGAGTAAAGAGAGACGAAGCTATGCGTTTTCCTTCCGTTGCTATCTGTACTTTAACTGTTCTTTTAGCTGGAGGTCTGTCAGCCCAGGCTAGTGACAACAGTTCTGAAGGTTCTATTCAAGAACCTGTACTTTCAGAAGCGAGTGGGATAAATATTACCCCCTCTCCACAGCACAGTCAACTGACAACAATACTCAACAAACAAGAAGCACGACCCAGTGCTATACAGTCAGAACTAATTAATTCTCAGAAAGAATTTTTCTCAGAGCTTTCTGCCTCCACAAAACCTACTCCAGTGGTTGTTGAGAAACAAGCAGAAACCTTAGCAAAAATTGCCGAATCTCAATCGCTCAAATCTGAGAACAATGTTACGCCAATAGTGACATCTAATGTCAAACAACTGGCTTCTAATCATTCTCCCAGCGAAAATTCTTCGCTCTTAACCGAGAGAAGAGAGGGTACAGTTGTTACTCAAGCAGCAGTCCTTAGCTCGGATGATAGTATTACTCAGTCATCAACTGCTAAAACTAGCCAACTCATGGCTGATGCCAAACCGGGAAGCGATGCCACCTGCGTTGCTATGGCGAACTCAGGCGATAACCGTCTAGCTCAAGGTGTCCCGTTCCGTCGTTGTCCACGTCCACAAGCCATTCCTAGAGTAGCGGTACCAGAACCGATTGACGATTTTGCGGCTTCACCCGGATTGAGCATCTACATTCCTGTGGGATATGGTGCCGATAACAACACCGTATTTCTTAGCGGTACCTATCAAAAAGAAGTGCGAGATGTACGAGAGGATGATGAAGGTTCTGTCGGGACTGGAGGCATCGGTATTGGCTTAGGCGATGCAGACAAAGCCGTTGGTCTTGAACTCTCCTATGCCTTTGAAACCACCAATGATTCCTTTGGTGAAGGTGGCTTTAGTGGCAAACTGCACCGCAGATTTGGGCAGGATTTATCGGCGGCCATCGGTTGGAATGGCTTCTTGAATATTGGTCGTAATGACTTTGAACAGTCGAAGTACGGAGTTATTACTAAAGTTTTCCGTACTCAAGACTCCCTCAAGAAACCTTTCAGCCGTGTAGCCTTTACCGTCGGTGTAGGTGATGGACAGTACCGCTCCAACGGTGCGGTGAAAGCTGGTGACAATAACGTTAACGTCTTTGGGAATATGGCTGTCCGGGTTGTTCGACCTGTGAGTTTGATTGCTGAATGGACAGGGCAAGATTTAGGATTGGGTCTTTCCATTGCCCCCTTTAAGAACATTCCCTTCGTCATTACCCCAGCGGTACGAGACTTAGTTGGTGCTGGTGATGCACCTCGATTTGTTCTAGGCGCTGGAACCGCATTTCGGTTTTAAGGAGAGGAGTATATACCCATGAAAGCCATGAAATCCATCGGGTGGATAATCAGTCTATCGGTTGTGGCAGGAGGGCTAATGGCTACTTCTGCTCAAGCCCAAAAAGTTCAAAGTAGCTTTGGTAGCTTTTCTGACATTTCGGGAACCAACATTTGGAACAACATACCCCCCTTACTTGACTCGGATGGCATCGTCGATCCGGAGTTATTCGAGAACATTACGCGGTTTAACCAAGATGCAGAAACAGCATTCAATGCTTGTAATGCTGCACTTGCTCAACTTGAGCAAACTGCCCCGACAACTCGTCGCTTTGCCCGACAGCCGTCCAATCAAACCGCTGAAGTTCCTATTGCTTGTCGGCAGTTAGAACAGTTAAGAGCTCAAGGGGAAAACTTGAGAGCCACTGTAGAAGAAGTGAATCGCACTCGGTCACGTTCCCAATTTGCAGCTTGGTAGTTAGGGAGTGGGTTGAAGGTTGGAAGGTTAAAGGTTGAAAGTTAGAACGTTAAATTCAGCAATTAAGAATAATGAATTGCTTTTAATTCACCTTTTGCAAGGATATTTTAACCCAAGCATGAATTGAGCTTTTCATAATTCATAATTCACAATTCATAATTTTTCTAACTTTCAACTTTTCCCTCAGTCAGCTTTTTAGTCAATTAAACAGCAATTTTGTAGTCAGCAGAAGTAAGGATAACCATGAGACAGAACAAGCGCAAAAGCAAACGCGCCACTGGAATTGGATTATTGATAGGAGCAATGGCATCAGGATTGGGACTTTTCAGTTCCTTTGCTGCACCTGTTCAAGCTCAAGACTTCTTTGGTAATCAAGTCATTCAATTTCCCGTTGATACTACTGTTGAATTTGAATTCAAAGAGTCTCACGGAGCCTATCAGTCCACTCTTGGCATTATTGACCTCGAAACAGGTCAACCTGTTAAAGTACTCTTTAGCGAAACCAAGCCTTATGATGACTATGGGACAGGACAGTCTCAACCTCGTACTTTTGGTCAAAATAATGTTGGCACGGCTCTAGATTATTTGGGAACAGTTCAGGGCGGAAGTGTACAAGATCAGTACAGTGAGTTCACATTCCAAGCTAATAAACGCTATGCATTTTACTTGGAATCTGTGAGTTCTACGGGTCAAACTCGACGTACTGTGTTGTCTTCAAGCAACTTAGCTGCCTTGTTTGATGGCAGCTTAGACAGTGGCGATCGCGGCGGAATTACTGGTACCCGCATTGCATGGGATGATGATGGCTTACCCAGAGCCAATAAAGACCAAGATTTTGATGACTTTGTGATTGAGGCAGGAGGTTACCTGATCGAAGTCAACTGTCCGCCAGTTAGTTAAAAGCATTCCACGAACACTTGCAAGCGCCCCTTATGGATGAAAGAAATCCACAGGCGCTTGTAGGGGAGTTAGTGGTCATAGTGATTCCGTAATAGAGAAGAGTTAATTTAAGGACGGGCAGGATGCCCATCCCACAAAAAACAAACTAAACACCAAGTTTCTTTTTTAAGCAAGGGCAGCTTATAACTCAGCTTTGGATTGCTCGTTCTCGCACCGAGCGTTCTATGAGACGAACTTCCAAGCGATCGCTTCTATCTGTATGCTCAATAAAATGAATTTTTGATGATGGTAGACGCTTAAAACTTCGTTTTACCATTTTTTTCCGCCGATTATCCCTCTTCTGTCAGTTTCCGAATTCAAGGAGTAATTAAAAAACCGGGTTAGCCATCGGGGAAATAAGAATAAAATTGATTCATGAGGGCAATGAGTTGATGAAAGCCCAGCAATAAATAACGATTTGGGAAAATCTCTAGCCAGGGATAAATTAACCACAATAAGATAATCGGTTGAATAATCAAACGAAGATTATTGAGAGTGTTTTTCCATCCCTCTTGCTCATTCCATTGTTGATGACGAGGAAAATTGGCGTGAACTTCATCCACATTAGATCCAGTCTGAACTGGATTTAACAGACCGAAAGCTTTCGTGTTCAAACTAATCATCAGATAAGCACTCATAATTAGTTCCCACCACTTCTCGATTTGCTCAATTTTAGTGAAACGATAGTCCTTCCAACCTAACTCTTGTTTACACTGACGGAACCCATATTCAATCCAGGTTCTTAGCCCATAAAGATTCCCCAGCATCTTTTTAATTTGAGGACTTTTACCAGAAAGATTAGTCATGACGAACGAGGTGGAATTTTCTGGCATCGTTTCCGGGTCGGTGGTGATTTCCCAATAAATTCTCGAACGTCTCTTGCCAAACATAATTTCTCGGATATATCGAATTTCCGAGGTTTTGTCGCTAAATATCCGCTCAAATCTACACCACTTATTGGCTCTAACCCTTTGATGGGAGGGCATTAACACTCCATGATTACTTCTGATTGCTAAGACCCAAGGTAATTTGTATCTGTCTAGTGTTTGAATAAAGGCGCTACTTTCTCCATACAGGCTATCTGCTAGCACTAAGGAGATTTCAAAGCCAAATTCAACCAGTTCTTCAATGATTAGTGAGGCTAATTCAATTTTTGTCCTATACTGGTCTTCTGGTTTTAGTGTTCCTTTGGGTTTAAAGATTTTAAACAGCAGTGGAAAAGTGACTTGCTCGTAAATGCCATAAGCATTGACCGTGACTATTCCCCGGTCTATTTTGCCCACACTTCCCAAGTATTGTCTCGCTACATAATCCGTTGCTTTCCCTTTTTTTCGGTCTCCGGTTTCATCAATCACTACTGTGATTTTCTTTCCTGTTAACGCCTTTAATGTCAAGAGTAATCTTCTCTGTCTCAACTCGGTGACTGCCCAAGGCGATTGAGCAATAAAGTGATGCAGTGATTGGGCCGAGTTCATTCCCACCACCTTGGCAATTTCTGGCAGCGATTTTCTTTTTATTGACGATATCATTCCTAGATGTAAATATTTAAAACATTCGTACCCTCTTACTTCTTTAAACAAGTCTTTGTAGCCGCTACAATATTCATCGATGAACCCTACGGTTGGTTGAGCATCCCGAGGCAAATGTTTCAGAATCTGTCGCTCTACATCCATTGCTCTGACTGCCTTGTAGCGTTTTTACCTTTTATCTATCCTATCTGATTTCTCGGAGAATGACAGAAGAGGGTTATAGCGTCTCTCAATTAGATGAGGTACAGGACTGATGGTTTTAAGGCAGAGGGCTCCAGGGCAGAAGGCAGAGTTAGATGTACTCCACTCAATCGAGAACCGCTATATATAGCAGTCGCCACAATTGTAAGGACATTTTTCTGTTCCCTGTTCCCTGTTAAGAGACTGTTTCCAAAGTAATATTAACTGGCTAGTTCAGCGCAGCAAAAATAACCCACCAGTCCAAAAAGGTTAAAAAGCCTAGTATACAAGCGTTCTTCCCTTCTGCCTTCTGCCTTTTTTCTTCTGCCTTCTTGCACTAGGTTGCCTAACGATTGGATAGATCCCCCCTAGCCCCCCTTAAGAAGGGGGGAACAAAAACTCTTGAAAGTTCCCAATCCCCAATCCTTTAATTTACAAACGGGGCAAAATTTCCGGCAGCAACTGACCTGGAACCTTGGAGAGAGCGCGATTTTGCCCAGCCATTCCCCCTTCCTCGTAAATAGCACGAATCGTTTTAATGATGTAGCTCAAAGCCGTTTTATAAGTATCTGATTGTGATTGTGCCTCAATACCTATGCAGGCTTTGCCGTGCTGCTCTACAGCGGTTTCAAGATGAGCTAATTTAGCCTCTTTGTTCAACGAAGACTGCACTTCAGTTGCTAATTGATAGTGAGCCAATCCTAAATTGTTGTGAGTGGAACGAACATCGAAATTAACAGTAATGGGTGGGTCTTGTTGGGAGAGTTGTTGAGTCAGAGCGAGCGCTTTTTCATAAGCAGCAACACACTGCTCTAAGTATTCTGTTTGCTGCTGGGGGTCATTGCCAGAGCGGTCGGCTAAGTGCCAAAAAGCAGTCCCTAAGTTGTTGTAGGTAGAGGCACAAGCGGCTGGAGAATCTTCTGGTGTCCGGTACTTCAGCGCCTGTTGATAGGCATAAGTTGCCATATCTAACCAAATTTCCGGTTGTTCGTATTGGGCAAGATTCCAGTAGGCTGTTCCCAAATTATTTTGAATCATCGCCCAATTGAGAGGTTCGGAATGAGCAGAATAATAAGAGAGTGCTTCTTCATAAGCTGCGATCGCAGATCGTAAATTCGGGACTGGAGTTTGATGCTGTGCTAAGTTCCAGTAAGCTGTTCCTAAATTATTCTGTGTGGAAGCATATCGCAAAGGTTCGTTGTCAGCACGGCGATAGCGTAAGGCTTCCTCGTAAGCGCGGACAGACTGTGCTAAATTGTCTGCGGGGTCTTGATGACGAGCTAGATCACCGTAAGCCGCACCCAAATTATTCTGAATCATCGCATAGGTTTGGGGCGCTTCTTCAGCGATGAGCTTGGTCAAAGCCAGTTGGTACGATTGAATCGCCTGTTCTAAGTAAGAAACTGCTTCCTTAGGATTGCTTTGACAACGAGAGAGCATCCAGTAAAGATTACCCAAATCGTTGAGAATATCAGAAGCTTGAGGCGAGGACTTCTCTAATAAATGCAGTGCCTGATCATAAGCCTGAATCGCAATCATCAGGTTTTCTTCAGAAGCATCTCCCTGTTCAATCGCATGGCGATAGTAATGACCTAATTCCAGATAAGTTTGGGCCGGTGACTCAGCAGGTTGTAATGTTGGTTCTGAAGCTGGTGATGCAGCAGGAGGTTGTTGCGGTTGGCTCGTAGGCAGTGCTTTTTGAGCAGGTTCACTCGATTTCGCACTGGGAAGAGGGGGTTGAGGAGAGCTGACAAGCTCATCAAATTGAAGTGTTTCTATTTCTTGCTCTAAATCACCCAAGTTCAGATCACCTTTCAGAGCTGGTGCAGCTTGGGGTTTGAGCGGCATTGATATCCCTTGTTCCTTGGGCTTTTGAGGCGCAATTGCATCTTGCTTAGCAAACGGAACAATTTTTTGGGAGCCAGAAGTTGGGAAGGGAACCGCTTTTTGAGGATGGGTTTTCGCTGAAGATGGCGCACTGTTTTTACCCGTCGGTTTCCCTGGTGCAATTGACGAGTGTCTTTGCCGATTAGGGTGCTGTTGTTTTTTCCAGCGAATATCTACCGCTTGTCTCGGTTCTGCATCGGATAAATCATGAGCCAGTAGCGATCGCAAATCTTCCTGAAAAGAACTCGTGGATGACTCAAATAAACCTGAAGTTGGGGACGATTCAGGTCTTGAGGCACCAACTGGGGGAGGTGGCGTTGGTTCTCCTTCAAACTCAAAAATTCCCGTATGCCACCGCCAAAACTCAGGTACAGACTGCTGAATCGTGTGGAACCAAGGTCGCGGCAACCAAAGCAATAAAGGGAATTCCAAGCGCAGTAGATTCTGTTCGATCGCTTGTAAACGCCTGAGGAATAATCGCTGTATCGATGGGGGTTGCCGGGTTAAACACTCTACGCCTAAAATTTGAAAGGCTAGTGCCGATGTTAAGCTTTGACTTTGCCGATCTTGTGCCAACCATTGACCAATTTGACCTAAGGGATTGGGGTCACTCAGATTTAATTCCAGGCTGACCAATTTTGCGTAGCCTTGGAGGTCTGATGATGCGTTTGCTGAAGTTACACCCAATTCATTGTGCAATTTACTGGCCAAACGATGGCGCAGACTCAAGTCATCACAAACCGCCACAAAAATTTGGCGGCGCAGACCGAGGCTCAAAGCGAGTTTCAAACGTTGGTACGTTTGCCGATTCCAACTGGAAACTTTCTGGGGGGCAATATCAGTGGCTATCATGGCGGGCACAGGGGAACAGGCGCTTCTAGGGGTACACTTTCGCTGAAAACAGCAGACAGGGAAGTCGCTTAGAATGGGTATCTATATACCTTTCTTCCCGTAGTTTTTGCCTGGGCCAGGATGAGCTGAAAGTGTCTCTGGCAGAGAAAAAGGTTTAGTTTGAGCGCATGACCCCTTGAGGGGAAGTTCTAATACTTCTGAATGGGGGAATTGAGGGATTTGGGGAAGCTGGGGAGAGAAATTTGCTATTTTTGAACGCAGCTTGATGTGAGACTATTTCTGCAAAAATGGGATGTTCCCGAAAACAAGGGGGATAGGGAAGAGAAAGTATGATTCACAAATACAACTTCCTGTCAATACGTGTACCGAAAATCGTACCTCTGGCCCGCCAACTGAACAACTGAACTAAGGAACTAACAATGGTTGATATTGGACTGACGCATATCGCACTGCCTGTCTCAAATATTGAACAAAGTATTGAGTTCTACGCAACTTATGCCCAAATGCAGGTCGTTCATCGCCGTATTGATGCAGAAACAGGGGTTGCGGTTGCTTGGTTAAGTGACCATACTCGACCATTTGCAATTGTTCTGATTCAAACCGATGCGGTGCATCCTGTTCTCTCCCCTTTTGCTCATCTGGGAATTGGCTGTAAGAGCCGTAAAGCCATGGATATGCTTTGCCATCAAGCTCGTCAAGCAGGGGTATTAGTTGAAGAGCCTAAAGATTCTGGGTATCCAGTGGGGTATTGGGCGTTCTTGCGAGATCCCGATGGACACACCCTAGAATTATCCTATGGTCAAGAGATTGGCCTAGCTGTAGAGCAGACCAATGTCTAGCAGAAAATAGACCAAGCTGAGCCAAATCAGTGAGTCGTTCAAAAAGCTGAAAAAGCTTACTGTAGAAGCAATATCCCTTAGAGCCTCCTGCCTCCTGCCTTTTGCCTTCTTACACTAGCAATCGCAAATTCTCTCATACAGAAGCCAAAGCTTGCTCTATTTTTGATTGTTCCAGCGCACGACCAATTAAGACTAAGCGAGTTTGACGCGGTTCTGATGCCTGCCAAGGCCGGTCAAAGAAATGCTCTAACCGAGAGCCAACCCCCTGCACCACCATCCGCATCGGTTTGTGAGGAACCGCTACAAACCCTTTAATTCGGTAAATTTCCTCTTCTTGCACTAACTGTTTTAACTTTGCCGTGAGTGCGTTTGGTTCAAACGCTTCATTTAAAATAATGTGAACCGAGTTAATATCATCATCATGCTCGTGTTCTTCCTCGGTATCGTGATGGCTGGGACGAGCCTCTAAATTATCTTCCACTGCCGCATTGAATCCCAACAATAAATCAGGATTCACCTCACCTTGATGGCAAGGAACCACTTTTACTCCCTGAGGTAACTCTTGTTTTAACCAGTCTTGTACCTTAGCTTGAGTTTCACGGTCCACTCGATCTACCTTAGTCAACAGCACCAAATCAGCACAAGCCAACTGATCTTCAAACAATTCCTCAATCGGCGTTTCATGTTCCAAATTTGGGTCAGCCTCACGTTGCGCTAATAAGGCATCCAAGTCACCCACCAGTGTACCAGCCGCCACTGCTTCACAATCCACCACAGTAATCACACCATCAACTGTAGCTCCCGTGCGAATTTCCGGCCAACGAAACGCTTGCACCAAAGGTTTTGGCAACGCTAATCCTGAAGTTTCAATTAGCAAGCAATCGATCTGTTCACGACGCTTTAATAGCTCTTGAATCGTAGGCAGAAATTCTTCCTGTACTGTGCAGCACAAACAACCATTGGTCAGTTCCACAATATTAGTTGCCGCTTCTTCTTCATCGTCACAAACTTGACAAGAACGCAGCAACTCTCCATCAATACCCACTTCGCCAAATTCATTAACAATCACAGCAATCCGCCGCCCTTGATTGTTTTGTAATAAATGACGCAGCAAAGTCGTTTTACCACTACCGAGAAAACCAGTCACAACCGTAACAGGAATCTTAGCACCCATACAAAACTCCTTATATTGAGCTAGAAAAAAGACTAGATTTTAGATTCATCTATAGTTAAATCACTGATTTAAGGATGGTGGGCAGTGCCCACCCTACGAATTTTCTTCTCTACCCCAGCTTTAGCTGACATTTGCTCACATTGGGATACTTCTTTCCTTTCCCCCTTTTCCTTTTACCTTTCCCCTTTTTGAGCCAAGGGTGGAATCCGAGCCACAATCCCATTTTTCAAAGGCTTAGGACGATCAGCCCACGCCATATAACCCTCTGGATGGGCAAAATATAACTTGGCACATTCCAGCACTGCCGCCGCACTTTCTTCTGCCGGTAAATCACCAAATAAATAAGTGTATTTGCCAGGAGCAACAAAAGAAATCGCACAGGAACGACTGCAAGCACTCATGCATTCTACTTCTTGAAGCTGAAATTCATTTCGCAATTCCCAATCTTGGTGCAATGCCTGTAACCGCTCTAATAAATCCTGTCCACCACTTTTACCTTGCGGCTTTCCCTCAACATAAACAGTTGCACAAGTTTTGCAAACAAAAAGAACGTGCTGTGTATCCATTTCCCCTCTAATTACTCAACAATAATTCGTAATTCGTAATTCGTAATTATAAATTCAGTGGCGGTTCAGCTTACCTCACCTTGCAGATCGTCTACTTTCAGACGGATTGAAATCCATGACGAATTACGTAGCTTGTTTCTGGCGAGAGTGAGTCCTATAAATTTTTACGAGTATTGTGCGAGGCAAGCTTTCATCTGCGTTTATCTGCGTCCATCTGCGGTTGTAACTCTCTTAGCCAGCATTCAAAGAGCTTTTAAGTTTAATGCCAATCACCAAACCCAACACAATGAAACTCGTTAAATAAACTAAAACAATCAATCGACTTTGTAGAGGAGGAGCCACTCCTTCTACATCAATTGCTTGTGCGACTCGCAACGGAGAAAACTGACGCTGTTGAGACGGCGAAGACACCTCTACCGTAACTTTATGAGGTGCGCCATCAAAAAATTGTTGCTGCCACATGAGTTTGCCTTGATTATCAGGCATTCCTTGATAGGCAAAAGCAACCCATTCATCTCCAGCCGGAGTAGTTTTAATATTCAAAATTACGTCAGTTACAGGTTCACCCATTGTCGTATCAACGACTTGAACCCCCAACTGTGCGGGTTGCCCCACAATCGCATCAGTATCTCCTACTATTCGCGCTTCAACTCCTTGAGATTGGAGAATAGCTGGCTCTATTGGATGAGAGTGATGTCCATCCGGATGAGAATCTGCGATTTCAGCCGTAATATTAATGAAGAGTAAGGATACGATCGCAACTACTATTGCCCCACTCAACAATAACCGCACCCGCTGCGGTGCAATTTCCCCCTCTTGAATATTCTGTTGCCCTCCTAGTACCCAACCCCCTCCAAGTCCCACAACGAGCAAAATCGCTGCTAAAATTCCGAAATTGCGATATTTCACCGCACTTTCCTGCACCGATAAAGTTAAAGCCTGTTGAAATGGAGTAAACACCTGTGCTTCAAGGGGAGTCACATCGACGATTAGCTGATACTTCCCTCGAATTGGGAGCATTTGCTGGATTTGCAACTCCCCTTTAGGAGCAACTGCCTCAATATTCAGTAACTCTGTTCCTTCTACGATAGGAAAATCGGTGGGAAACCAAGGCGTTTTCCCAGGTGTAAGAATTTGCAAGCGGATTTTTGCCTTTTCTAACGGTTGACTGGCTGCATCTAGTGCTTGCAACGTCAACGTTACCGGAGACTGGGGTGTCGCTGCCTCGGATTCAAAGGGAAAAATTCGGTTCAGGGGTGGCTCTGTACTCAGACGAACAGAGGAGCGTGGGGTTTGAGAAAACACCAACCAGCTCGATAAAACTACTCCCATCAGACAAATCACACTGACGAGGGCAGCCATTTTAAATTTTCGCATTCTAATTTCAGGACTCGGAGTCACTCCGGACTAAAAGAACTAATGACAACCCACTAACAGAGTATGGTGACGTAGAGAATGCATCTGATTGTGGGCAGCCGGATAAGTTGAGAAATAGAGAGTCCACAGTGTCAGAGCACACAATGATGTGAACAATGTAGCTTGTACAGGCAGGGACAGGGTGAAGCGAACGGTGCGCCGTTGGATAGAGTTAACAGTATTAACGGAAGAATGATTCATTTTGACCTCGATAGTGTAAATCGCACATCCGAGAGATTGCTATGTCGGTGGGCATTCTGGCTTGTGAGTCCAATATTTGAGGAACTCATTACAGCTGCGGTACAGCGCCGGACTTACACCGAACTTTCCCCGTTACCTCTAGTGGCTGTTCCCCACCAGAACCGATTGAGGTACTTTACCACATTTGCGACCATTGGTGGAAACTGAAGTTCAGTAGACTGAAAAATTTCTCAAAAAAGCGATCGCACATTCAGCAGGTAAAATGCGATCGCATAATCATCTGTTCAAAAAACTATTGATCTCCAGCGCTTGAAGCGATGCTATAGCGTTAAT
>CBKWLJ010000155.1:0-18132 GCA_966675205.1 uncultured bacterium
AACTGGAGTTTAGACTACGACAAATTAACTCAGCGATAGCCAAAAGCTGAGAAAGAAGAACGTTCAGAGAAAAAATAGAGATTAAGCGGCTGGTTTAGTCCGTTTTTTGTGTGGTGTTTTCCCTTTTTTCACCACAGGATAACGAGTTTTTTTAGTACGTTTGTTCCCGGCTTGCCAGCCCGGAGACTTTCCACGGGGTTTGGGAAAGACTGCCGGTGTGCCAATCTGGGGTAAAAGTAATGCGATTGACTGAGCCACCCGCCCAGGAGTTAAATTGGAGAGAGGTTTTTGCCAAGGAAGATGGTGCTGTGCCACCAAATCTCTAGCTAACCATAACTGCCAACTCAAGATAGGCATTAAATCACTCCATCTTTCACCTTGTTGAGGAGTACTAAGTTGAGGAACTGTCCAATGTAATCGTTGCTTGAGAAAACGATACCAGTGGTCAACAGCAAAGCGACGCAAATATTGTCGCCAAATCCCACTAAGGGGAGGCATTTTCTCTCCTACCCACACCAACCATAAAGGTTGAGACTTTGAGCGTAATTCCTCCGGTAGGATACGCTCGACTAAAATTAATTGCATGGCATGAGTTGCACTGCCGGAAAAATGTAGGTCTTGCCACATCCGGACTCGAAGCTGTCCTAACTTTGAGTCTTCCACTACAACCATTTCCGTGGCTTCCCACCAGGTTGAAGAGTCGTTGAGCTTAAATTTTTGACCATGCTTCCTCGGTCGTCCCTTACCTGTATAGGCAGGAGGTGCTGAATATAAACAACGATTAGAACGAATCCTCATCAAAAAGTCGGCTTCTATCTCGTCGGTTTGATTGAGCAAGGAAGCATTGCCATATTCACTATCTAGCAAAATCATAGGGCGTAGTGGCAGATGCTTACAAACTTGTTTGATTTGCCAAACCGCGAGAGCTAATCGGATTCTCCCAACTGCTAATCCGCTCATGTCTCAACGGTAATGCCCAACTTCCTGATTGTTCGGGTATCCAAGCTATGGTACTGTATCCTTGACCGACACTAATCGGTTTGTTGGAAGCCATCGCACTCGGCTGATGAGAGTAAGTACGGTCTTGCAGTGTTGGTGAATGAAGTCTTGTCCAAGCTGTATGATCTACGGCTAAAACGGGGCGCTCCTGCGCTGGTATCTGTTTAATATACAGGCGCATTAACTTGTTGCGATTGGGTCTACAGTCTTGTAAAGCTTCATATATGCTGGGCCACTTCCGTCGAAAAAAGGGACTTAAAGAAAAGTCAGCTAGGCTATAGACATTGCGTGTTGTAAGTACCGCATCCATCAACTCAAAGGTGGCATCCTTTGCGAAGTTGAGTAACTCGTAGACTTGTTGGCGAAATTTCTGAAGTTGTTTATAGTTCATGCAGGGGAGAAATGACTGATTTTGGTTAATTGTCATTTTCTCCCCTTTCCATGACTTATACCTATCAGGTTGAACGCCCGTATTTAAGCTAGACACGGAGACACAGCACCGGGGAGACGCAAAGAGAGTTTTTGTCCTAGGCAATTATCCCAACTTGATCTTAAGTCTGTATCATTTCATGTCAGTTTCATAGCGCTGACTTTTATTCGCGAACACCACTCGCGAACTTAACTAATTTTTTAGCCGTCATTACTGCTTCTCTACTCGGCGCTCTTTGCCATCGTAGTCTAAACTCCAGATCCAAGTAACACTGCCTAAACCACTCCTCTCTACATCACCTTTATCAGACAGTGGCTAATCACCTACCCGGCGAATGGGAATTTGGATTTCACTGCGCTTAGCCGGTTCGGGGACATAGGGAGCATCATAAAAGAAGCGGCGAGGCGAACCGACGACAGTCCACTCCGGGTGCTGCGCTAACCACTCCCGTAAGCGCTCTATGTTCTTTTGGTAGCTGGAGTAATCGTAACTGCCCTTTAGCCCAAGGCTGACAACTGTCATGGGTGCGATATCTTCTACCTGAACGTCTTGTGCAATCTCAGAAGGGTAGATATCAGTGCTGCGGTAGAGGAATGAAACAAGCGCTTCACCCCGTTCATTGGGTGCGCCTATTTCACCAGCTTCTAAAGAATTAACTGGATAACGGGCTTCTACTGGAGCCGTCATGGAGATATTGTTAGAGCTGATGTGCCGATAGAGAGGGTCAAAAGCGCGATTCGCTGCCTGAGAGAGTTCTCCTGAATAGCGAACTGTGGCAGAACGGTAGGCAGGATATTGTTTGACTTCAATTTGCCCCTCTGGTGTGGGAAGTGGAAATCCTTCTGGCAAGGGAGCAGCAGTAGCACTGTAGGTGAAAAATGCGATCGCCACCACTGCCAGGATTCCTACGGGTAAAAGTAAGTTCTCTAGCTTCACAGGGAACCTCAGCAACTCATCCTATTCTAAGTCTGGCAGTTTTTCACAGGGGCAGGCGTTGAGCTATTGAATTTGGAGGAATGGAGCGATGAAGACACTGAATCAGAAGAACAAGCAGATTGAGAAGCCACCACTGGAATATTACTTGAATCTTCAGTATCCAGTCATACTTTATCCCGCTTCCGAGGGGGGGTATGTGGCTCAGATTAAAGACTTGCCTGGATGTCTCACTCAAGGTGAAACATTGGATGAAGCGATCGCAAACATTCAGGAGGCGCGGGAGTTGTGGATTGAGACAGCTTATGAAGCTGGAGATGAGATTCCTTTACCCAGTACCGATGATACCTACAGTGGTAAGTTACTCCTGCGGATGCCTAAATCTTTGCATCGTCGTTTGGCTGAGGAAGCTGACAGGGACAATGTGAGCCTCAATCACTATATTGTGTCTGTGTTAAGTAGGGGATGATAGGGCTAGGTTAAGGGTGCGATAAGCCTACGGCATGGCTTCACTTACCGCTTCTCGTATTGCTTCAGCTTTGGGAGAGTCGATTTCGAGGAGAATGGTGCGATTGTTAAGAACCCGCTCAGGATTGCTGGGCGGGTTTTTGTTATCATGCCCGTCAACAAAAATTATTTATCTGGAATGGCAGGAAGAGTGCGCCGATCAAGGAGTACTTCACCTCCATCACGCCCTAGCTTCATTTGAATAAAACCGTTGAAGTCCGACTTGATGACTGATAAAGCAACAGCTCCCAGGACAAAAGGGGTGAGAAAAATGTGAAGGGCAATGAGGGTTTTGGCAAGACTGGCTTTGTTTTTCATTTGAGTCAACCGCTTAACTATACCTAATGTCGCAGTTGAGTTTGAGAGTTATCGCTCGACATCGGCTAACATAAACTGACATATCTCCAGATGCTTGGTTGCACCCCTCCACTGTTTATGTCGTTTTGATTAGACTGGCTTTCAGGGGATATAGAGAACAACTAACTGATGCTGCCGACTAACTTTTTGATTGAAATAGCTGATAGATATAGGCTTACCGTTAAGGAACGAGAGGTTTTCTTAAAAAAGTTCGGTAGTGACAAAAGCGATCAGGCGATCGCAGGTGAGCTTCATATCGCTGATGGGACTTTTCGTACACGCATGAGTGGGGTTTACAGAAAATTCGGCTACAGCCAGGAGAAAGGCCCAGTTAAATCTGATTTGTTGTTCCGTTTTCTTACTAAGGAGTATCAAAAATCTAATTTTTTTCCGGTTTTTGATGCTTCAAACGAGGGCTTAGAAAGTGGCATTTTGGTACAAGAGGTACACGAAAAGGTTCGTCACAATTTACCTCAGCCAGACTATGGGCAATTTATTGGACGAGAACAGGAACTCGCTTTGGTGAAAAGCCGCTTGTTACCCCAAGACCGCGCTTGGATACTAACAATTGATGGCATTGGAGGAATTGGAAAAAGTGCACTCGCACTTGAAGTCGCTCACGGTTTTCTGCGAGATTACAATAGCTTATTGGCAGAAGAGCGTTTTGAAGCGATTATTTGGACTTCAGCTAAGCAGACTGTGCTAACAGCAGATAGCGGTATGATCAGTCGTCGTCAAATATCAGGTACCTTGAATGACATCTGTAAAATCATTGCCATAACCTTGGAGATTGAAGAGCAAATCCACTCACAATTAGAGGATACAGTTAAGTTAGTTTGTCGAGAACTAACGCAAAAACGAACCCTGCTCATTGTAGATAATCTGGAAACAGTAGATGATGAATGTGTGATCCAATTTCTGCGAGAGCTGCCCACACCGACTAAGGCAATTGTCACCACTCGCCACTGGATTAACTTTGCGGATCAGGGTACGACTGCGAGGGATGCCGTGGAAAGATGCCGAAGTGCTAATCGAGCAGGAATGCCACAAGAAGGCAACAACGCTAACCGAAGAACAACATCGCAAACTATTCGATAGAACTGGTGGCGTACCTTTGGCAATTGTTTGGACTGTTGCAAAGATAGGCTTTGGCTATAGTGTGGATACTGTACTGGCAAGGCTTGGTAATCGAAAAAGTGACATCGCTTTTCTCGATATGAGGATAAATTACTCCTGAGGTCATGGCATTGGTTTTGAATCCCTACTGAAGCCTAGAATAACAAGTCTGAGTGAGCAGAGCTATTCTGCAAGAAATTGTCTTTCATTTGTTTTCTTCATCGCTAGGAATTGCCCCAGCCCAAATAATCTGCTCGACTGTCAGGGTTAACTCTGGGAAAGTGCCTGAAACAATCTGCTCAGTACCAGCGAACTCCGCATCCTCGAACAGAGGTAACCATTGTTTGATACAGTGATGCTTTGTCGAACGCTGGAAGCTCTATGTCCCAGGTATCGCTCCCCCCATCGCTCCATCCCGACCTACCCCTCACCGCTCTTGCACCCATGCAGGATGTGACAAACCACTGGTTTATGAAGGTCATTGCCCATTACGGCAGTCCTGACTACTTCTTCACCGAGTACTTCCGCGTCAATGAGACCTCACGGCTCAATCGTAGCATTCTGACAGCAATCACCGAAAACAACACGGGTCGCCCCATTTTTGCTCAAATGATTGGCGAAAGCATTCCCGACTTAGTAAGAACAGCAAAGGAACTCTGCAACTATAATATCGCTGGAGTTGACTTGAACATGGGCTGTCCAGCACCTAGAATCTATCGCAAAAATGTTGGAGGTGGATTGCTACTCTTACCCGAAAAAGTAGATCGGATTTTGAGAGAACTGCGTTCTGCTGTCAATGATCGACCTTTGACTGTCAAGATGCGTGTAGGCTTTGAAAATACAGATACCTTTTATGAAATTCTAGATCTAATTAATCGCCACAGCATTGATTTGCTGAGTTTGCATGGTCGCACGGTGAAAGATATGTACCACGGGGCAGTGAAATATGATTTGATTGCCTCTGCGGTCAAACGGGTTCATTGTCCAGTGCTTGCCAATGGCAATATCGACTCGGCGACAACAGCCCTAGAAGTGCTTTCTCAAACGGGCGCGGCGGGAGTGATGGTGGGACGTTGGGCGATCGGGAATCCTTGGATTTTTAATCAAATTCGGCAGGCTTGGCGAGGAGAACCGATCACGCCCGTTCCTTTAGTAGAGGTACGCAACTATATTGATCGTTTATGGCAAACCCCCACAGCAGCATCTATGCCAATGCGATCGCGCGTAGGCTATCTCAAAATGTTCCTCAACTACATTGCCCTAAATGTTGACGCTGAAGGAGATTTCCTGCGGCTGATGCGACAGACGCAGACCGAGGTCGAACTGCTTAACCTCTGCGATCGCGTTTTTCTTACTGATCTGACGAAAAATTTAGCCCTAGCACCCTCCTTGAGCCTCTAACTAGAGTTCAATTTCTAGAAGCAGGATTTCTTTGATAGTCACACAATTAATTCTCAGCTAGTAGGGTTTCCATTTGCATCAATCACTTTTCTAATCTTTTCGGTTTTTTCGGGTCATCCCAGGCTTTTGCTTTTTGAAAACGAAGGTTTTTTAGTACGCATAAGCTGCTCTCCCTCTCTCAGAAACGAATTCATTTGGCTTTTAGTACGGCAATGAAACGGGGCGGAGATAGGTCGGTGAGTGGCGCACAAAGCAGTTTGACGCTGGAATATACATCCAGCGCTGACCTGCCGAATCGGTTCTAAACGTATTGATGCCCTTGATGCGCGTAGATAACTGCGTCCCCAACGGGTAGCTCTTGACGACTCGCCCACCAGGAGTGGCACGGCAGTTAAGTGACGTAGAATTGGCGACTTTCCACAGTGGATGATTCCAGGAGTAGTCCGCACTCATAGATCCACTTCCCGGATCTCCTGGGTAATTCCCGTTCTTAGCAACAGGTAAGTTTTCCACTAAGTTCACCACGAACTGAGTTCCAACAGGCGATTGACACCTGCTGCCGCTTTGCTCGATCCTCCATTCAGATCTGAGTGCCACCCCGCCCCCAACCAGGAGGGTTCGATTCAGCGCAATCGTGCCCTTGCAACCCGTGTCCGGTTTGCCCACATAATCCTCAAACGTTCCTGTGTAGGTGACGTTGTTCGGAGCCGTCTTTCTCGTCAAGATTGTGATGCCTCCGTTGACTCGATTTTCTCCTCTAAAGCTTACGTAGCCACCACTGTTTTTAGGCAATCCAGCGAAGTCAGGACTTCCAGACTCATTGAGCTCGATGATGGTTGTACCGTTTGTAGACTTATAACTAGCAGCTTGTGCAGGGAGGGTTGCAGCAACCAGGGAAATTGTTGAAATCAGCAAAAGACGAGGAAACTTCATTCTCAATTGTTGAGGGTGTTGAACGTTGCTTTTAGATTCACTGAAGACAAAATTAATTCCGGTGGAGGTATGCCACTTCTGCAACTGATCTGCTGTCTAAGTACGGGCAGCTTCTAATCCAGTGAGCGTGCGTTCTCTTTCTCGCTCGCTTTTAGCAATGGAACCCAAACCTACGAATCGCTTTCGAGATTGCGCCACACCACGGAGTTGACCTTTTTTGTTGGCACTCAGTAGACCTCTTGCAAAAATAACTAGGACGGGCAAGATGCCCATCCCACTCTTAGTCATTTTTTCTTGTGGGGTAGGCGTCCCGCCTGCCCAAAAATTTGATGAAAAAGACTTTTGCAAGAGGTCTAGTTTATGGCTGGGTGCTTTTAATTTTCGTCTTGCTTTAACGCTTTTTCACACCTGCTGATAGCTCCATCAACCTGCTTAATCTCAGCTTCCTTTAGAGCAATTGCTTCCTCATTGACTGCTATTTTTGCATCGGTAGCAGCTATTTCTTTTTTAAGCTTATCAAGGCTATGCTCTAGAGCTTTTCTCTTAATCCAGTTAATCCATTAGCCTCTTCTATTCCCCGGTTGTTTTCTTCACTGAATCCCGTCACCCCTTCAAGGAAAACTGTCTTGGCTCGATCCGCCCTAACCCCGTAAAAAGGAGGGAATTAGAGACTTCAGCATTTTGTGTTTTTTTGAGCTGGCTTATTTACTATATTGTGTAGGCAACTATTGAACTTTAAGAGTGGATATCCCACACAATGAGGCAAACAATTCTAGAAGCAATCATTGCTACCTTAGAGCCAAAAGATTTTGTTTTGGCTTTATGGCAAGGAGGTTCGGCAGCACACAAATCTACAGATGAGTGGTCGGATATCGATATTCAGGTAATTGTTGAGGACGATCGCCTTGAAGAAACCTTCGACATTCTTGAAGAATCTCTCAAAACAATCTCTGAGATTCGATTCAAGTGGAGAGTCCCCGAACCTACATGGCACGGTCATTCTCAATGCTTTTATCAATTGGAAGAATCGAGTCCATTCTTATTTATTGATTTTGTCGTTTTCAAGCAAAGTTCTCCCAACCACTTTTTAGAGCTAGAGCGACATGGAAAATTAGTAATTGAATTCGATAAAGCCAATCTGTTAGTACAGCCTCATTTAAATCGAAGCGAACACTTCTTAAGAATACAAGAACGATTTGCAACTTTGAGGAAGACTTTTGATTTTTTCCAAATCATTGTTAAAAAAGAGATAAATCGTGGACGTTTGGTATCGGCGATATCCAACTACCACACCTACACGCTTCAGCCCTTAGTTGAACTTTTGGGAATGGTGTACCGACCGGAACGATACGATTTTAGAACCAAGTATTTTTATCGAGATTTTCCAACTGAGGTTATCGCTCGTGTAGAGCCGCTTTATTGCGTGATGAATCTTGCCGATCTGGCCGCAAAACAGCAACAAGCAGAGGTTCTGTTTGCTGAAACTTTACCTCGTGTCGAAGCAGCGCTTACCAGTTGGCAATCTGGGTAGGAGCCTCCCACGCACGAAATCGTGTTATGAATGCAAGAAACACTTCCCTCTTTACTTCTGCCCTCTGCCTTGTGTTTTTTGAGAGCCCCTCACCTTCCCCCAGTCAGGTGAATCGGTCGGATGAAGCGATCGCTTTCCTACTGTTGTAGCCTAATGTAGTATTGCGTAATCAGCGGTGGATGATATGCCTCTTCAATTTCAATACAGCACCCTTACTCAGAGCGAAGACGTTGAGCCGCTTGGGTCTATTCTCGACCAGTGTTTTCTCGCTACACCGGGTAACAGTAAAGCCTACATCAACCAGGTAGGTATGGAAAACCTCCGTATCATCCGTCAATCTGAGCAAATCGTTGGTGGACTGGCGGCGATTCCGATGGGTCAGTGGTATGGGGGGCAGCGTGTACCGATGATGGGTATTGCTGCTGTTGGTATTGCTCCCCAGTATCGGGGGACTGGGGCGGCGATCGCTCTGATGCAGCACACTCTCAATGAAATTTATGCTCAGGGTATACCGATTTCTGCGCTCTACCCAGCCACTCAACGCCTATACCGCAAAACTGGGTACGAACAGGCCGGTAATCAGTGTAGTTGGGAACTTCCTACCGCAAGTATTCAGATTCGGGAACAGCCACTTCCACTGCAACCTATAGTTCCCATCGATCTGGAGGTCTTTTATGACCTTTATCAGAAGCAGGCAAAACTCGTCAATGGGAATTTAGACCGTCATCCTTTCATCTGGCAGCAAATCCTCCGCCCCTTTGAAAATGAAGGAGTATACGCCTATCTGATCGGAACAAGCGATCGCCCTCAAGGGTACACAATTCTCAGCCAGCACAGCAAAGATGATAAAAATTTTCTGCTCATCCGGGATTGGGTGGCTCTCACCCCTGCTGCGGCACAAAGTTTTTGGTCGTTTGTTGCCAATCATCGCTCTCAGATTGATCAGGTACGGTGGCGTGGCGCTGCAATTGATGTCTTGAGATTGCTGTTGCCGGAGCAAACGACCACGCTCAAATCTATTAGCACTTGGCTGCTGCGGGTGGTCGATGTCGCTAAGGCACTTGAAAAGCGGGGATACCCATCGGGACTTCAAGGCGAACTGCACTTGGAGGTGCAAGACGATCTCATTGCTGAGAATAACGGCAGATTTATCTTGTCAGTTTCGCAGGGGCAGGGTGAGGTCACTAAGGGGGGAACGGGAGAGATGAAGCTCCACATTAGGGAATTAGCTCCTCTCTACACCAGCTTGTTTACCCCTTATCAGTTGCAGCTAACCGGACGACTGGAGGCGACTGAAACTGCTCTTAATACGGCTACGCAACTCTTTGCAGGGGTATCGCCTTGGATGCCAGATTTCTTTTAAAGGGTTTGGTAAGGGGTGCGATCGCTTATGTCAAACTTAGGTTTTATTGCGTGATGAATCTTGCAGATTTGGCGATAGCGAAGCGCTGCTGCTTTCAGCAGATCGCGATCATCAGTTGGCAACTTCTGTTCGAGTAGCGGAACTGACACCCAGTTGGGTAATCTAGCTCAGTTTCTTCTCTCCATGTTCCCTCAAATTCCGGTTAACTCACAGCAAAATCTGTAAATTTCCGCATATAGGGAGGATGGAACCCAAGCACTATGTCTTCTCTGGATACACCTAAAGCCATCAGATCGTCAGCCACTTGCTCTTCTGTTCCATTCCACTGAATCCAAACCTTACCTTCCTTAATATCGATGTGCATGATGGGGCCAAACACCCGCCGCTTATTTTCCCACCCGATATACATCAGTTGGTAATGATCTCGATCTACATCAAAAATTGTCTGCATTTCCACCTCACCTTTGGTTGAACGCCGTTTGGCATATTCACTCAGCAATTGCTGAACCCATTCTCGATAGTTTTCTGGGTCTGCCATCGTACAATTTCCTCATTTTCTACGTCATAAATGATGAGATTAACCTGACCGCGCTGAATCACTGATTGAATAAAGGGTCGAGTAAAAAATTCATTGTAAATGTTCAAAGGAACTGCCAAATACAAAATCCGCTATACTATTGTGCGATCACTCAATTTGATTGGATGCAGTAGAAGCGATCGCTTCCAGGAAAATCAAGAAAGGCTATTAGGAGGCTTGGTATGGGTATTTTGGCGATTTGAGCGGACGAGAGAGTTAAAGATGTTCGTTTTACCGAAGAGACAATTAGTGTCGATTTAATGGATGGTCGAACGATTACTGTGCCTCTGGTTTGGCATCCAAGATTACTTAACTCTACACCTGAACAGCGATCACAGTGGAAAGTAAGCGGTGAGGGTTACGGCATTCACTGGGAGGAGATAGATGAGGATCTCAGTACAGAAGGTATGTTACGAGGTACTCCTGCTCCGAGGCAAAGCTTCTCTGCGGCAGAAGGACTTGCAACGTAGCAAACGAGCACCCGTCCCTTACAACGTTTAGTTAAACACTATTCAGCGGTATACTAAGCATATATTTGAATTTTTCACAAACTATGCTCTTTAATTTAAAAATATCTACGTTATGCTGATAGAATTCAGCGTTGGTAACTACAAATCCTTTAAAGAGATCGTCACCTTTAGCATGGTGGCTTCAACGATTACTGCAAAGAAAGAGATCGACGAGAAGAACGTTTTTAGCATTGATGATGAGCTAAGCTTGCTGAAGAGTGCATCTGTATATGGCGCAAACGCGAGTGGTAAGAGCAATCTCGCTACAGCTTTTAGCTTCATGAAAACTTTTGTTTTGAACTCATCGAAAGAAACCCAAGTTGCTGAAGAGATCGACGTTGAAGAATTTAGGCTAAGTGCGGACACAGTCGGAGAGCCGTCTTTTTTTCAAATTGTTTTCCTATTAGATGGCAATAAATTTAGGTACGGATTTGAGGTAAACAAACAACGGGTTGTTTCGGAATGGCTATTTTATGTACCGAATACTAGGGAAGCTAAGCTCTTTGTTCGAGAATTAGATAACATTTCTCTGTCAAAAGCTTTCAAAGAAGGTAGAGGAATCAAAAATAAAACTAGGGAAAATGCTTTATTTCTTTCCGTTGTCGCACAATTTAATGGCGAGATTTCTCAAAAAATTTTGCTATGGTTCAGCAAAAATTTTAACGTGATTTCGGAACTGGAAGATACAGGGTATCTGCATTATACAATTCGGAGTTTTGATACCAATCAATATAAAGATGATATTCTTCGATTAGTCAAAAAACTGGATTTAGGTATTGATGACATCCTAGTCGAAAAGACGAGGCTAACCACAGAATCTTTACCGAAGGAAATACCAGAAGAATTAAGTAAACTTATCCTAAACAGCCCAGAGGCTGCCTTAATGGCAGTTAGAACTGTTCATCGAAAATATGATGCTGAGGGCAATTTAACTTCTCCCGAAATATTTGACATGGATAGCCATGAATCAGAGGGGACTAAAAAGCTGTTTGCTCTTGCAGGCCCGTTAGTAGATACGTTAAAGAATGGAAAGGTTTTACTAATCGATGAACTTGATGCGCGACTACATCCTTTGATTACCAATGCAATTATCGAACTATTCAACTCTAATGAAACAAATCCACATAATGCACAGCTCATATTCATAACACACGATACAAACCTACTCAGCAACAAGATTTTTCGGAGAGATCAGATATGGTTCGCTGAAAAAGACAAGCAAGGTGCTACTCACCTATACTCATTGGTTGAATACAAAATACAGCGGATACGGAACGATGCTTCCTTTGAGAGTGACTACATTCACGGAAAGTACGGAGCAATTCCTTTCATTGGCGATTTACGTCGCGTAATAGCTGAATTCAATGAGTAACAGAAGCTTATCTTATAAAAAAGCCAAATCTCGCAGCTACTCTAAGAGACAAGTAGAGACAAGAGAACTTATAGAACGGTTCTTAATTGCCTGTGAAGGCGAAAAAACTGAACCTAACTATTTTGAAAGCTTCCGTGTACCAAAATATATCAGGGACATATGTGGGTTGGGCGCTAATACAGTTAGTCTGGTCAAAGAAGCTGTAAAGCTGAGAGATGATGATGGAGACTACGATCAAGTTTGGTGTGTATTTGATCGTGATTCGTTTCCAGCACAAAACTTTAACGCGGCTATAGCGCTTGCTAAGCAAGAAGATATCAAAGTAGCCTATTCAAATGAGGCATTTGAACTCTGGTACTTGCTCCATTTTAATTATTATGATACTGGAGTTCCTCGGAAAGATTATATTAAAAAATTAGATAACTTACTGGGTCATAAATATGAAAAAAATAGCGAGACAATTTACGATGAACTGGAAGGCAAACAACAGGCTGCGATTAAACATGCAAAGAAACTTTTGAAGCAATATTCTCCACCTAAGCCAGAATGTGATAATCCGTCAACAACTGTACATTTGCTAGTCGAACAACTTAACAGGTTTATCCGCCCCTAAGTTTTTTACTAAGGATTTCAATCTGGCAGCCATCACGCTGCTCAGTTAAGAACCACTGTCGATGTCGAGCAAACTCTTCCTCACAAGTCTGTAAAGAAACCAGCGTGTAGAAACGCGCTTGACGACCATCTGACTTCGGTCGCAGAATTCGACTCAAACGCTGTACTTTCTCCTGCGCGACCCATATTTCGCTGACACTTCAATCAGTACATGAGCATCATGAATGAGTTGTTCGCTATCCAAACTGGACAACCTTTCACAGAGTATCTAGGTCAATCCCCCGCTCCTGCAACTTAGCAATTAAGTCTGCAAGTTGCTGCTCCGCTCGCTCAGCCCTTAGCCGTTCTTGCTGAATTACATTCTCCGGCGCAGGAAATCGGTTGCCTTGCTGGTCATACCAGTACAGCCATTCACGACTCCAGCCCTCATGAGTCCCCTGCTCATACCCAATCCCTAGCCCAATTTCCGGCATCCACACGGGATTTCCCCTCTGTCGCACGTAAGCTCCCCTCTCTAGGCGATAAACCTCAAATGGGTCATGCTTATCCCGTTTCCAGTAGTCGGAATTATAGATGGTGTAATAAAGTACCCCCATCTCTGCATACTTAGTCATCTTGTCGTCGTATTCACCACCAGGCCTTTTAGAGACAACTTCCAAAACCCACTGAGGCACAACGTTGTTTTTTGCCAGACGACATAACTCAATCGCCCCTTCGTACTCCTGCGCCTTGGAACTCCCAAGCTCAAAAAACCATCTGGCGCGATCGCTGGTTTGTCAGGGTCATAGTAAATTCCTAAGTTAACTCCCAAAAACCAATCCATTCGAGAAGCCCACAAAAGAGCCAGAATTGCTCGTAGCAGATTAGGAATGAGGATTTGCAGCTCATTATCCACAGGGGTATTGTCAGTTTCAGGCAGGTCTTCTTCTGTAGGAAGATATTGCAACGAGTTGTACTCTACCATGACGGCTACCCAAGGGACGCGATGACTGTATCTTAGCGGTTTTAAGCTCTCTAGAGCAGCGCTTGAAATCGAATCTGTAACGGCAGCTTTAGCGATCGCTCATTAGTCCAAAATCTCAATTAAGATGATAGCCTCACGATTTCCAGTTCAGCCGCAATACCAAAATGGTCGGAGGGGTACAGGGTGCGGTCATTGGGCGCAGGTTCGGTGAGAATCAGTTGGCAGTTACGCACACGCAGATGCTGATTAATAAACACATAGTCCAGCGTACCGCGCCAAGCTCGCAAGCGACGGTGAACCCAGGCGTTGACTAGGTATTTGACCACCCTGCGTTGCAAGCTGCGCCGTTTTTTTAAGGGTGTGGGACAGGTATACTCTGGCTCCTGACCGTGGTACGCTGCGTAAGCTGAGGTGAAGCGATCACGCATGAGTGCGATCGCAGGAGACTCAGGCATCCCGTTAAAATCCCCAACTGCCACGATTGGCATATCCGGTGGTAACTTACCCAGCCAGTCGAGAAGCAACTGCACCTGCTTGACCCGTTCAGAACTAGGGCCAGGGTACCAGTAATAATGCCCGTTGCAAAATACCAATGGTTGACCATTCACTTCAACCTGCACATATTGCGCTACCCGTCCCTGAGTTTGCAAGTCCAGGGTATCCTGTTGCGTGAAGGGATAGCGACTGAGAATTGCCCCTCCGCAATAAGGCAAACCTTGATCGTCTAGCTGTTTGTAAGGCACTAGCTGCACATAAGGCATATTTAGCTGCTGTGCCAGCCAAGCGCTGTTGTCTTCTGGAAGCTTGACCTCCTGTAGTCCGATTAAATCTGCCTGTTGAGCAGCCAAACCCTTTACCAGGAGTTCACGACGCTGCGCCCATTTTTCCATTTCAAACAGAATGTTGATTGTGACAACTTTAACCACTTAGCGATACTCCCAGGTTCGGACAACAGCATTCAGCCTAGAGTTTAACTAAACTCCGCCATCTTTCAATTAGATTAAAAAAACAGGTGTGAGCTTTGGGAATCAGGGAGGGGGTTGTGGAGCGAATAGAACCGCACAAGAAAGCGCACCAGACGCACATCTTGAGGGCACAGTCGCTTGGGCAGGGGCAACAGGATAGTTCGAGTATTAATCCTGGGGACTGGTCATGGCGGTTCTGGCTTGCTGTGCCACTCTACCCATACAGTAAGCGGCGAACCCTTCGCAAAGAAGTCGTTAAGGACACCATCTGGACGTTCGACCAATTGCAGGGCATCCTCTACACCGTCGTCCCGATTCGCATGAGTGTGGTTAAGCTCGAAAAAGGGGGTCTTCTTGTCTATGCACCCGTCGCGCCGACAAAAGAGTGTATCCGGCTGGTTAAGGAGTTGGAAGCGAAGCACGGTGAGGTGAAGTACATCATTCTGCCAACTGCATCGGGCTTAGAACACAAGGTTTTTGTTGGCCCTTTTGCTCGACAGTTCCCTGCTGCACAGGTTTTTGTGACTGCAAATCAGTGGAGTTACCCATTGAATCTCCCCTTGAGTTGGCTCGGCTTTCCCATGAAACGAACTCACGTACTGCCGGAGGCTAGCGGTGATGCCCCGTTTGGGGATGAGTTTGACTACGAAGTACTGAGCATTAATCTCGGACGGGGTTCTTTTGAAGAAGTGGCATTACTGCACAAGCGATCTCGCACTCTACTAGTAACAGATTCAGTGCTTTCTGTGCCCGAAAAGCCACCAGAGATTGTCCAACTTGACCCCTACCCCTTGCTGTTCCACGCCAGAGACAATGCATTCGACGTGGTTGAAGACACTGAGGCGAATCGCCGCAAGGGATGGCAGCGCATTGCGCTGTTTGCTTTGTACTTTAATCCAAGCAAGTTGGAGACAGTTGGATTAGGGCAGGCATTCCGTGATGCCTTCAAAGCGCCGGAGCGATCGAGGAAGGCGTATTTCGGTTTGTTTCCGTTCCGATGGAAGAGTGACTGGAAGCAGTCATTCCATGCCCTGCGAGGGGGCGGGCGTCCGTTTGTGGCACCGATTCTACAGACGTTCATTTTCAACCAAGCACCGAGGGATGTACTCGACTGGGCGGATAAGGTGGCGAAATGGTATTTTGAGCGGATTATTCCCTGCCACTTTGACGCACCCATTGAGGTAGGGCCGCATCAGTTCCGGCAGGCGTTCACTTTCCTTGAGAAAAAGTGCTCTATAGGTGAGGACTTATCGGCAAGTGGAAATCAGCCTCTACCGGAGGAGGATTTTGAATTCATGAAGAAACTGGAAGAGAACTTGACTAAGCGCGGCATCACGTCGCCAGCGAAGGAGAACGTGTGAGGCGGTAATTTTTTGCGATTATAGCGCGATCGCTTGGCGATTGAGTTTTCGAGTGAAGGGGTGAATGAGGGTGTGCTGCTAGCATAGAGCCAGCATTCTTCCACACTCTATGTCTCCGTTCAAATACCCCGTTCCTCAAACTGACCCGCCTAAGTCGCCTAGAGAGACGCTGCCTACGATGTATGATCTTCCGAGTGAAAACCCGGAGGAACCTGGTTTGCCCGACGAATTTCATGATTGGCAAGCACAATTATTAAGTCTCACGTTTCACCCGCCTCATTATCCGGCGTCGCAAGTCTTCAGCGCCAGTGACATGAACCTTTACTATGATGTGCGTCATCCGCTGTGGTACAAGCGACCGGATTGGTTTGGGGTTGTGGGTGTTCCGCGACTATATGATGAGGTCGATATGCGCCTGTCTTATGTTGTTTGGCAGGAGGGCATCAATCCGTTTGTGGTGGTGGAGTTACTCTCTCCGGGTACGGAGAAAGAAGATTTAGGGGAAACCGGTTCAGAACAACTGCCTGTTGAGTTATCAGAACTTGCAGGCAATGGGCAAGCTATGCAGTCTGAGAGTGAGGATAAGCCACCGCGAAAATGGGAGGTTTACGAGCAGATTTTACACATTCCTTACTATGTCGTGTTTAGTCGTTATACCAATCAATTACGAGCGTTTAGACTCCAGGGAGCGCATTACGAAGAACTAGATCTGCAAGAGCCACGAGTGTGGATGAGTGAGTTAGAGTTGGGCTTAGGGTTGTGGCAAGGGCAATATCAAGGAATTGAGCGATTGTGGTTGCGTTGGTATGATGCTCAGGGCAACTGGGTTCCTACGGAAGCGGAACAGCAACGCCAGCAAGCTGAGCAGGAACGAGTAGAAAAAGCACAGGCTTTACAGCAAGCCGAACAAGAGAGACAGCGAGCCGAACAGGAGAGACAGCGAGCTGAACAAGCGGAATCTAGATTAGAGTCTCTCATGCAACGACTTCGGGATTCGGGAATCGATCCAGATGCGTTGTTGGACGATCAAAGTTAAATAGAACACGATATAAGCGCTTACGCCACCGTTGCCAAGGTTTCTAAGCAGTGCAGACTATATCTAGCTCTGGCTTTGAGGACGTGCGCTATCTGTTGGAAGCATTGGGTTTTGAAGAGAAAAGGTCTAAGGGTAGCCACGATAGTTTTCGCGATTCACAAGGTAGAAAAATCACTGTACCCAAGAAAGGCGGACAGAAAGTAAAGGGAGTTTACGTCCAACAAATCGTTGAGTTATTGGTTTGGAAGAATGGAGCGATGAAGACACTGAATCAGAAGAACAAGCAGATTGAGAAACAGCCACTGGAATATTACTTGAATCTTCAATATCCAGTAATACTTTACCCTGATCCAGAGGGGGGATATGTTGCTCAGATTAAAGATTTGCCTGGATGTCTGACTCAAGGTGAAACATTAGATGAAGCGATCGCAAATATCAATGAGGCGCGGGAGTTGTGGATTGAGACAGCTTACGAAGCAGGAGATGAGATTCCTTTACCCAGTAGTGATGATACCTACAGTGGTAAGTTACTCCTGCGGATGCCTAAATCTTTGCATCGGCGCTTAGCTGAGGCGGCTGATAGGGAAAATGTGAGTCTCAATCAATATATTGTGTCTGTGTTGAGTAGGGGATGATAGTGTTAGGGGTGCAATAAACCTACGGCATGGCTTCGCTTACCGCTTCTCGTGCTGTTTTGGCTTTTGGAGAGTGGACTTCGAGGGGAATGGTGCGATCGCTTTAGACAAATACGGCATTGTTTGCCAACCCAGAGCTAGGAGCGATCGCGCCGTTTTGGTGACAGGTTGCGATCGCCTACGGCTATACTCGTAGCTGATCGCATTGCTGAGGGGTTGAGGGCTAAGATTCCTCTGAGTCTTCATTTGGGTTTTCAGTCAGACTGGCTATATTCTTGCCCTCAAGAATCGTTCCTTTAAGATTCGCCTTTTGAAGATTTGCCCTCTCAAGAATCGTTCCTTCAAGGTTGGCTTTTTGAAGACTCGCCCCTTCAAGATTCGCCCCTCGAAGATTTGCCCCTTCAAGATTTGCTCCTTCAAGATTTGCTCCCTCAAGATTTACTCCCTCAAGATTTACTCCCTCAAGATTTGCTCCTTCAAGATTTGCTCCTTCAAGATTTGCTCCTTCAAGATTTGCTCCTTCAAGATTTG
>CBKWLJ010000156.1:0-18129 GCA_966675205.1 uncultured bacterium
AGCAGATAGATTGGGGTGAGAATGAGTCCGACAGCAGCAAGGAATACGGTTACAGTCCGGAAGGGAGAACTGTAAATGTCACTTGTCGTGACGCCAACGAAAACTGAAAGTTCACTGATAAAACCACTCATACCGGGGAGAGCGAGTGACGCCATCGCACCGGCTGTAAACAGGGCAAACACTTTGGGCATCACCTGACCGATACCGCCCATCTCGTCCATCATTAAGGTGTGAGTGCGATCGTAAGTCACGCCTGCTAGGAAGAACAGTACAGCTGCGATCAAACCATGTGAAATCATTTGCAGCATCGCGCCACTGATTCCCAAATCGGTAAAGGACGCAATACCCAACAAAACGAACCCCATGTGGGAAACCGACGAATAGGCTAGACGACGCTTCATATTGGTCTGACCAAAGGAGGCAAAAGCGCCGTAGATAATATTAACAATACCTAGAATGGCGAGAATCGGTGCGAAGTAAATGTGAGCATCGGAGAGCATCTCCAAATTTAGGCGAATTAACCCATATCCACCCATCTTCAGCAGCACACCTGCCAAAATCATCGATACAGGAGCGGACGCTTCGCCGTGTGCGTCAGGTAGCCAGGTATGCATTGGGAAAACAGCTAGCTTGACACCAAACGCAATCAGCAACCCTGCGTACAGTGGTAGTTCTAGAGACAATGGGAAATCCTTCATGCCGAGTTCGACCATATCGAAGGTGACATTGCCGCCGTAGAAAGCCATTCCCAGTGCTGCTACCAGAATAAATATAGAAGCGGCTGCGGTATAGAGTAAGAATTTTGTAGCCGCGTAGCGACGTTTCTTTCCACCCCAAATAGAGATGAGTAGGTAGACGGGAACCAGTTCTAGTTCCCACATAATGAATAGCAGTAGTATGTCTTGTGCGACGAACACCCCGATCTGTGCCGAATACAGCACCAGCATCAGGAAATAAAACAGGCGAGGTTTGTAATCCACTTGCCATGCGGCAAAAATTGAAAGTGTTGTCACCAGTCCTGCCAAAAGCACGAGTGGGACAGATAATCCATCTACCGAAACTGCCCAGTTAAGTCCTAACTGAGGCACCCAGGCATACTTTTCCGCGAGTTGAAAAGTTGCACTGCTCGCATCGTAATGCTTCCAAAAGACGTAGCACATCAAGACAAAGTCCGCGATACCTACGCCCAAGGCATACCACCGCACACGCTTACCCTCTTTATCGGGCAGCACGGGAATGGCAAGGGAAGCAACGAGTGGGAGCAGGATAATCGCGGTAAGCCAGGGAAATTGATCCGGCATCATGGCATTGAGCAAAAATACTTATCTGTTAATGAGATTATTCTACTAAGCTTTGTAATGATTTGTTTATAAATCTTTATCTTGGATGGGTATAGACAAATCTATAGCGATGGAGAAGCACTGTCCGTCGTGAGAGTCCTGAGTAAGGAGAGTCCACAACAAATTCATTGTCTGTAGGGGTTAAGGCTTTAGTTGCGATCGCTAAAAGTGTTTCCAGCTTCTTTGAACAATTATTCTGGCAAATAACTATCTAATTAACTGGTTATGTAATAAAACAAAGGACACATTAGTAGTTTTTACTCTCTTAGACTGCGTTAGTTCAACGAAATCCCTTTCCTAGAAAAAGGGTTATAAAAGCGGACATGATATTACTCAATCTTGTGGAGCAGGCGTCTCGCCTGCTACTAGCCAGGGCGGGCAATACGTCCCACCCCACAAGAGGAAATTGGATATGTTTTTGTTTGGAACTCCCCAAACGAATCTCCCCTGTATGCCGGCCAATTTTCGTCCAGGGAGCAATCCAAATGGTATTCTCTTTAACGACAAAGTAGAGGAGCTAATCTTCGGACTACAGAACCGTCCGCTCAACACTAGTCAAGCGATCACAGATTTCTGTAAACCGAGGACGCATTGATAAAACTGGGTTGAAACAGTCTTGCTGTAAGCTACGAAGACTCTCCACTGCTGCTTTGTGTTCAGACGACTTCTCCAGCGTGCAACGGTCTAACATATCCTCAAGTAAGCACCCAAAAGCTCTCACCTCTAACCGTTCTAGTGCTTGCCCTATCACCGCATCAGTCGAGTCGTAAAAAGAGGCTGCTCCGAAGTCTCCCAGCAAACTATGTCCTGTTTCATTGATCAGAATATTGTGAGCATAGAGATCACCATGCATGATACCTTTGGCATGAAGGTGTGCGGCAGCAGAGGCAATACCCTGCGTCAGGCGTACAATAACGGGTAAAGAGAACGAGGTATTTGCACTGTAGGTATCTCTTGTGCAGGTGTCAAAGTCCGGCGGCTGCCCTAAGTTTTTGTAATCAGGGGGGATGAAGGAAAACACCAGCCCTTCTTGCTCTTTCGGTTCGTTGGTAAGCTTGCCTAGCACGTTAACCAGATTGTCATGGCACCCAGCCGCAAGACTTGCAGCCATTTCATCCGCAGGTAAACCGTCACTCGTAATCTCACCCTTGAATATCTTGAGTGCAACCTCTTGTTGGGCAAGCTGATTCGTCCAAAGCCCTTTATAAATCACTCCAGAAGCACCTTGTCCAAGAATTTCCCCCAGTGTTAAATCAGCCCAGTCAATGTCTGGTAGCGCTGGCTTTGCCGTAGTGTCTGCGCTACAGAAGGGGTTGCCAGCATAAGCTAGCCAAGACAGGCGAGGAAGGGTGAACAGCCAGGGGGGCAACCCTTGGAGCTGATTTGCCGAAAGCCTTATGAGTTCTAGATTCAAGCAGGAAGCCATCTCCTCTGGGAGTGACTGGAGCCTGTTACCAGCCAGCATCAGCTTTTGTAAATGGCTCATGCTACCAAAGGAAGCGGGTAACTTCTCAATTTTGTTGTTGGTGAGAATCAGCCAGCGAATCGAAAGTGGTAGGGTGTCTTCGCCAACAGTTGCAACCTGGTTGGATTTAAAACTCACCATCTTGAGGTTAGGGCACTGCGAAAGTACCTCTGGAATTTCCTCAAAATCATTGTTGGTGAAGAAAACAATTTTGAGGTGCTTCAACCGTTCAAACTCATCGGGTAAGGCAGTTAAATGGTTATTCGATAGATCCAATATTTCTAAGGAATCTGCCAGATCAAAAATCTCTGATGGAAATTGAGTCAGTCCGCAGGAAAGCTTGAGTCGTTTGTTTCCTGCTAACTCTCCAGAGCGAAGCAAGTTTAGGGTTGCCATTTAATGAGAAAGTATCTCCGTTCGATTATCTAGATTAGGCGCGGTTAATGTTAGTAGATGATAATGCCACCCCAATCAAGGTTGATCAGTGATTTACCTTCAAGGAACGTATTGTCGCTCAGTATAGCTTAAGTATCGCGGGTTGCTTGGTTTTCCTACGTACACTCGGAGAGTGCCACCTATCTCAATTCCTATTGCACGCCATCTGGCATCGCCTCAACTATATACAGAAGTTACGCTAGTACGGGGAAAGTATCAGACAGCACTGTCCAGTTTTTGCGATCGCCAGCTTAACGCGGAAGTTATGTATCAATCTCTAGTAAGCCTGAAACACTTAGAGGTTGGTTCTGATAAGTTAGGATGTGGATTTCAAATTCTATCTGCATTTCTTCTAGAAATTTTTGCATTGAGCTTTACTCGGAAGCTACAATTTTTATTGATATGGGGGTGGCAGGTGCCTATGCCTCCCGCAATCTTGGTTATCAGGGTTCTTCTAGAGGTACTCAAAGGTTGCTCAACAGTGCAGGAATGCTCTTCGTTCTTCGTAAACATTAAGGAGGGGCTTATGATTGCACCTGTTGTCTATACGACCGTCGGTTCATGCGGGATAGCGTTGCTGCGGAGGTCTGGTCATGGATGACCGCCCAAATGTGCTGGGAGCATCATGAGAGCTAAAAGAGGTTCCTAACCAAGAAGCGACGCTTGGGGGTTCGATTCCCCCACCCCGCACTTGATTTAGTCTACGCAGACTAATACTTTAGCGCAGGAGAGTAAAAAAAGTCGTTGATAGGATGGCGCTCCCTCTCTGAGGTAGGTAAAGTGAGAGTTATCGCTTCACTCATAAAAATTGCTGGGGGGAGCAGCATAAAAGTTATCTAGGGTTTTTTAAGATCAAGTTAGCTGTAAATCAATAGCTATCTTGGATATAAGTTTTCGGATATTTAGCTTCTGTATATTTCATGACAAAAATCCATATCTTTATTGATGGAACGTGGCTCTTCAAAGTTTGTAATGCTGGTTTTTCTCTTGCATATACGACAGACTCACCAACGTTTCCTTTCTACATTGATTGGAATAAATTTGACTTAGCCATTAAACAACACACTGAACAGGTATCTGGTCATGAACTTGAACTAGGCGAGCGAGTTCTTGCTACTTCAATCTTGACACTTCCTGAAGATTTCGATGATTGGTCAAATCGCTTTCTGGATATAACAACAGATAAAATCGATAAAACAAAAAGGGTGGTGTTTGCAAAAAATCGTTTCACTCAAGCAGCAGTTGATGCAGGGTATTCAGACATTGCGATTTTCAGACCTGAAATTAAGAATTGGATCATTCCTAAACTAGAAGATGGATCTTATCAAGAGAAACAGGTAGATACTACAGTAGTAGCTCTACTAGTAAAGTCAGCGATAACACGCCCAGAAGATTATCACGCAGTTGTTACAGGTGATGCTGACATGATTCCTGCAATTAAGGCAGCATATCCAGAGTACACGAGGAATGTTCTTATTATCTCTACTCACCCTGACGAACTAGATGCAACTCGTAGGCAGTCCTCTTTCTCTTATTTTGATTTTACATTCGACTTACAGCCTTTTTTCTTGCAGAATCATGCAGATAAGATTATTGCTGGCAACAACGTTTATCGTTGTGTTGAGTGTGGGAAAATCTTCACAACCCAAAATCCAGTGCCAACTAATCGACAACCGAGATGCAGAAATCATCGAGTTCCCTAGAGAGCGCTAATCCTCGTCACGTGAGGTTTTAGGTATTTATGGAGGCTCAGTAGTTACCTTATGATTAGTCTGTTGATCGCATGGGTAGCTTTACGAAACCAGGAAGACCATAACAATAATCGCCGCCAGACAGGCTTGATTCTAGTGACTGGACAGAAGCTGTGTGGAACAATTGCCCTTGAGCGTTTACAGTAACAGTCATGATCAACCCCAATTTTTGGCAGGGAAAACGGGTTTTAATTACAGGCCACACAGGGTTTAAAGGAAGCTGGCTAGCGCTCTGGTTGCAGACTTTAGGTGCTGAAGTGGTGGGCTATGCGTTGGAAGCGCCCACCCAACCCAGTATGTTTGAACTGGCAGCCGTTGCCGAGGGTATGACTTCAATACTAGGAGATATCCGAGACTTGACTCACTTGCAGCAAGTAACGAGCGACTTCGAGCCAGAAGTTGTGATGCATTTAGCAGCTCAACCCCTAGTACGCAAGTCTTACCAATTCCCCGTAGAAACCTACAGCACCAATGTTATGGGAACCGTTCACCTGCTAGAAGCCGTCCGGCAAGTGGGTGGCGTGAGAGCAGTGGTCTGTGTAACTTCAGACAAGTGCTACCATAACCGCAACTGGGTTTGGAGCTATCGAGAAGATGAACTGCTTGGAGGCTACGACCCCTACAGTAGTAGTAAAGCCTGTGCAGAACTTGTAACTTCGGCTTACCGCAATTCATTTTTCACCCCAAGCGGCTCTGCAACACCACCAACTGCGATCGCAACGGCACGAGTCGGAAATGTGATTGGTGGAGGAGATTGGTCTGAAGATCGTTTAGTTCCCGATGCCTTGCGTTGTTTGATGCAGAATAAACCCTTGTTGGTTCGCAATCCCCACGCAACCCGTCCTTGGCAGCACGTCTTAGAACCTCTGAACGGTTATCTCATGCTGACAGAACGGTTGTATGCAGACGAACAATCCTTCAGTGAAGCTTGGAACTTCGGTTCTTCTGATATCTACCCTAAGTCTGTGGTGTGGATGGTGGAACAACTGATTGCACTTTGGGGAAGTGATATTGCATGGGAGTTGGACAAAAACTCTCACCCTCACGAAGAGTCTTACCTCAAAGTAGACTGTTCTAAGGCTCACACCAAGCTAGGGTGGATGCCAAAACTGGATGTGAAAACGACTTTGAGCTGGATTGTCGATTGGACGAAGGCGTTTCAAGCTGGAGCGGATATGCGTCGATACTCGCAAGAGCAAATCCACAATTTCATGGCGCTACCTGACTATGCCAGTCATGCTTGAAATTGGTCATTTCCTTGAAGACTATCAAAATCTGAATCAGTTTTTGCCCTCTCTCGGTATTTGTCAGAATTGAGGTGAATGGCTTGTTTCAAATTTTTTATGGCTAGTGCAGCGCGGCAAAAATAACCCACCAGTCCAAAAAGGTTAAAAAGCTTAGTATACAAGCATTCTTCCCTTGGAGCCTTCTTGCACTAGGTCAATATGGCTGTACAAAGCATAACTGCAAGCTTTGTTATAAATAGTTGCTGAGTCATTGGGTTTGAACTGGAGGGCTTGATGTGTTTAGCAGCTGATATGCTTAAGTTCGAGGGCGCGACGTACTTCAGTGAGCAGAGAGAATCTGATAATAAGTAGTAGCGATAGTAACTGGCAATACAAAAGCTTTTTGCGATAACCTATGTCTATAAAGGAGTAGCAAAAATGTTGTATGAAGCCTGTTCTATATAAGGGTCGCTTAAAAACCTGGAAAGATGAGCGAGGTTTTGGCTTCATCAAACCGGATGATGGTAGCAAAGAGGTTTTTCTCCATATTAGTGCCTTAAAAGGAACCAGTCGCCGTCCCAAAGCCGGAGATATAATCTTGTACGAACTAGCTACTGAGTCAGATGGCAAAATACGAGCCTCTAATGCATCAATTCAAGGGGTTGAATTACGATCATTAAATCGGCACAGAAATCAAACTCACACCCAAGTTTTCAAAGAATCTGGGACTAATTCTCGGACAAATCCATTGCCTAAGAGGCAGAAGAGACAGAAGCGTGGGCTAGTTGAAACACTCCTTAGCATTGGGATTTTTGCTATTATTGCAATTGTTGGAATGAAATTTAGCCCTAGCGATTCTCCATCTCCCATTACATCTATTCCGAATAGATCGGTTCTGAAACCTGAGTGCAATATCAAAGGCAACATTTCTATTAATACTGGAAACAAAGTGTATCATCTTCCGGGAATGGAAGATTATGAATCAACTATCATTGATACTACAAAGGGTGAAAGATGGTTTTGTACTGAATCAGAGGCGATCGCCAGTGGTTGGAATAAAGCACCCAGGTAGCTTCAGCCACTCTACACAAGCTCTATTGCAACTGGTTCAACATCTCATTTCAAACGCATTCCAAAGTCCGCATCGCTTGGTCGGTAGTGAGAAAAATATGGTCATTTCCCAACTCATCAATAAACCCAGCCTTTGCTAACCCATCCATTACTGGTCCTTTGACTTCAGACATATAAAATTCAACTCCCCTTGTCTTTAAGTCAATAATCAAACTTTTGAGCGTTTCCAACGCACTGCCATCAATTGAATTAACAGCACTACATACTAATAATAAATATTTCACCTCTGGGCGATCGCTGACTGCTTTAATCAGATAATCCTCCAGATATTTCGTGTTGACAAAGTAAAGGCTAGCATCAACCCGAACGGCTAAGACATGAGGACAAGTTTTAACAGGGTACCGCAGGACGTTACGAAAATGCTCCGTTTCTCCCAACCGACCCACAACAGCGATGTGGGGTTTGCTGGTGCGCCAGAGATGCAATAAAATTGACGCGGCAGCGCCAACCAAAATACCTCTCTCCACACTAGTTACTAAGACTGCAACAAAAGCTGTCATCCATGCGATCGCATCTGCCCGATTATAGCCCCACAAGCGTTTCAGCGTTCCAAAGTCTAAGAGATTGCTCACTGCCATCACAATAATTGCCGCTAAACAGGCTTGGGGGAGGAAGTAAAACAACGGCGTGAAAAACAGGACAGTCAGCGCAATGATGAATGCCGTAATCATTGATGCCAAAGGGGTATTAGCATTAGCAGAAAAGTTGACACTTGATCGGCTCAATCCTCCAGTAACCGGATATCCTCCAGTCAAAGCGGCACCAATATTCGCCGCTCCCAAAACAATGAATTCCTGATTAGCATCAACTTTTTGTCGTCGTTTACTCGCTAAAAACTTCCCCACCGAATAGGCTTCCATAAAGCCTACAAAGCTAATCGCAAAGGCAGCAGGGAGTAATGCAGACATCACATTTCCATCAAGTGCAGGAAACGTGAGGATAGGTAACCCCTTAGGGATATCACCCACGACTTTCACCCCAGCAACCCGATCCAAATGCAACAGCCAGACTAACAATGAACTGCCAATTACAAGGAGGAGTGGTGCACTTTTGGTCGCTGGGATAATGGCTAACTCCTGAAATCCTCGTTTCTTAAGTTGTTCACCCAAAACTTTTGGCAAGTATACCAATAGTAGAATGCTAACAACACCCAACGTGAGCGTAATCCAATTGATTGCGCCAATTCCTTGTACTAGATAAGTAAGTAATTTGAGGAAGGATTCTGTCTGAGGAATTTTTAGACCCAGTAGATGTTTAACCTGACTAAAACCAATCACGATCGCAGCCGCACTGATAAAGCCAGAAATCACCGCTTGACTGAGAAAATTGACCAAAAACCCCAACCGAAACAGACCCATAAGAATATCAATTGCACCGATCATCAGTGCCAGCAACAAAGCCAGTCCCAGATATTGAGGCGTATTTTCCGCCGCCAAGGGAGCAACTGCGGCAGCAACCATTAACGAATCCAATGCTACAGGAGCAACCGAAATCAGGCGACTAGTACCCAGACAAGCATAAACAATTGGAGGCAAAATACTCGCATATAGCCCAATTTCAGGAGATAAACCTGCTAACAAAGCATAGGCCATCGCTTGGGGAATTAGCACAGTACCTACAACAATACCAGCCGTTAAATCCCCTGCCAAATACTCCCGTCGATAGTGCAAACCCCAATCCAGAATCGGAAAAAAACGGCTCCAGCGATCCAATCCAGTTGGCTGATGCGATTGCACGACCTGCGTTTTATGATCCAACATTTCAGTCGCTCAAACTCAAGATGATTGGCAATCAAAAATAACCGAAACTTTACTCCAAAAACTCTGCGTTCCTTTGCGAAAACCTCTGTGACCTCTGCGTTAAAAAAACTCTCTAACTATCGTTTCGATACAGTCGAATACCATTGGTAGCTGAGTGAGCCAACAATGAACGCAACCATAAACAAGACTGGATTCCAGATCCCCAACACCAAAGCAGTGATACCTGGCCCCGGACAGTATCCACTAATTCCCCAACCCACTCCAAATAGGACAGCCCCGATAATCAGAGGTTTGTCAATGTCTTTCTTGGTTGGCAAATGAAATTTCTGAGCCAATATCGGTTGAGAACGGCGAAGCACAAACCGGAAGGCAATTACCGTAACCGTCACAGCCCCACCCAAAACAAACAGTAATGTTGGGTCCCAAACCCCCGTAACATCAAGAAAGCCTAGCACACGATCGCGATCGATCATCTGCGAAAGCCCCAATCCCAAACCAAACAGCAATCCTGCCAATAACGCCAGCAAATTTTCTTTCATTGCTCACACACCCAAGTGCATTACATGACGCACAACAAAAACCGTGAGGATGGCAGTAATCAGAAAAGTGAGAACTGCAACTAATGAGCGCAGTGACAATCGACCTAGCCCACATACTCCATGTCCACTCGTGCAACCGCTACCCATCCGAGTGCCAAAACCCACGAGAAATCCGCCAACAATCATCGCCCAAGGAGTGAATGTAGAGCTTGGAGTTGGCTGGGAGGCTAACCCATACTCATAAAGAGCGCTACCCAGTAACAGACCCAGGATAAATATCCAGCGCCAGACTTCTTTTTTGGTAAAGGTAATGGCACCATTGACCATACCACTGATACCCGCAATTCGACCATTGAATGCCAGCAAAAGGGTAGCGCTCATTCCGATGAGTACGCCACCAACAAAAGCAGTAATCCAGTTAAACTCTGCCATGATTTCAATTCTTAAACCTTCGCCATCGCAGGCACCTTACCACATTGTTGATTCGCAGGTACCGCTTCAGCAATTTTTTTCGGATCGGGAAGGTTCAGGTGATTCATTTGTTCAATAAATTCGGCTCGATTTTTCCCCAAAAACCGGGGGTTGTATTGCTTTTCTTCGCCAATGGTAGAAACCGTATGCCCTCGATAATCATGACCCGGATACACCAGGGTTTCATCCGGCAGGGTAAATAAGTTTTGTGTAACGTGGTCGTACATTAAACCCGGATTACCATTTTGGAAATCAGTACGCCCGCAACCGCGAATAAACAGAGAGTCTCCGGTTAGTACTCTGTCTTGATTCACTAGATAAGACATATGGCTGTCGGTATGCCCCAAAGTAGCGATCGCTTTTATTTCAATATCGCCCACTTTCAAAACTTCCCCATCTTTAATAAAGTGGTTAGCACAAGGCACCTGAGCCTTTTCTGGCACTACTCCCTCACAACCCGTCAGTTCCCGCAGTTTCCCTGTTCCTGTAATATGGTCGGCGTGAATGTGCGTTTCTAAGCAAGAGTGCAACGTGAGTCCTAGTTCTCGAATTAACTTTAAGTCACGCTCAACTTGTTCGAGTACTGGATCGACCAACACGGCTTCTTTGGTCTTTTCGTCTGCAATTAAGTATGTGTAAGTACTGGTTTCGGGGTCATACAATTGGCGGAACAGCATATTTTTAGCTCCTTGTCAAAGAATTTAACCTATAAACCTTGCCTAAAAGAGATGCTTTCTTTATATAACCATATAGTAGTATAGTTTTGGCGCTTTGACAAGAGTATCGATGAGTTGCAAACAGTTGTTTACTCTCTTAGAGAAAGCTGATCACAGTTATAGTGAATAGCACTGAGCGATCGCATATTGGGTTCTCGCCGCATTTTCCCAATAGCCCAACTGGCTACTCACCTTACTGCTCAAAGGTTCCGAGCAAGGGTAGTACTTTTTTCTTCAACAACTCCACCAAAGCAGGCTGCATGTAATCATACTCATCTGGGATATCGAGGCAAATCACTCGCTTGTTTTTGAGCCAAGGTTGAAACTTCTTGGAGAGTTTACTGCGATGAGACTTTTCCATGACAAAAATAATGTCTGCCCACTGAATTGCTTCACTGCATAACGGTATCTCTGCTTCGCGATCGAGTCCTGCTGATTCTACCTCTAGTCCCTCGTACTCACAGAACACGGCTTCAGCGGTAGGGCTGCGTAATCGGTTCCGGCTACAAACAAATAATAATTTCTTCATAAACTGTTCCACATCTAGTTCGCATTATCGTTATTTTTAGAATTCTTGTGGGATAGGCCGAAAAGCCCATCCTGCGATTAGATGTGAGTTAAAAAAGGCAGTGTAGGATGAAAACAGAGTAACAAGAGCATTCACGAAGTGTCTCCCCAGGAGAATCGCCATGACCCTAACAACTGCAAAATGGACAGTTGAAGACTATCATCGTATGATTGCATCCGGAATTTTGGAAGGGCGGCATGTGGAGTTGCTCAATGGAGAAATCGTAGAAATGGCTCCTGAGGGAGAAGCTCATGCTTACTCTAGTGATGAAGCTGGAGAATACCTAATTTATTTGCTGGGAAATCGGGCGAAAGTCCGGCAAGCTAAACCCATTACCCTGCCACCAAGCAATTCTGAGCCAGAACCGGATATTGCGATTGTGCAACGTTTAGGACGTGATTACCGTGAACATCACCCTTACCCGGAAAATATCTTTTGGCTGATTGAGTATTCAGATTCTAGCTTGAGTAAAGATTTGGAGGTTAAAACCAAGGTTTATGCAGCGGTAGGCATTCCAGAATATTGGGTGATCAATTTGCGAAGGATGCAATTGATTGTGTTTCGAGTACCTACTGATGAAGGCTATCAGTCCCAAGAAACTCTAACTCAGGGTGAAATCAACCCGTTGGCGTTTTCTGATATTGCAGTCTCAATTGAGCGGTTACTGGGAAGGTAGAAGATCTAGAAATGATGTAATCTGCTCATGCGGCCATAGCGGCGCTTACTGATTTTACTTTTATAGTCATGAACCAAATGAGCCACCCCATATACATATTGACCGCGATAACTCGTCTGCTAAATTTTGGCTAGAGGTAGTCAGTTTGGCAAATAATATCGGTTTTAGTGCCAAAGAGCTTCGTAAATTGCAGTCGATGGTGCAAGAAAATCAGGAAAAGTTATTGGAGGCTTGGTATGGGTATTTTGGCGATTCGAGCGGACCAGAGAGTTAAAGATGTTCACTTTACCGAAGAGACAATTAGTGTTGATTTAATGGATAGTCGAACGATTACTGTACCTCTGGTTTGGTATCCTAGACTGCTGAATCCTACATCTGAACAGCGAGCCAAGTGGGAAATATCTGGAGGGGGCTACGGCATCCACTGGGAAGAGATAGATGAAGATATCAATATCAGCACAGAAGGAATGTTACGGGGTGCCCCTGCTCCAAGAAATACAAATAAAGGAATCTAGCAATGAGTATCGTAATCTCTGATGAAATGACGAATACAAAATGAAATGAATATTGGCGGAGACTAGTTAATCACTTTGCAAACAATCCATCAATCAGAGAGTCACCCTTGGATTTTTTTGAATCAATTTCTTCATCAAGCATTACTGTGTAAGATGCCTCGTCTATTAATCTCTGAGAAGTAATTACAGGAGGTTGTAGTTTTTTACCCTGTGAATCTTCTGTTAAGTTTACACCGATCACCATTACTCTTGTGCCAATTCCATTTAACTTACGAACTAAGGGAACAAAGTCTTGATCGCCAGTGAAAAGAGTTAAAATGTCGAATCTTTTATGAACTGCCAAATCATAGGCTTCTAGTGACAACCATACATCAATTCCCTTTTCTTCTGGGGGATTGACAGATTCATTCATCGGATAATAGTGAGTAACTATTCCTGCATACATCAAAAGTTGATCTACATACCTATCTCCCTCAAGAATACCTTCAGGTTTCTTTTGCTTTTGAACGGCATTGAGAGAAAACCTACCGCGAAAGTAATGAGCCTCTACTATTTGACAAAGTGCAACATTTTGACTAGTTTCTCTCTCTGCAACCTTATACCTGATAAACTCATGAAGACCTGAGAAACTAAGCCAAGATTGCCTTTGGTGAGAGTAACGGTAAAAGTTTGTTACTTTAGTGTAGAAAGTTCCATCGTAAAAAATGGCAATTCTTTTGAGTGGAGAAGCGCTATCAATAATCATCTATATTTTCTCCGTGACCAAGGGGCAACGTGAATAAAGAATAAGTTAATTTAATATTTAATTAATTTTTGATTCAAAGTCTTTATCCATACAATCTAGCAAAAAATTAGAGATAATTTTAGAAATTGCATCAAAATTTTCCACCGATAGTCCTGGAGAATTTGCAGTAAGAACCCCATGAGCAAAGACATGTCTAACACATCTACCTAGAAAACTTACATTTGCCTCTTGGCCTAGTATGAAGTTGCTCATCATTTGCTTTAAATGTGACCCAGTTAAGTGCTGATGCAGAAAATTGAACAGGCTATTTTGTGGGTCATGAGTGCGAATGATTGAAATAATCTCGCTCTGGCTTTGAGCATCCTGAAGAGGCTTAACCTGCGTCTCATTGCTCGGATTCATCCCGACTATACGGCAATAAGTCTCAAAAGCTGAGTAGACAAGGAATATTCTCACAATCGCTGAATAGAGCTGTGGTGTGTCCCGATGAGTGTATGCATTACCTAAGTCAAGTCCTTGAAAACTCTTTGCAAGGCGGAATCGAGCTGCCCATCTAGACAATTGTCCAAAATCGCCAGTAAAACCACATCCGGCCATATAACTCTGGTCGCGCCGGACTGATTCAAAACGATGCCATGCTATTGGATAGTTTTGGCTGGATGAAGACGGCGGCATTAGAAACCTACTAACTATTCATTAAACTGCTCACACTGGTCTAACACACTTATCTGTCATATTATTCCGTAGTGAGTGAGGCGATATAACGAACGCAGATAGCATTCCCTAATCGCAGCTAATCTCGCACCTCATTTCCCAATGTGCTCAAGTTCCTCTCTTGAAACTCGCCGTAACGTTTCCTCTAATGGTTCGCGGCGCTGTTGGATGTACTCGCGAAGTGCATCATTAATCAACGTTTGGTAGTTTCCTCCACCTGCTAGATGGACTTGCTCACGAAACCATGCCAACACATCATCATCCAATCGAATGGTAATAAGGGTTTTCCCTGGTGGTGTCGGCTCGATCGCTCCTCGCTTCCCCTGGCTAAAATCATACTCAGCTTCCATCAGTTATCCCTCCTTATATTGCTTTTGCTCACGGGGTGTAGCTTTACTTCGCGCAAAAAAATCAGCAATCGAATGCACTTATTCGTCATGTTATCCCCCGGTAGACTGTCTAGCATCAGAGGAATGTTAGCGACAATATCGTTATAAGCAGTCTAATCGAGGCACAAGGCAATGGTGCGATTAAAACCTTGGCAGTGGGTGGTGTTGGCCCTCCCGATCGCAATTATCATCACCTTCCTACTAATCTCCGCAGGAAGGCAAATCCACGAGTGGGGCATTAATTGGATTTGGGGAGTATTCACCCTGGTATTAGTGGGTTGGCGTTGGTTGCTGGTGAAATGGACTCAATCTGAGGTAAACCAGTTAGAAGCGGCATTAGCAGAAGTCAACCAAGAACTGGAATCTGCTGCAAATGATACAACAGCACTGCCAGCCGGAAGTGATGCCACTAGTAAAGCCGAAATCGCACTCCAAGGCATCCTGACAGCAGCACAAAACGATCCACCCATTTGGGAAGATTGGTCAATTTTTTGGAAGCGATGCCAAGAAATTGTGGTTGCGATCGCACACATCTACCATCCTGAAGTAAAGTATCCCCTGCTTTCCATCTACGTTCCCCAAGCTTACGGACTAATTCGGGGAACCATGGATGACATGGATCGGTGGATGCAGAAACTATCCCCTGCCCTCAATCAAGTTACAGTTGGGCAAGCCTACCAAGCCTACGAAGTCTACCGCAAACTAGAGCCAACTGCTCGTAAACTCTGGCAAGTCTGGAATTGGGCGCAGTGGGTATTAAATCCTGTCGCAGCAGCCGCAAGAGTTGCAAGTCAGCGTTCCAGTAGCCAAGCGACTCAGCAACTTCTGGTAAATTTAGGTCAATCGCTACGGGAAGCCGCACTACGGAATTTATGTCGGCAAGCGATCGCACTTTACGGAGGCACTACCCAGTTACCTTCAGAATTTGCTGCTCCTGCAACTACACCAACATTACCCAAGGCAAAAACCCAAACCCTCCGAGAAATTCTGACTCAAGCCGAACCGGCCGAAGCCGTTGAGCAAAAACCTGTCAATATTCTACTGGTAGGACGAACGGGTTCTGGCAAAAGTAGCCTAATTAACACGTTATTTCAATCTGATCTCGCTGAAGTTGATGTATTACCCAGTACCGATCGCATTCAAAATTACCACTGGCAGTCCCAAACTGGAGAAACTCTGACACTTTGGGATACTCCCGGTTACGAACAAGTGAACCGTGCAGAATTGCGGGAACTCGTGCTCGATTATGCCACTAATGCTGATTTGCTCCTACTCGTTACCCCTGCCCTCGATCCAGCTTTGCAAATGGATGTGGACTTTCTTAAAGACATGAAGGCAGACATTGCAGACTTGCCTGCGATCGCAATTGTCACCCAAGTTGATCGGCTGCGTCCCATCCGCGAGTGGGAACCACCTTATGATTGGGAATGGGGTGAACGTCCCAAAGAAAAAGCGATTCGAGAAGCGACTGAGTATCGCGCTGAACGTCTCGACGAATTTTGCGATTTTGTTCTACCCATGGTAAACAGTGATAGTAAAACGGGTCGAACGGCTTGGGGAGTGGACGCGCTATCGTTAGCATTAGTGGATGCGATCGACCCTGTTAAACAACTCCGTCTTGCCCGATTTTTGCGTAACTTAGAAGCCCGCACCGTTGCTGCCGCCAAAATTATCGATCGCTATACCTTCCAAATGGCAACTACCCAGGGACTCACGACACTGCTGAAAAGTCCTGTTCTCCAGTTTATTTCCACGCTAACCACTGGACAGCCAACCTTAGCTTATCTGCTAGCCGAGCAAATTCCCGTGGAACAGTTGCCCGTGGTTATTGGTAAACTTCAGATGGCCTATGAGCTGTTCTCGCTCTTGAGTTCAGGTGATGCTAACATTCGTAACTTTGACCTGCTCTCCCTTTGGCCATTACTATTAGAAAATCCTACTTCACCCGATCGCAACGCCTGGGCATTTGGTCATGCACTTGTAGAGTACTGGACTCAAAACTTGACGGTTGACCAACTTCGGGAGCGATTTGAACACTACCTGAATATACAATAAAACGCTACTATTCAAGCGGACAGGATAAGTAGGTAGGCACAAAAAAACGCAAGTATATCAACAAATATTAAGAGCCTAAAACCCTCTTCCCTATGCCTTAGCGGCCATGCTACGCAAACTGCCTTGGAGCCTTCCACCCTGGAGCCTTGCCTCAACAACAAATATTAATGCCCACCTACTTATTACTCGGTACAATTCAGGTGGGAACATCACCGCCGATTTTTCCCATGGAGCGTTATCCACTAATTCTGTTCACTGAATCGGTTAATAAAAATGGATAAATGCTAGTTAGAACTGCTACCCCCAATGATGTATCGTTGATTTGCTCGTACATTCAGAAGAAAGCAGAATTTGATCGCAATATTGGCGCTTTTTCTGGTGTATTGCGAGTCTCCGAAGAAAAAATACGCACAACTCTGTTTAGCCCTGTCCCTTTTGCCTATGTCTTGTTTGCAGAAACGTTAGGGCATCCGGTTGGCTTCGCCTTGTACGGATTCAGGTATTCGTCATTTGCCGGTCAACCCAGCATTTGGCTTGACGATTTATACGTCGATGAAGAAATGCGAAGTCAAGGAGCAGGAACAGCATTAATGCATAATCTTGCCCATATTGCCCAGATAAATAACTGTACCCATCTTGCCTGGACGGCTGATGCTCGCAATCGTCGAGGATTGAGTTTTTATCAGCGATTGGGTGCACAAATCACAGAGCAAAAAGGTTATCGCTGTTTCTTGACATGGATGCCATGAACAGTACCAGAAGCGTTAATAGGAGGACTCCAATGGCTCAATACAGAGACAATTTGCCCCAATTATCCAGTGATTTATTTCTTACCGATGGGGGCCTTGAAACTACACTCATTTTTCATGAAGGGCTAGAGTTACCCGACTTCGCTGCCTTTGATTTGTTGAAGTATGACGCAGGTTATCAAGCACTTCAGCAATACTTCCGCACCTATGCCACTATGGCTAAGAACTATAAAGTTGGATTAATTCTAGAGAGTGCAACCTGGCGTGCCAATCCAGATTGGGCGACAAAACTTGGCTACTCTAGCGTAGCCCTCGCTGAGAGCAACCATAAGGCGATCGCTATGCTCCATGACATTCGCCAGGAATACGAAACCGAACAGAGTCGGATGGTGATTAGTGGATGCGTTGGCCCCCGTGGCGATGGGTACATCCCCTCGGATGCGATGACAGTGGATGAGGCGCAACACTATCACCAAACCCAAATTGAAGCATTTCGCGATGCCGAGGCTGACTTAGTAACGGCGATTACCATGAACTATGTTGAAGAAGCGATCGGGATTACCCGTGCCGCTCAATCGATTGGGATGCCCGTAGTGATTTCCTTTACTGTAGAAACCGATGGCAAGTTACCTACAGGTCAGATTTTAAAAGATGCGATCGCCCAAGTTGATCAAGACACCAACCAAGCCCCTGCCTACTACATGATCAACTGTGCCCATCCAACCCACTTTGCAGAAGCACTAATTTCTGGAGAGCCTTGGTTGGAGCGAATTCGCGGCATTCGAGCAAATGCGTCCACCAAAAGCCATGCAGAACTCAACGAGTCGGAAACACTCGACGACGGCAATCCAGAAGAACTCGGCAGTCAGTACCGTGAACTCAAA
>CBKWLJ010000157.1:0-18077 GCA_966675205.1 uncultured bacterium
AATTACCTATCTTCTTCAACTCATTCAGCTTGAAGAAATTTGCTTAAATTATGAATTATGAATGCACCCCTTATAAATTAAGCATTCATGTATGAGAAGGGAATGTGAGACTCCTCCGTGTAGATCACTACAATCTTTCAGTGGAAGCTTCTTTCCCCGGATGAATGAGAAATCTCTTCATAATTCATAATTTATAATTCATAATTTTTGACTCAATAATTCATCAATCCGTTTACAAAACCATGGATAACCGACACAACCATACGCCTAATCCTTTAAATACTGATTTGGATAGCGATCGCCATTTAACCAATGTGGCTAATGTTGAAACAGTTGCTCCTGAACCTGTGGCTTACGAAGAGGGTTATATACACGGACGCGCTTCTGAGCGCAGTCTAGAAAACCAACGCCAAGAGGTTCGTGGTACAAATAATGCTGCTCGTGGATTGTTATTAGGTGTCATCCTCACTTCTCTAGTGGGATTAACCGTTGGTGCTCTATTCTATTTCAATCAACGAGAGGAGTCACCAACACCAGCATCGCCAGTATTGGTACCTGTACCTAGCAGCCCTCAACAGCCTGATCGAGAAACAACGATTATTGAAAGAACAACTGAAAGAGTTCCGATTAACCAAGAAGCACCGACAACTTCACAAGAAAGCCAGCCAGATATTAGGCTAATCGTTCCCAGGACAGAACAACAGCAAGCTCCTGCTCCACAGAACACTACTCCTCAAACAGCACCATCACCAGTCCAGCAGCAGCCTTTTGTTGCCTCCCCTAGTGCTATCCCCCCAAACACTGCTCCTCAATCTTCACCTGCATCACCTCAAAATCAAACCAATACAGACACTTCTACAACAACACAACCCAATAGGAGCGATCGCACCTCACCCACTCAAACTCAAAACCAGACATCTACGGAAACTTTCCCCAGTACAACTGAGCAGAATTCATCCGATGTACCCACCCAAGATCAAGCTCAACCTGCTGATGCTGCGGTAGAGCGGTAAAAGTTGTAGAGCGAAAAACTTGAAATTTCTAAGCCCTGAGCTAACGACTTCAGGGCTTTTCATGCTGATTACATGAGCGGATTGAGCAAAAAATGATTTTATATTTTCTATTTATTAGGCGTTTTTGGGGAAATAAACATGCTTATATCTATTTATAGATAAAGTAAAAAACGCTATATTATCAATTAAGGCAATGCCCCAGTAAAGTATAAATATATAGATAATAATATATCTTTTTGTCAGCCATCTAAAGGTATAAATTCTAGTTATTTCTAGAGGTTGATGGCTTCTATTTATAGAAGTTATTAAATAGAACTTGTCAGCACCAATCAAAGTTCATTTTGGTGGTGTGAATTATTAAAATTCCCTCTCAGGAGAGAAGCTAAAATGGCTTTAGAACGACACAGAAGAGCCGTAGGTGTTTTTTCAAATCGTCAAGATGCAGAAATAGCACTAAGGGAACTTAGAGATTCTAACTACCCGATGGATAGAGTCTCAGTAATTACACAAGATTCAAATCGGCGAGATAATATTGCTGGTGCTGATGTTCGCGATCGCACCGAAGGTAACAAAGCCGACGAAGGTGCAACAACGGGTGCCATTACGGGTGGAGCATTAGGTGGCCTTACTGGCTTATTAGTGGGTTTGGGTACCTTGGCTATTCCAGGCATTGGGCCAATTATGCTAGCCGGAGCAGCAGCAACCGCGATCGCAACCACTCTTGCCGGTGGAGCGATTGGAGCCGTTACAGGTGGAGTGCTAGGTGCATTAATTGGTTTGGGAATTCCTGAAGAAAGAGCAAGAGTTTATAACGATCGCATTTCGCGAGGACACTACCTAGTTGTGGTAGAAGGTACGGATGATGACATCGCCAGGGCTCAAGCCATTCTTAGCCGTCGTGGCATCGAAGAGTGGGGAGTTTACGATAAACCTGATACTGGGCGTCACGTAAGTCCTCATCATCGAGCCATTGGTGTGTTCCCCAACCGTCGTGATGCAGAAGCCGCACTAGACGATCTGAGAAGTTCAGGTTTCCCCATCGGTCATGTGTCTTTAGTTGCCCGTGACTACAACCACTATGACAGAATACCCGGTTTAACCGTTCGCGATCGCTTTGACAATACCTTTTTCGGGTTTCCTGAAGACCGTTTCCGCTACTTCCATGATCGCTACCATCGAGGTGATCATCTGATTATTGTCGAGGGACCAGAAGATGAAGTTGCTAGAGCAGCAGCCATCTTAAACCGTCACCGGATTCAAGATTGGGAAATTGTCCGTACACCGCACCTCGATCGCACTCACACCAGCCAGCCCACTCCCAGCACTCCCCGCAGTGCTTTAGTTCACAATAAACGAGCCATTGGCGTGTTTCCCCATCGTCATGACGCCGAAGCCGCAATCAGAGATTTAAATCACGCAGGCTTCCCCATGCGTCAGATTTCTTTGGTTGGTAAAAATGTCGATCCTCATTCTCATGTTGGAGGTTTAGATGTAAGCGATCGCCACACGGGGAATCAAGCTGACGAAGGAGCGAAAGCCGGTGCTGCGACAGGTGGTATTCTAGGTGGTTTGGGTGGCTTACTTGTCGGTTTGGGTGCCCTAGCGATTCCTGGCGTCGGCCCAGTGATAGCTGGAGGAGCTTTGGCAACTGCACTGGCAACTGCTGCGGCTGGAGGCGCAATTGGTGCGGCGGCTGGTGGCCTAACTGGCGCACTCGTTGGTTTGGGAATTCCCGATGACCGAGCTCGTCACTATAATGACCGAGTTTCCCGTGGGGATTATCTGGTAATGGTGGATGGCACAGAAGATGAAGTGCGCCGTGCAGAACCAATTCTGCGCCATCATAAGATTCAAGATTGGGACATTTTTGATGCACCATCTGAAGCTCACCATCGCACGACTCACGTTACCCCGACTACTCACCATCGCACAGACCATGTTACCCCTACCACTCCCCCTCGTCCGGTTGTAGGAACTCCAGTTGGTCACCGCAAACACGCCGTCGGTGTATTTCCCACTGCTCGCGAGGCGAATCAGGCTCTTAGTGAATTAAGAGCAGCTGGTTTTCCGATGAATCATGTTTCTGTGGTCGCTACTAATCCCGATCCCAATCATTCACTTGCAGGCATCAATACGCGCAACCGTATCGATAACTACGGCAGCTTAGGTATTTTTGAAGACAGAGCCAGAGCTTACCGCGATCGGGTAAATCAAGGAAACTATTTGGTGATGGTGGATGGTACAGATGACGAAATTCGTCACGCTGAGCCTATTTTGCACCGTTACGGCATTCAGGACTATGGCATCTACGATCCTTCTCAGGTGACTGCAACTCGTCAAGTCATTGAACCTGAGCATTCCCCAGTTGTTAGTCATGAGCCTGACGTCATTATCATTGACCACCGAGAGCAAACTTGATTGATTTGCTCCGAGTCAGTCAACGGAACTCTCGCATTCAGTAAAAGCGACAGAAGGAGCAAAGTATTTGTATCCAGATACATAGCTCAATTCTAAGGTTTTCTACAAATACTAATGTTTCTAATCCTACGCTCCTCCTGTGCTAACGCCTCTTAAAAAACTTACTTTTAAGTTTTTCTAGATTCTTAAAAAATTCACTTCTCAACTATTCTCAGAAAGGAAAATCAGTAATGAAAAAGCTTACAACATTTTTCCTGGCAAGTGCTTTGATGTTGGGTGCAGCAGCTTGTGCCGACAATGCTAAAACCAGTGCAGATGCGCCAAATACCACACAAGCTAGCCCAGAAGCTCCTGAGGCAGATGCCGCAAAATCTGCTCAAGAAGATGCAACCAGTCAAGTTCGCCGTGATCAGTTAAATGCTGATATTCGAGCCCGTGAACAACGCAATAATGCTCTGAATCAAGGTTCTGCTGAAGGGAGAGATGAAGATAACGTTGCTAGCGAAGTTCGCAGCAAATTAGAAGCCAATCTTCCCGCTAGTCAGCTAGTCGTTGACGCTGAAGATAATGGCGATATAACAGTATCAGGTACTGTCCCCACTCAAGCACAACTCGATAAAATTGAGCCTTTAGCAAAAGAAATTAAAGGGGTGAAGACTGTTAGCGTAATTGCCAAGGTGGCTCCAGCACAACCTGAAGATAACAACAAACAATCTCAATAGTTAGGGAACCATAACCTATTACTGGATTATCACATTTAGAATCCAAAAAATTGAGGTAAAGAGCACAGATGAGGGGCACGGTATACCGTGCCCCTATAGACCGTAAATGAATGCCATTTTTACTCTCTGTCTAGCGAATCATGCGTTTCATTTTCTTCTAAATTTGGAGAAGACCGAATTAAATATTGTGTTTTTTTAATCTCACTATCGATGTAAAAAGTAACTTGAACTGGGCCATAACGCTCTTGAATAACGGCTTCAATCCTTTGAGCAATGAGGGAGCTAACTTCAGCCAAATCAGAATGCACACTTAAGTTCATCTGAACTTGTACAAAACGTCCTACAAGTCCCCGTGAGCGAATTCGATAACAATGGGTAACGCCTCCCACTTGGCGGGCAATTTGAGCTAAAACTTCCGGAGCGATCGCATTCTGCTCCACCATGAAAGGAAATTGCCAGCTTACAACTTGCCAGCAACTCAATGCAGCAACCAACACCATGACAATGGCTAGCGCAACATCAAGCCAGACAATTCCTCGCTGGACTCCCCAAAGTCCTCCCATTACTAAAAGAGTTAACAATACATCTTTAAAGAGTTGACCTGCATTAAAGCGAAGGACAGGATGACCGATAAACCTTCCTTGATAAAGTCCCAAAATTGCCAAACTAAAGCTGATGGCTACGATAACGCCTAATAGCTGGATTAAAGACCTGCTCACACGAACAGGAAATATCAAGGCTTCTCCCTGAATAGCGTTGATTAACTGCTGCCCCGAAATAACGAGCAAATTTAAACCCGCAAAACCCAAAAAAGCGATGAACACAAATGCGATCGCTGCTTCGCGTTTACCATGGCTGTAAACAGATGGCCCCCTAGAGCGATAAGCTGTAATCGTCAGAAAACTCAAAAAAGTACTGACGGTGTTGAGCAGGGTGTGCAATGATTCAGCCATCAGGCTTAGCGATTTTGCTGACCAAGCAGCAGCAACTTTGACTGATAAAATAAGTATCATCAGCCAAAACGTAGTGAATAATATCAGGCGAACTCCCTGAACGCGATTTTTTCCTTCGGTCATAGCCTGAAGGTATCATGAGCCGTATACCTCAAACATTATCGGTCATCATTAAGCGTGCCAGTGTAGTTCCGACAGTCAAAATGCGATAGGACACACCATACCTCGGATGCAGGAGATTAAACGAGGATGCGCTGTTTTGCTCCTAGAATTCAACCATCGCTAGCGATTAGATGAGCAATGAAGAAGCCTTGGCCAGAGGGAATACTGATACAGTCGTTGTTAGTTTACAAGGATTCCGTTTTCTAATCACCAATCACTTCATCACTACTTATGCCAGAACTTTCTACGGCTCATCAGGTTGCATCTTTGAATTCTCTTGATCGCGATGCCTTAGATATTCAACTGCTAGTACTCGATATTGACGGCACAATCGCTGGTCAGTCCAATGAGATTCGAGAACCCGTAAAGCAAGCCATTCGTGCTGCTCAAGCGAAAGGAATTCAGGTCGCGATCGCCACAGGCCGGATGTATTGCTCTGCCTTACGCTTTCATCAAGATGTGGGTTCGACCCTACCGTTGATGGCTTACCAAGGCGCGTGGATTCAAGACCCAGCCACAAATAAGATTCACCGTCATTTACCCGTCTCCCGTACTACTGCCGAACAGTTGTTAGATTACTTCGAGACTGAAGCCTTGCGCTCTTTGCTTTCAGTTCATTTCTATATCAACGATCAGTTGTATGTCCGGGAAATTACACCTGAAACGGAACTTTATGCCCAACGAGCCGATATTCAGCCACAAGCGGTAGGAGACTTGCGAAAGGTTTTAGCCTCCGAACCCACTAAAATTTTAGCGCTTAGCGACGATACGCAAATTATTGATCAACTCTTAGGCAGTTTGCGCCAACAATACACTCCTGCCGAACTTTATTTAACCAAATCCGTCGCGACTTTCTTTGAAGCCACCAATCCAGTGGTTAACAAAGGAACTGCTGTGCGTTACTTGGCTCAAGAGATGCTAGGACTAGAGCCTCATAACGTCATGGCTATTGGCGATAACTTTAATGATTTAGAAATGCTCGATTATGCTGGCTTAGGGATTGCGATGGGAAATGCACCAGCAGAAGTACAAGCGATCGCTCAGTGGGTGGCTCCCGATGTTGAGGAGGATGGAGCAGCAGTAGCCATTGAAGCTTTCGTGTTGTGAACCTGTTGCAAGAATACCTTTCGATCAGAAAGGGAACCGACGACTGGCCGTGTTTCGTCTCGGTTCCCTTGCTGGTTCGCTCCTCACACATCCAGAATAATACCTGAAAGGGTTGCATTTTGTCACTATCTTTTTCAAAAATTTTTTTGTCTTTATGTAAAAATCCAGTCACAATTCGCTGGGAGCGGTTACACCCAGGTGATCAAGCAGCGATCGCAGTATCTTTTGAGTTACCCCTACAAGTCCCAATCTTGCCTGAGCGAGTTGAGGCGTCTGAGTCTTCACTTCTCCCCAAATCCGGCAGGTACTGTAGAAAATTTCAAAGGCATGACTTAAGGTATGAGCAATTTTTACACCATTAGCTGGATTGAAGTCACTGATGCGATCGCAACCCTCCAAAAGTTGGTCAATGAGATGACGTTCTGCTGGATGTTGTAACCACAGGTCCCCTTGAGAATACTCCTTCTTGGGGTCTGCCTTCAGCCAAGGAATTGGGTTTGGCTGAAAAATTTGCCAATTGGGATGTTGGCAGTCTGAATCACTCAGTTCGAGCAAACCCTGTCGATGTCCTAAGCGCAGGAGTGAGCAGCAGCGAGCATGAGCATACTGAATGGGAAATAAGTTTTTGGCATCTTTGGCTGTTTTGAGCAGTTGTTTTTTGGCAGTTGTGTTAACTGTTGCCACACATTGTTGATTTATCTTGCTTTCCAGTTTTCCCATTTGATCAAGCTCATATTGCAACCAAGCCGCTAAACCTTGATCGCTCAACCGAAAATCAATCCAACCTGGATGTATCACCTCAACGGTGAAATCTACACCCCTTAAAGCATTAGGACTTTGAGGGAGAGTTGTCAAAGACGCAGTCAGCTGATGAGCAATATCGAGCGCTGACAACTGCCACACCGACGCAAGTTTAAACGCGATCGCTGAGCGATACCATATATTTTCCTCCTCGGATATCCGGTATACCGGGATTGTATCCAGCGTCATCTGGGGGTATTTTAGTAAGTCTGTTGTTGCTATTGTCCGCTCTGTTACAGTTACAACAGCTAAGATTTGTTGCTGGAAAACTTGCTTCATACTCCCCGAATTACACTACGAAACTATACTTAATAACCAAAAGGTAAAAGTATTTTTAGCTACTTTTGACTTTATGTAAAATCTATAAAAACTCAGCGTCTCGAGCGCGATGACTACATATGTATCCATCATCCTCCGCATCAGAGGCATCTCGACCATTTTTAACCTGGCAACGTATTATTGACTGGGCGCAGGAACATTATCGGTATCGGACTTTTAGTAAAGATGAACGAATTCCTGCCCGCACTGGATTACTCTATCTTGTACAGCGGGGTGCCATCCGTTTAGTCGGTACATCCCAAGTCAACGCTACCTCTAGCAAGTCAGGTTCTCAATCGTTGAATCAAGCAACAGAGGAGGCTTTTTTAGGTTTTGTTTCAGCTGGTCAACCTTTTGAAATTGTGGCGCAATCACCGTTTACGCTTCAAGCTTATTCGCACGTCGATCAAACGGCCGTCGTGTGGATGTATTGGCAAGATTTGGACAATTGGCCTCACTTTCGTCGTGAAGTCTTAGATGCATTTCGCTATCAACACCAGCGTAAATTGCTGTGGTTGAGTACTTTAGGACAGCGACGAACGATTGACCGACTATTGGGATTTCTTACGTTATTAATAGAAGAATTTGGTGAACCTTGTAGCAACGGATACTGTTTACCGTTCCCTTTAACCCATGCCCAAATTGGCAGCGCTATTGGTTCAACTCGTGTAACGGTAACTCGCTTAATGGGGAAATTGCGCCAACGGAAATTAATCTTGACTCAAGGAGATAATTTGATTTGCTTACCTACAAGGTCTATCGAAAATAGCTTTGAGAAAAGATCTGAGCGCTGACAATCTAAGTATCAAGAATCTACCAAACGATAAAAGCGATCGCATCAGTGCGTCATCCTGATCCACCCTCGCATCTGCGATCGCGTAGCTTAATGCGAAAATTGTCAGGGAGGTGGAGCTGTACAGCAATCTACTTCAATCACCCTCTTTTTTAGATCAGCCCTTCCTCTGCTCTGTGAGGCAAGAAGGAATTTTTCCTGATGGGTGATTTGGGTTAGTCGCCTAGCTTGCCCTGCTTATAGAACACCGAAAAATTAAAGAGGTGGCTGAAATAGCCACCCTTATCCCTGATAATTTTAATCGAAAAATATCAATTAAGCACTAGCTAGAACGAAGTCAACATCACTCGTTCCTTGAGCATCTTTAGTCTGACCCGATGTCACTTTCTGACCATTGAATTCAATCGCAAAAGGTGTGTCGCCCAAATTGAGATTGTAGTCAGTTTTTTCTGGTGTATATCCCACGCTAGCCACCATTTTGCGTCCTGCATCAGTATAGAGAAAAGCTAGCATTTGATTTTTCTGTTGCTTATTGTCGTAAGCCCAAATCACCATGTATTGTTGACCCTGATAATCAAATACCTTAGGCGGACGATTGGGGACATAACGGCCCGGCTCACCAAAACTGGAATCAAGGAAACTTTGAACCGAATTGGTTTCTACAGTAGCATAAGCGACCTGACTTGGAGGGAGCGCTGTAGGGTCAGCGTCACCTTGACTTTCATCAACAACTTCTTCTTGATCACGGTTGCGGAAATAATCGACTGCCATCTTAGTTCCAATTGCACCAGCAGTAGCGATTCCAGCACCGACTAATATGTTGCGAAGTTTATTGTTTTTCAGCGCGTCTCCAAATGCGTTGACCATTTCATCTCCTAATGAGTAGGAATTATTCAGGTCAATGCTAACATCACTCGCGCTAATTTCTATGTAGAATAAGCTTTTTAATATTTGTCAAAAATGTTTATATTTATCTGTTAAGTAATTGAGGCGGGCTTTGTCCAACAATTATCGCTTAAAGGAAAAATTGATTGGTTAAACCCACCCCTACCAAGCCATCTACAAAACGTGTTGGCTTCTTCTACAAGGCACCAGCCGCTGTTTTATCGAGGATACTTCCCGATAAATGAGTGGTGATATTCATCGCTTGCAAAACGGGAGCTTTCTGTAAACCGTGAGGGTAGTCAACTACGCTGACAGCTCCATTACCCTGTTTAATACTCCAGATAGATGCGGGGCTCAAACCCAATACGTGACAGAGAATCACTTTATTGATAGCATCGTGAGCAACGATAAGACCCGTGGTGAGTTTAGAGTCAGATATCTCGGCAGCTTGAACAATTTCATCCCAACAGGCAATTGCTCTATCCCATACTTGCTGGAGATTTTCTCCTTCTGGCATTTGTACCGTTTCCGGGGCAATGTGCCACTGATGCAGCAAATCTGAATACTCTTGCTTAATTTCCGACTCTAATTTTCCTTCCCAAAGTCCGTGATTAATTTCTCTAAGCGCCTCTTTGAGTTCTAGTTGAACATGAGAGTGGTACTGAAGAGTAATTTCTGCCGTTTCTTTAGGTCGCAGCATTGGGCTACTAACGGCAAAATCAATGGGAACATCTTTTAGAAACTCGGCTGCCTTTTGTGCTTGTTGGCGACCATTATCATTAAGTGGAACATCAATTCCTCCTTGAAAGCGGGAAACACGATTCCACTCAGTTTCACCATGACGTACCAGCAACAAACGCAAACCCCGATGCCCTTCTCTCGGTGTGGGTAAGGCATCTCCCATATGGGACGTTTGATTTAATGATTCTAATTGCACGAGGTCGCCCCAACCCCCGGCAAAATTTAGCACATTAATCCCACAATTCGATTGTTGAATAGAGTGGTAATGGGCTGGGGAAATACCAAGGGCACTGGCAATTAAACAGCGATTGATGCCATTATGGGCGACGATTAAAATCGTACCGCCTTGGTGATGCTTAAGAATCTCTTGCCAAAACTGCTTGGCTTGTTCGTAAAGCGCTAACACCGGAAAGTGTTCTTTTGTCCCCTCCGCCGTCGGAATTGTCATGCAAAATTCGTGAGGACGTTCCTTCCAACAGCGATAGTCTTCGGGGAACTTTTCTTGCACCGCTGACTTGTGTAGTTTCTCCCACAACGGCAAATCAATTTCCATTAAACTATCAGGTGTCCGTAATTCTGGAGACCCCTGTAAATAGGGTAAAATCACTTCCGCAGTCTTCTTTGCCCGTTGTAGGGGAGAACTGTAAACGGCATCAAAGCTGAGGCTACTGAGGGCAGCGCCAACTTTGTGGGCATCAGCAGCACCTTTTTCTGTCAAGACTGACTCATCACAGCGCCCTTGAATCATTTTTTGGGCGTTGTAGCTGCTTTGACCATGACGCACGATAATGACGCGAGTAGCCAATCTTTGAATCCTCCATTACCAAATTGGTGAAAAGTTACCAGCATCGCCCAAAGGGAGTTAGCATCCTTTGAGCATTTCCCCATCTGAGGCTCATTGTAACTTGCAATCGATCACCTCCCCCAAGAGTGGCTCTTAGGGTTGAGGCAGCAATGGGATAATTTCAGATAGCGTTAACAGTTAGCCTGTAAAGGGCTAACCTTTTTGCTGATGACCTGTAACCTTTTACGTTTTACTGGCTTTTGGGGGATGAATGACCATTAAGCGATTGATTTTGATTGCGCTGACCATTTTTGCAGTTCTCAGAGTCAGCCTTTCCTTAGTAGAAAGCTTGGGCCAACCTCAGATTCAAAGCCGCTTAGAACTCTACCAAACGAATCTTCTCCTCAATGCTGCACAGTGGCAAGGTAATCTTTCTGATTCCGCAACACCCCAAGAATCAGCGCCGGATTGGCAAGCAGCTCGCAAAGCTATAATTGGCGATAAACCCTTCAAAACGGCTTTAGAACAGTATCAAGAAGCACGAAAAACTGCTCAAACCACTCGATCAACCCTGGTTGCTAAGCTCCAAGAACTTTCCTCAAAAGAAGTGGCAACGGCGACTGATTCAGAACTGGCCAAACCGCAGTTGGAATATCCTCCAGTTGAAAATGCCTCTCCTACCTCCCTACAACGGCAGCAGTTGCAGCAGAGTTACCAACGAGTAGAGCAACTCTTGGATGAACTTGATTTACGCATTGGCATTCTTCAAGTACAACAGGGAGAAACTAAAGCCGCGATCGATAATTGGCGTAAGCTAATCGATCAAGAGACACAGGTTGTTGTATTTGAACGTGATGGGTCATTAGTAGAGACAGCACAGGTGTTAATCGGTTTGTGGAGCGATCCTCCTCGCCTCCTCCCCGATGCCGAATCCCAAATTCAAAAACACTTAGACAGTTGGTTCCGCTACCGCGCTTTATCGAAGCTGTATCAGTTGCAGCAGCGCCAAGATGCTCTAGCATCACTACAAGCCAACGAGCAAGAGATTGCTGAGCAAGCCCTTTTTAAGTTAGCGCTAATCGGTGGAATACCGGGATTTGGTGGCTTACTCGGTCTGATATTGTTAGTGTTTTTAGTGGCTCAGCGGTTGTTACAAGGTGAGAACTCGCTACTTGCTACCAATAAAGATGTTGCTTGGGATACTCCCTGGAATTGGGAAATTATCTGGCAGGTATTCATCCTTGGCTTTTTCTTCATTGGTCAATTGTTGCTGCCTCTATTGTTTGGTTTGCTAGGCCTCAACCCTGCCAATTACGATGTGCGGATGAAGGCGTTTTATGTTTTAGCAAGTTACCTGCTGATGGCTTCTGGAGGATTACTGGTTCTCTACCTCTCTATCAAGCCCTATTTCCCTTTAGCGAAGGATTGGTTTCGCTTTAATTTACTCGGCAATTGGTTTGTTTGGGGATTTGGGGGTTATTTAGTCGCTCTCCCCTCAGTGATTTTGGTGTCACTAGTTAACCAGAAGTTATGGCAAGGACAGGGTGGCAGTAACCCAATTTTGCCTTTAGCGTTAGAAGGACGGGATAGCGTAGCCCTATTAATATTTTTCCTAACGGCTTGTGTGGCAGCACCTATTTTTGAGGAGATTTTTTTCCGGGGATTTTTGTTGCCTTCCCTCACTCGTTATTTCCCGGTTTGGGGAGCGATTGGAGCAAGTGCTTTGCTATTTGCGATCGCTCACTTGAGTCTTTCGGAAGTGCTACCGCTAGCGACGTTGGGCATAGTATTGGGAGTAGTCTATACGCGATCGCGCAATCTCCTATCCTCCATCCTTCTCCACTGTCTGTGGAACGCAGGTACTCTACTCAGCCTTTTCGTCCTGGGTAGCGGTTCGAGGTAAACAATGGAATAAACATCCTCTCCTGAATTAAAGTTGCAGCTTCAACTACTAGCGTTAAAACATCCTTAAGAAACATAAAAAAATATTGACATTCTCATGCAAGTCTCTCCAGAAATCGCTTCAAATCCACCCACTTCGTCGGTCGAAACCATCGCTTTAGATGTCAGTGGGATGAAATGTGCAGGCTGCGTCAGTGTGGTAGAACGGCAATTAAACCAGCATCCGGGTGTCGTTGCTGCCCGTGTCAACTTGGTAACCGAGGTAGCGGTTGTTGAGTGCGAAGCGGGAGCAGTGAATCCAACAGCGTTAGCCCAAGCCTTGACTGATAAAGGGTTTCCCTCCCAGCCTCGTTCCTCCCAAAAAGGTGAAACCCCAGTGTCTCAGGATGCCCTGACACCAGCACAGAAGCAGGAACAAGAAGCAAGAGAGCAAGTTCGTCGTTTGGCGATCGCAGGTATTCTGATTTTGCTGTCAACAGCAGGGCATATTGGTCATTGGCTAGGCGCACCAATGTTGCCAGTGATCAGCAATATTTGGTTCCATTGGGGGCTAGCCACCCTAGCGTTACTCGGCCCTGGGCGCTCCATTATCGTGGATGGCTGGCGAGGTTTGTGGCATCAAGCCCCGAATATGAACACCTTGGTAGGATTGGGTGCATTATCAGCTTACATCGCTAGCTGTGTGGCCTTATTCTTTCCCCAACTGGGATGGGAGTGCTTTTTTGAAGAACCGGTGATGATGCTGGGCTTTATCCTATTAGGTCGCACCTTAGAGCAACGAGCAAGGCGTCGGGCGACTTCGGCGTTTGAATCCTTGTTGGCACTTCAGCCCAAGGTGGCACGTTTGATCGGGAAAAAGGAACCTGTAGCCACCGAACAGATTGGGATCGAAATTCCTGTTGAGCAAGTGCGTGTGGGTGAGTGGTTGCGGGTTTTACCAGGGGAAAAGGTACCCGTCGATGGTGAGGTGGTAGCCGGCCAATCATTAGTCGATGAGTCGATGCTAACGGGAGAACCAATTCCAGTGGTGAAGCAACCTGGGGATACTGTTACAGCAGGGACATTGAATCAGTCAGGCGTCATTGCCATGAAAGCGACTCGCACGGGTGAAGAGACAACATTAGCGCAGATTGTTGCTCTCGTTGAGGAAGCCCAAACCCGTAAGGCACCTGTACAGAAATTGGCGGATACAGTCGCAGGATATTTTACTTATGGAGTGTTAGCGATCGCTTCTCTCACTTTCCTCTTTTGGAACTTTGCAGGAACAAAAATCTGGCCTCAGGTTTTGTCACCGATGGCTGACATGGCAAATCATGCAATGGTTCATTCCACTGCGCCCTCAGTCTTGAGTTTAAAATTAGCGATCGCAGTTTTAGTCATCGCCTGTCCCTGTGCTCTCGGTTTAGCCACGCCTACAGCCATTCTAGTCGGCACCAGTCTTGGTGCAGAACGCGGCATCCTAATCAAAGGGGGTGATATTTTAGAGTGCGTTCATAAGATAGATACTATAGTTTTTGACAAAACAGGAACGCTCACAAGTGGCCAACCTACAGTTACTGATTGCCTGCTAATTTCAGACTCGGGATTGACTGCTCAACAGGATGAGAAAAAAGGTCAGGAATGTAATGAAGACTCTCCTGTGGTAGGAACATTCCCCATTCCCGTATCCTCTGCGGGCGAACTGCTACAACTTGCTGCTGCTGCCGAAAGTGGAACTTCCCACCCTCTCGCATCAGCGATTCGTACTGCTGCTCATCACCAGCAACTCCCGCTATTAGATGCTCAAGACTTTTACACAGAACCCGGACTGGGAATAGCGGCATTAGTAGAACAACGACGAGTATTACTCGGTAATGCGGACTGGCTAAGAAAGCAAGGCGTTACCCTGAGTGAGGTGTTTCAGCGCCAAGTTCAGGAATTAATCAACGTTGGTAAAACAGTCGTTTATGTAGCAGTCGATAGTGTTCTCGCTGGGGTGATTGGTGTAACGGATGTACCCAGAAAGGATGCCAAACAGACTGTTGAACTGCTCAAAGGCATGGGATTCCGGGTTATGTTATTGACGGGTGATCAGCCTGAGTCGGCTATGGCAATTGCTCAGAACCTCTCCATTGCTTCCCATGATGTAATTGCTGGAGTGCGTCCTGATGGTAAAGTTGCTGCCATCCAAGCGCTACAAACTGAAGGACATCATGTGGCAATGGTTGGGGATGGAATCAATGATGGTCCAGCGCTAGCTCAAGCGGATGTCGGCATTTCCCTCCATGTGGGAACGGATGTAGCTAGAGAAACAGCAGGAATTATTTTAATGCGGGGCAGTGGGACAAATGCTCAAGACGTGCGTTTGCTGGATGTTGTCAAATCCATTGAGCTTTCACGCGCTACTTTCAACAAAATTCGACAGAATCTTTTCTGGGCTTTTGGGTACAATGCCCTTGCTATTCCCGCTGCTTGTGGTGTGTTTTTGCCAAGAATGGGCATTGCCTTGAACCCGGCTGCTGCTGGAGCCTTGATGGCGTTCAGTTCTGTGAGTGTAGTCACTAACTCGCTCTTGCTGCGTCGTACATTTAAAACCAATTAACCCAAACAGACGCCATGAGCTTTTCGCTCAGACTAAAGCGATTGTCAGGAAGCATAGCGTCGAACCCCCTTTTTTACTGATTATAGACGCAGTACTCTAGTACAGCGCGGCGGAAATAACCCACCCGTTCAAAAAAGTTAGAAAGCTTACTGTACAAGCTTTCTTACCTTCTGTCTTCTGCCTTCTGCCTTTTTGCACTAGCCCCCAAACCCCTTATTACTCCTTTCCCGCTCTAAAAATACCTATGAGAAAGGTGGGGGAGCTAGGGGTGATGGAGAAGCTGGGGAAGAGAAAGGATAGATAATTTTTTACCGGGAAGGGAGTATACAAAAAATTTCTCTTTTAGGGTTTTTATAAGGCGGATTCAGTATGCTCAAACGCTTTCCCTATGCTGTTTCTCGGAAACTGATATGCCAAAATAGAATGGGGACTATTCTAAACACCTGGCAACACTCAGGACAAGTAGAGAGTTTTGACTCTCTTCACTGAGAGACTAGGCTTGTGGAGCCTTGGTATTGGTCTCTATATCTAGTTTTAGTGGTTTATTTCAAAGAAGGCTCGATTGAAGGTCGGCAATCAGAGTCAATTTTCTAGCAGTCAAGGAGAGCGAATTGAGAAACTATGTCAATGTAAGTGATTAAAAGGATTGGTTTAAACTAACTGCACTTTCATATAACGATTATTTCGATGGCTGCACAAAAACTCCATCATTTGCTAATTATTGAAGATGACAAGGGACGCAAAGAATTTCCCTTGGAAGAGGCTGTATATTCTATCGGCAGAGACCCCAAAGCTGATATTCGCCTCTTCTCACAGTTCGTCTCTCGCCGACATGCTACTTTGGTGCGGCGAAATCACGAAGACGGTAGCCCCTATTACCGAATTATTGATGGCAATCTCAAAGGTAAGCCCAGTGTAAACGGTCTTGTGATTAATGGTCGCAAACTCCCAGCCCACGATCTTCAAGACGAGGACGAGGTCGTTTTTGGTCCACAGGTGAGTGCCAAATACTACCTGCTGAAAAGCGACCCAAGTCCTACTGGGCCACCCGATGAGTTTGACATCACCCTAATTAGTCCTGGCATGATGGTTGGGGACCCAGAAGAATTGAGTTCCTGGGAGTGAAGGAAAACACTTAGAGCTTTCAAGCCAAGGACAGAAATTATCCAACAACACTTTCCAGAAGTTGCCACTGGCGGTTTTCCGCCACTGCCTCCTGTACCAGCTCAAACATTTGGCGGCAATGGTTGTCAAGGTGGAGAGGCAACTCTTCGTTTTTGATGACAAAATTCATCCGCACTTCTTGAGCAGTGGCTGTTGATTTGTCAATCAATACCTCCACTGTCACTAACTTAGCAAAGGCAATACGACCAGGTATTTCCCTTGCCATGATGTAGTCTCCAGTATCATAGATAATGTCGAAATTGCAGGATTGCAAAAGCTCAATCAGTGACTCCTGGAGATGATCGAGAGAAACTGAAACGATAAAAGAACAAGTGTAGCGAGCCATATATAACCCTGGGCTTTAGATAGCTAGACCCTCCTATCATATCGAACCTCTGTTCAGGGACGTGACAAGAGTGTCGAAGGACAAGCCGATGCTCAACTATTATCAGCTACCAGCATATTAACGGTTTATCCGGATAAAGGTTACAAAAAAATCACGCCGATCAGGCAAAAAGACGAGACTGAAGGTTTAAGAAAAAATTAAAAAATTAGTGGAGCGTTGAATCCTCAAGAAAATTAGCAGAAATTTTTAGGAAAAAATAACGTAAATTCGTTCTGATTAAGTGATGCGCGGAAAGCTCATTGTATTTGAAGGGGGAGAGGGGTGCGGCAAAACGACCCAGTTAAAACGATGCTCGAAATGGCTGGAAACGAGTGGTTTCCTGGAACAACTAGAAACGTTAAACCAAAAGCCAATGCTTGTGGGGACCAAGGAACCGGGGGGTACATCATTAGGTTTAGGGCTACGTCAACTCTTATTAGAGGAAGGAAAAAAACACAGTAGTATTAGCCATACTGTTACATCGATTCAAGACCGAGCAGAACTGTTAATGTTTGCGGCCGATCGCGCTCAGCATGTAGAGGAATTGCTCAAGCCTCAGTTGGCCTTGGGAGCAATCATTTTGTGCGATCGCTATACGGATTCCACCGTAGCTTACCAAGGCTATGGACGAGGACTGGATTTGGACTTAATCCAACAATTAAACCAAATTGCCACAGGTGGATTGGAAAGTGACTTGACGCTATGGCTAGATGTGGATGCCGAACTTGGGCTAAAACGAGCACAACAGCGGGGAAGTACCGATCGCATGGAACAAATAGATTTAGCCTTTCACCAACGAGTCCAACAGGGATTTACTCAATTAGCCCAGCAATACCCCCAAAGAATTGTCAGAATTGATGCCAGTAAGAGCGAAGAAGAGGTACATTTGGCAATTCAGGAGGTTTTGCGCCAACGGTTTAACAACGAATGGTTACAGACGCTTTCTCAGACCTAGTCGGACAAGACCAAGCGATCGCATTATTACGCGGAGCGATCGCTTCTAACCGGATTGCTCCTGCCTATCTTTTTGCTGGTCCTTCTGGTGTGGGACGGAGCTTGGCCGCTAAGGCATTCATCGAACTCTTGTTGTGTCAAGATCTCCCGTCTCACAAGCAAGAATTGATCCAAAGACGCTTACGGCAAGGAAATCATCCCGATGTGCTATGGGTAGAACCCACTTACCTCCATAACGGTGTTCCCTTATCGGCAGCACAAGCCGCAGAAAAAGGTCTCAAGCGTAAAGCGCCTCCCCAAATTCGCTTGGAACAAATTCGAGAAATTGCTCAGTTTCTGAGTCGTTCAGCTTTAGAAGCATCGCGCAAAATTGTGGTGTTAGAACAAGCAGAAA
>CBKWLJ010000158.1:0-17831 GCA_966675205.1 uncultured bacterium
AAAAGCTCTCTGTCTTCTGCCTTCTGACTTGAAAGTGGGGAGTCGGGAGTCGGGAATGGAAAATGCCACTTTCATTCATGGCTATGAAATTTTTTCATCGGGACTGCCTTCTGCCTTCTGCCTTCTTGCACTAGCCTAATAACTTGCTAACTTTCAACTCAATTAAGCGACTCATGACGCAAGTTTTAATTCTCAAAGATTTACTCAACATCGCTACACAACAGAACGAGTTGAAATGGGAACCGTTTCGCCCCGGAGTTGATATCCACCGCCTTTATAAAGATGGGGAACAAGGTGCAATGGCAGCACTGTTGCGCTATGAACCAGGGGCTACCGTTCCTATGCACACTCACACAGGTTTTGAACATATCTTTGTTCTCTCCGGTTCGCAAACTGACCAAAATGGAGAGCATCAAACTGGAACCCTCGTTATCAACTCACCCAATACTCACCATAGTGTTATTAGCCACGAGGGTTGCATTGTTCTTGCCATTTGGGAAAAACCAGTCTCCCTATGCTAACGATGAATGCGGAACGATACATGATGAATTAAACAGTGTTGTACTTCATCACTTCCGATGAATCAATTATCCCGCATTCATAATTCATAATTCATAATTTCTTATGGTTTCAATCTCTGCTCTACCTTACGATTACGAACTTCCTATCGATGGAGGATTAGCACTGCTCATCATTGATATGCAGCGAGACTTTTTAGAAAAAGGAGGCTTTGGCGATGCTTTAGGCAATGATGTAACGCGACTCAGAGCAATTGTCCCAACCTTAAAGCAGTTACTAGAAACTTTTCGTGTTCATAAACTCCCAATTTTTCACACAATTGAAGGGCATCAACCCGACTTATCGGATTGTCCGCCATCCAAGTTAAATCGGGGACGGGGTGAATTGAAAATTGGTGATATCGGCCCTATGGGACGGATTTTAGTTTTGGGTGAATCCGGAAATGCAATTATTCCTGAATTGGAGCCTCTCCCTGGTGAAACGGTCATTACCAAGCCCGGAAAGGGAGCATTTTATAAAACTAATCTAGAATCTCTCCTACGCGAACAAGGAATCACTCATTTATTAATAACAGGAGTAACGACTGAGGTTTGTGTTCAAACCACAATGCGAGAGGCAAATGATCGAGGCTTTGAGTGTTTGTTGATTGAAGATGCGACTGAAAGTTACTTTGCAGAATTTAAACAATCCACATTAGACATGATTATTGCTCAAGGGGGCATTGTGGGTTGGGCTGCTCCTGCTGTCAATGTTATTCAAGCGTTGGAACTGTGGAAGACACAAGCTCCTATTTATTCAGGAGTTTGAAGTTAAGCCTAACTTTGTTTATGTAGCTCTCTTTCGTCTTGTTCGTTTTTCTTTTGATTAAGGGCGGGTAGGATGCCCACCCTACAATAGGTAGTTGGATATTTTTTATATAGAAGTTTCTAAGCCCTATTCACTCTACGGTCATTGACGATTGGGCAAGATATGCAGTGCAAAAATTTCCCAATCATCAAATAATGAAAGGTCTTTAAGTGTTTCTTAAAAATGTTGCTAACATTACATCCACCCTAAGAGGTATTTGTTAGCATCCAGAGACTTTCTTTTTTCTAAAATTAGGTGTGAGGAATGATGGTTAAGGATGCAACTTCCCAGAAAACTTGGCTGATTGCTCCAGTCAATTTTTGGGTGTCTTTGTTGGTTTCAACAACTGTAAGCAACTGCTTACCTTTGCCGACAATTGCTGCTGAGACTAAAAATGCGATCGCGTCTGTACCTCAGCAAGCGTCTTCAGTCGAAATACCTGCTACTAGCTCAATCACTTCTGTCGCTGAATTGACGGCGAATGAAGTTAAAGACTCTGTACCCCAGGCATCTACGGTGGAAAATTCACAAGAAACTCCCACCGCTAACACAGTCACTTCTGTCGCTGAATTAGCATCAGATAGAAAAGATATCAATTCAGTTCAAGACACCCAAGCTATACCTCCACCGATAATACTGGGAGAAAATCCTGGCGAATCATCAACCGATGTGCCAATGCTGGAGGAAATGCCTTCTGTATCCGATCTGTCTTCCGGGGATGGGGAGATAGAATCAGATGATCCAATGTCACAAATCACCAACGTGACACAACTGAGAGATGTTTCTCCCGGAGACTGGGCATTTGAGGCTTTGCGATCGCTCGTTGAACGGTATGGTTGTATTGCAGGATACCCGGATGGTACGTATCGGGGTAATCGGGCAACTAGTCGTTATGAATTTGCTGCTGGTTTAAATGCTTGCCTACAACAAATTGAGCGCATCATTAAAACAGGTGGAGAGGGGGTAGTAACCCGCCAAGATTTAGAAACATTGCAACGGTTGACAGAGGAGTTTCAAACTGAACTAGCAAGTTTGGGGACAAGAGTCGATCTGTTAGAAGGGCGAGTTGCTTTTCTGGAAGAGCATCAATTTTCCACAACTACAAAGTTGAATGGATTAGTATGGTTTAACCTAACTGGAGCGACTGCGGGAGATAATGTCAAAGTTGAGACATCTAATATTAATACCCTTCTCGAACTGAGACCAGCAGGACGAAATTCGATTACGAATCAACCGATTGTTCAAAATGCTAAAGACCCCGAAATTAGCTTTAGCAATCTCATCTGGTTGACGCTAGAAACCTCCTTTACAGGTAAAGATAGTTTAGTCACTCAGCTAGCGGCTGGTAATGGTATCTCTCCAGCGAATGCCTATGCTTCTGCGGGACTTTTCAACACCTTTGGTACTCCGTTTTTTGACCAAACTGCTGGGCCAGAACTCACAGGTTCTCGTAATGATGTTATTCTGCGGGAATTATTCTACAGGTTTCCAATCGGCAATAAATTCCAAGTTGTGTTTGGCCCTCGGATTAACTGGTATCGTTACTTTGATAACAATGCTTTTACCTTTATCTTAAATGGTGCCAATACCTTTAACTCGAACAGCAGCACTCTCCTAAATACAATTGATCGGGGTTCTGGGTTGGTTTTGCTTTGGGATATTAGTCAAAAGTTGAAGTTGCATCTTGGCTATCTCGGTGAAAATGATGAATTTCTCCCCGGTCAATTTGGGTTTAATTCATCTTCAAATCCAAGTAAAGGTTTGTTTAATGCGACCTACACAGCTACTGCTGAATTAACCTTCTCACCAACGGATAAAATTAACCTAAGGTTGCTCTACAACTATTCGAGCATCGACCCTACTGTTCCCATTCTTGATGAAAATGGCAATCAGACTGGACTTGGAGTTGGGGGTGCTGTTGGTGAGCCAATTTATGGGGTAGCGGATGATGGGTTTGGGGGTTCAATCGATAATGCGATCGCTCATACCTTTGGGGTTAACTTTGATTGGTTAATTACCTCTGGTTTTGGTATCTTTGGACGTTATACCTATACGACTACAAATATAGATCCCATAACACCTAGTCGTCCGAATGGACATATCAATGCTCAAGCGTTTCAAGTCGGTTTGGGTTTTCCGGATTTGGGTAAAACAGGGGCACTAGCAACCCTATCATTCATGGTACCCTTTGATGTTTTAAGGGGTGGTAAGTTTCTTGCCGCAGGAGGTGGCGATGGTGGCACCCAATATGAGTTGGAAGCGTCTTACTACTACCCAATAAGTCGAAATATTGCGCTAGTTCCAGCATTTTATCTGATTGGAAATCCCAATAACTTTGACGACAACCCTACCATTTATGTAGGAAATCTGCGATTTCAGTTTGCTTTCTAACTAGAACAGTTTAATCAGTGTAGGGTGAGAACTGTCTACAGAAGTTGTACAGATGACTTTAGCAGTGTTGTACTCCTGCTCCCCTACAATTGCTTTATCAATTTTACGGCGGATGACGTTCTCCCCCCTGTGTCTAGACGCAGGGGATTCTCCGTGTGAGTATCAAAGTTTACAAACCCTTGGAGTGTTGCTGGGATTTTTTAGCGATCGCATCGATCGTTTGTATATAATCATCCTAAATAAATTCTAAGAACTTCCTCATAAATCTCCTGTGCATCTGTGTGCATCTGTGGTTCATTTTTCTTACCTTACATCTAGGACTGTTATAGTACTCAGGATGAAGGTCGCTTTAATCCTGTTACGATGTTGCTACAGTAGCTACAGCAAGCTCTAGAGAGTTTAAGTCAGATGAATTTGCATTTACCTAATCTTTCTCGATCCAAGAATAGATTGTGGGGCATCTCAATTCTTGCATTGATTTGTCTTTTTGCCGTTTTTAGTATTGTCGTTATTAAAGACTTCTCGACTCCCTTAATTGGCAGAGCTGGGCCAGGAACTGTTGATAATTGGGATTATGTCGGCATCTGGGAATATATGGGGTTTTATTTTGCTAAAAACCTCAGCATTTTCCCGTTACCCCAATTAAATTTAGTAAATAATCAAGTCTTTTATCCTTATGGCACCAATAGCGTATTCCAAGGTTGGGGAATTGAAATGGATATTTTCTATGCAATCCTCTACTCCTTTTTTGGCGCTGGAGCTTGGCTACAAATATACTATCTTCTATCCGTTGTAATAACAGCCATTGGCACGTTTGTTTTGCTCCTTGTTGATTATGGGTGGCTTCGTGCGATGGGAGCAGGATTAATCGTTTCTTTTTTTAATTTCTATGCCATCAACAAATACCCTCACCACATCAATCAAGCCGCTGTTCATTGGACGACGTTAAACCTAATTGCTGATTTTCTCATTGTTAAGAGAGTAGTTTCGCAAAAATCAATTCCTCTCCGACTTGTTTTAGTTCGGATTTTACTCTTAGTTTTAGCATTTGGTCAGGATTTAGGATATATCACTGGCTTTGCTTTGATGTCTTTTACCGTTTCTCTACTTTTTATTGCGGGGTTGCAAGGGTACAGATATTTTCGTCAAGAGTTTAGCTTCAAGGAGGAATTTAAGAGAAGTTGGGTAAGTTACCGCAGGGAATTTCTCAATCACTATCGAACTTGCTTACTACTTATCAGTTTGAGCTTGATTGCTGCTTATATTTATTTTCCTTTAATTTTGCAAATTTATAAAACTGCTAAAAGTTTTGATTTTACAGGCATTTACTCCGGGACTTGGTGGACTCACCCGTTGAGATTATTTGTTCCGTTTTTTCCTCTTTTTAACCCTGGATTACCGTTAGAAAACTTTTTTGGAGATTTGCCTGAAGGGATAGGTGCTGGCAGTCCAGGTTGGTTTTTACTGGTTCTAGGAGGGATTAGTCTTTGGCAGGCACGTAAGCAATTGACGGTTTTTATTCCGCTTTTGATTGTTTTCTGTCTTTGCCTTTTCTACCATCCTGTATTCTTGCCAACCCTGCAATTGTTTCCTTGGTTTTCGTTTAATCGAGTGGGGGGGCGCAGCACTGTAATCTATGCGGTGATTTTTTGTATTTTTGCTTTAGAAATTAAGTGGGAAACATTGCGGTGGCAGAGGAGGCGATGGCTATTAATCCTCTTAGGTTTTCTCGCCTGTACGGAGCTTTATACGGCTTATTCCTTTAAACAAGACTATCAACCTGCCTCAGTCGATCAGAGTTTCTTTGCCTATATGGATTATATTAAAAAACAACCGGGAGAGGCGGTTCTAGATTGGCCGTTTTGTGCTAAAGGAGGAAATAGAATTAGTGGGGGGCTTTGTCCTTATTCTTCCTTAAATTCTGGAGTCTTTGCTTTGAGGAGATTTCATCAAAAAAAGGTGATGGGTCAGTACTTTGGTCGGGTACATCCTTCCCAAATTGAGCCTTATCTTCAGGCAGGATGGGATAAATTGCTATTACCTGAAACTTTAGATTCGGGGCAAAAAGCGTATAAAGTTCACTGCTTTAATCCAAGTGAGTGGTCTTTCTTTACAGATTTTTATAAGCTCAATGATTTTGCGGGTATCAATCTTTATTTAGACTTGTTGCCAGAAGACTGTGTGGCTCAGTTTTATCAGCGATTGGGAATGCCGGTAGCGGAAACGGTGGTGCCAGGGCCAGGTAGAGTCGTCTTTATTCCCAAACCTCCTGAGTTGAGAAAACAGGTAAATTTGGCTTTAGGGACTACTCTGAAGTTTGAGCCTTTGCTCGATTTATCGGAAGCTAACTTACTTCAAGTTGATTTACCCAGCAGCATAATGGTTCAGGGATTGCAAACTCTTGAAGAAAATGAGCAAGGGGAAAATTTTCGCTGGGTTCAAAGTCCTGAAACCAAATTAAGCTTTAGGTTAAAGGAGCCTCAAGATTTAGAGCTAAAGTTTAGATGGAAGAATTTTATTTTTAATCAAGAGATAGAAGTCGTCGCTAATCAAAAAACGCTTATCAACCTTCCTAGTCTAGAAGCTGGGGAGATGATTGAGCAGAGCCTAACAATCCCAGGTGTATCCGGATTGAATACGGTTATTTTTCGATTTGCAAAGCAGCAGCAATTCAGCGGGGTAGTTGAGGAAATTAAAGCTCAAGGGATTACTGGATTGAAGCCAAGTAATATCAAAAATAAAGTTGTGGATTGGAAGGAAAATAAAGTGGGTCAATTTAGAGAGTTAGCTCTCTTAGGAGAAGGATAGGTAATCTTCTACCCGGAAGGGAGTAAAAGTCTCATTGGCGAGTCTTTTCACCTCATCGACGAGTGTTTGAAACTTATCGACGAATGTTTGAGACTCATGCGTGAGTGTTTGAGACTCATTGACGAGTATTTAGGACTCGTTGACGAGTGTTTGAGTCTCATGCGCGAGTGTTTAGGACTCATCGACGAGTGTTTGAAACTCATGCGCGAGTGTTTGAGCTCCTCCTCTCTACTTTCTTGCAGGAAGACACACACCCATCAACAAGAAAGAGTGCGTCACCCCTCAGTCCGGTTAAGTGGAAAAGGAGGTAGATCATTATAGGTGCATCTACGAACAAGCTCAGCTTTAACAAGTTGAGCTTATTTATTTATGGGAGAAACAATGCTTTCTAGACTGCAACTCCGAGCAAGTCTTCTTCTATCAGCCCGGCAATCCCATCACAAAACGATAATGGGCTTCAAGTTGACTTACCATCGGAGACTGGCGGTTCGTACTCCATTGACTACGTTCAAATAATTCCTGCCTTAACGCCTCCACATCAATCGTAGTCACCTTACCATTAGCAACCACTCGCTTGCCATTCACCCAAACAGTATCTACCGCATTAGTAGGACGGCCTAAAATTAATAAGCCAATGGGGTCAGTACGAGGCAACAGAGAGAGATTAGTGAGATCGTAGAGTACTATATCTGCTGTCTTCCCTACTGCCACTGAACCCAACTCCGAAGCCATATTCAATGCCTGAGCACCCCCCAAAGAAGCCATTTCCACAGACTCGCGGGGGGTAATCCAGTGGCAGTAGTCTAAATCTGTGATGTTGTGTAGGATGGAGCCAATCTTGATGGCTTCAAGTAAGTCTTGGGAGTCATTGCTGGCAGCACCGTCACAACCAAAGGCGACGTTGACTCCGGCTTGACGGTATTTCAAAATCGGTGCAATGCCACTCCCCAAACGCAGGTTACTCAAAGGATTGTGGACAACCGTCGATCGCGTTTCCGCTAAAATCTCGATATCGTCGTCACTCAACCAGACACAATGGGCTAAAGAAGTGCGATCGCTTAAATAACCAATCTGCTTCAGGTGTTCTACCGCACTACAGCCGTATTTTTCTTGAGCAAGTTTTTGTTGCGCTGGGGTTTCGAGTAGGTGAGAATGACGACAGAGATTATAGCGATCGCTCAATTCAATACAGCCTTCAAACAAGGCATCCGAACACAACTGAATCCCCGTGGGTGCCACCATAATATTCACCCCTGCTTCTGGATTGTGGAACCTCTCCACTATCTCCCGCATCAGTTCTAGTGTGCCTTGGGTTGTCCGGATGTAGGGTTCGTGTTCAGTTTGGGTATCGCCAGAGGGCATCCCTTGAGTGAGAGATTGATCTTGAATTAAAGGGCCAATAAATGCCCGGATACCAATTTCGTAGTAAGCGCGAACCGCAGCCGCAACCGTTTCAATTTCTTTACCGGGAATCAAAACCAAGTGATCGACTACACTAGTTCCACCAGAAAGTAGCGTTTCTACTGCCGTTCCCAACGCACTTAGGTAAACTTGCTCCGGTTCAAGGGGCGCAAAGTCATAGAGTTCGGCAATCCATAATTCCAGAGGAACAGGTGGAATAATTCCTCGTTGCCACATTTCCGAGGAGTGAGTATGGGCGTTAACAAAACCAGGAAGGAGAAGTTTGTTTTGCCCATCTACCAGCGCACCGGGATTATTCCTCACTTCCCCTGAGTCAGGCAGGGAAGTTGCAATCTCCCTAGTTCCTTCGGAGTCAGGGGAAATCTCCGTAATCCGAAAGGCATAGCTACCGCCCTCCGTCAAATCTCCCTCTACCCGAACATCGGTTGTTTCGTACCCTTGAGTAACTGGAATTAAAACCTGCTGGATGGTAAAACTCACGAATTCAACTGTTAGAGCTCGTCGTATAAAGTCAACACTAACTCAAGTCACCAACCTGAGGTGCATCCTATTGGGAGTATAGTAAAAACTTGTCCACAAATAACTTAGCGTTTCCTGTTTTGGGCACGGCAGCTTAATATCTAGGCAAGGGTAGAGATGCTGCTAATGCCGTACCCCTACAAAAGACAGGTTTGTTTTTGGACAACTCCTAAGCCATCAAACGTTAAAAAACGAGAAAGGTTTCTTTACACTTCTCACCCATAGAGCCGCTCTCTTAAATAATTTTTTAGTCCGATTTAAGCCGGATATCTCTTCCTCATGATATAGCTTAGAACTAGTTCAACTCCTTATTTTGCTCAGTCTACCAATGTTAGAGGAGACAATCATCACAACCAAGGTAACTGTTGCCTGTTCGCTTATGAAAAAATTTTCCTCATCTAGAGCCAACTGAAGCCGTAAAAGTAATCTTTAATACACTAACGGAATTGAACTTTGGCTACGACAGAAGAACACCTTTGTTACTCATATTGAGCTAAATTACAACTTTTTCAACTTTCAACACAAATCTTATGGAAAAATCCCTTCGTACTCTGGGCACTCCGCCAAATGCATGGGCTGTTAATGCAGAAATTGCCGATATCACCCGTCCCCCCCTCACCCCTCAACTGATCAACCTGCCCACAGAAACGAAAAAACTACGCTTGGATTTAGCCAAAAGTGCCATTCTAGTCATTGATATGCAAAATGACTTCTGTCATCCAGATGGCTGGTTAGCTCACATTGGCGTAGATGTAACACCTGCAAGAACTCCGATTAATCCCCTGCAAACGCTTCTCCCCACATTGCGAACTGTAAACATCCCTGTAGTTTGGATTAACTGGGGAAATCGACCGGATTTACTCAATATCAGTGCTGGATTACGCCACGTTTACAACCCAACAGGCGATGGAGTCGGACTAGGCGATCCACTCCCCAAAAACAATGCACCAGTCCTGACAAAAGGCAGTTGGGCAGCAGCAGTAGTAGACGAACTCGAACAACAACAGGGAGACATTCAGGTAGATAAGTACCGAATGAGCGGTTTCTGGGATACTCCTCTTGATAGCATCTTACGTAATTTGGGTAAAACAACACTTTTTTTTGCGGGGGTTAATATTGACCAATGTGTAATGGCAACCTTACAAGATGCTAACTTCCTGGGTTATGACTGCATTCTTGTTAAAGATTGTGCTGCTACAACATCTCCGGAGTATTGCCTAAAAGCGACACTTTACAACGTTAACCAGTGCTTTGGCTTTGTTACAGAGTCATCGTCAATTATTGAAGCGATTAACTTTAATTCGTAATTAGGAATTCGTAATTCGTAATTAATACCAGCAATGTATTTTTAACTAAAAGGTTAGAAAATAACTTTCATCAAACCTTCTAACCTTCAACTTTCCAACCTTCTAACCTTCAACTTTTCAACTTTCCAACCTTCAACTTTCAACCTTCAACCCTTCAATCCCTTTAATCAATAACTCATTTTAGGAAGCAACGATTATGGACTCTTCTCACTGCATGATTCCCGTTCTCAAGTCTCCTCAAGACTATCAGGCGTATCGCATCAGCCCTCAGGATAGTAATCGTTTAGCGATTGTATTTGAGCCAGCAACAGCAGATGCTTCTTTGACAATTTGTGTGGAAATTTTTGATGAAGGAGGCAAAACTCCCCCCAATCGCCATCAATTTGCGGTAGAGATGTTCTTTATTCTCAAAGGGGAAGGATTAGCCACTTGTGACGGAAAAACAGTACCCATTCGTGCAGGGCAGAGTTTATTAGTGCCGCCAACGGGAATTCATGAAATCAGAAATACGGGATCGGGGCGCTTGTATGCCTTATGTATTATGGTGCCGAATGAAGACTTTGCTGAATTAATTCGCAGTGGTACTCCTGTTGAATTGGACGAGGAAGATATCAGAGTACTTCAGCGAACCGATGCGCTAGTAGCTTGTTAATCTTTGATATCTTCCTATCCAGAATTGTTATTGCAATCTAGTTCGTCGAGACAAGTTTGAATTGAGCTAAAAGAAAAGTCTTGTTACTAGTGCAAGAAGGCAGAAGATATAAGGCAGGAGGCAAAAGGGAAGAAAGGCTGTACAGTAAACTTCTTAACCTTTTTGGACTGGTGGGTTATTTTCGCCGCGCTGCACTAGTAACATAACTTACAAGAACCACAAGGCACGTTCTGCCATGGGTTTTCTTGAATGCATAACCTAGCTTCCTTGAGAGATAAAAAAGAATTGCACACTCAAGCTGAATCCTTATCCAGATGTTTAATTGGCACTTGAAATTACAGAGATTGTTTCAGGTTTTAGGCAGACATCTTACAAGAGCTTTACCAGGGTTTTGGCAGAACATAAGGGGATTTGGCTCGCCACACAAGCAGTTGGCAGTGACTTGCCAAACGCTACACAAGCAATTAACCACTGCCGACAATTCCTTTCAAGCTAAGGACAAAGCCTGGAAAACCTATGCCAAAGCCCTGCTCTTAGCTCAGCGATGCAATCACTCAGAACTCATCCAAGTTATTGTAAAATTCGATCCCCTGTTTGAGGAGCAAGTCCCCGATTCCAGCTTTCCTGCCAAGCAAATCCTTTCAGTTCTCCTGAAGGCTGAACCTCTAACCGCTCAAACTCTCGATGCGGCATGGCGGCTGTCTATGCGACTCGAAAACCAATCATCGCGAACAGAGATACAGCAGCTAATCTGTGTCCAATCTGCCCGAATTGGCGATACTAATGGGCTACTGGTAAAGTTGCTGAAGCGACGGAAACAAGGGTGTCTCACTCCAGCAGAACTCCATGAAATCCTCTCCAAATATATAGAACACAATTCCTTTGATGTAAGCCACCCCTGGAAAGCCTTCTTCTCGGAGTTTCAGGACGCTGAACTACCTCAAATTCATCAGGTTTATGCACTAGTCGATCGCTACGAGGAAGCGGCTGACTTGGCCCAAGCGGTGAGAGACTATCGAAGTGCTATCCGTTACCTCCAGTCTGTTCCTGGTAAGGAGGCTGCCCAACGTGTTCTCACCTTAGCTGAGCGAGTAAAAGACTCAAACGCGATAGCGAAGCGCTGCTGCGAAGCGCAGATCGCCCAAGCTCATCAGAATGTCGCCTCATATTTTTGGGAGGAAGGGAGTTATGCAGATGCCCTAGAACACTTTCAAAAAGCTGGCAACCTCGAACGCGCCAGCGATTGCTACCAACAACTGGGACAGCTAGAACTTGCCATCCAACTCCGTCCCGTCATTAATCCTGAGTGGATACTGGATATCCGGGGGGCAATGGAGAACACCGTCAGAGCGCACCTCGATCGCCGAGAATTCTTAGAAGCCGTTCGCTTGCTACGAACTGTAGAAGAAGCATGGCGAAACAAATCTCCAGAGTTAGATATTAGCTCTGAGGCTGACCGCACGCAACACCTGCTTTCGGAGGTCATGAGAACAGTTCGAGCCTCCTATGAAGCCCAGTTACAAGCCGCTCAAGGGCAGGCAGAAACAAAACTCTTCAAACAATGGAGTCTGTTGGAAGAAGCCGCAGGAAATTATCTCGAAGCCGGACTACAGGCGGAGAAAGCCCAAGACTACTTCGCCGCTTCCTTATTATTTGAGAAAGCCGGTGCTTTCGGTCAAGCCCTGATTGCGCTTGACTCTGCCTCTCCTAACGCTCCCGATCCCAGGAAAAAGGCACAACTGCTCGAACAAGGCGGTGACTTTTTTATGGCTGGGCTGCTCTACGAACGTATGGGAGAAACCGAGCAGGCTATTTCCATGTACGAGCAGGCGAAGGAATACCAGCGTGCAGCCCAACTTCGACGGCAGCAGCTTGGCGATAACCGGGTCGTTTTTGACGATCGCTTCCAAGAATTACTTACGAAAGCGGGCCGAGTGGAGGAACTCGCTGAACTTTGCGCGGGCAAAGCCTATGAACCGGAGCGATCGCCAGCAGAAAAAGCGCGTTTGTTGCGACGCATTCAAGAACTAGGAGCACGAAATCTGGTTGGCTCCAAATGGCTGAACCTCGTTGCTACGGAGCTTCCTAGCCTTGAGGCTTTAGACAGACGCGGGTTTGAGGAGCAAGCCGGTCAATGGCTTCAAGCCGCAACCAGGGAGGTTTTGGGAGACTACATTGATGCGATCGGGCTTGACCTGGGTACCAGTAACAGCGTGGTTTGTCTCTATAACAAAAAGCGAGCAGAGCCAGAGGTTGTAGAATGGCACGGGCGACGGCAGTTTCCTTCCGTGTTTGCGATCGATCAAGTGGGACGAGAACTGGTTGGTGTACCCATCTCCGAGTTGCTGGGGAAATCACCTCGCGCTATTGTCACCAAAGCCAAACGGCAGATGGGAACAGACACCAAATTTAAGGCAGGCGGTCAGGTGTACCGCCCTGAGGAAATCTCAGCTCGTATCATTAACTGCGCCCGTCAATTAGCCAGGGAGTATCTTGGGAAAAAGATTGGCGAGAAAATTTCCCTGAGGGCAGCTCAGGTAATGGGGACTTCTCCACCGGAAGACTGGATCACAGCTTATCTTGAGAAACATCCACCCGCAATTCCTTTAGCCAATGCAGTTATTACAGTACCGGCTTACTTTAATGATGCCCAGAAACAAGCAACCAGGACTGCTGGAGTACTGGCGGATATCAACATTCTGCGGCTGATTCACGAACCTACGGCAGCTTGCCTTGCTCAGCGTATCCGCTCTTCTAAGAATGAAACGATTTTAGTCGCTGACTTGGGGGCGGGAACCTTTGACCTTTCCATTATTGAAGTCGAGCAAAGCGTCTTTGAGGTACTGGAAATCGAAGGAGATAATGCGCTTGGCAGTGCAGATTTAGATGATGTGTTGTATGGTCACTTTCTTGAGTTCGTTAAAGTAGAAACCGGGCAGGATATCGCTAGCTATCGCCAAGCGGGAACCCGTCTGCGTCAAGCTTGCGAAGAACTAAAGATTGAACTTTCATCCCGCAGCGCTTGGACAATTGAGCTGCCCCAATTCGTCAACAGTAGCGCGATCGAGTTGACACTGACACGAGACGAACTGGAACGCCTCGCCGCCCCCTGGCTCGATCGCATTCGGGCAACCTGCAAGAAGATTAATCGTAAACCCAGTCGAATACTCCTAATCGGTGGTGGAGCGATGATGCCTGCTGTCCGCAGGGGCATTCGGGAAATATTTGGACAGGAACCGAGTTCGGATTTAGATCCACTAACAGCCGTTGCTCGTGGAGCGGCTCTCCAATCAGCTATACTAACGGGTGCGCTACAAGAAGCCATCTTGCTGGATGTCGTTCCGTTCAGTCTGGGCATTAAATGTTGTGTAGAACCGGGTCGGTTCAAATTTGATTCCCTGATTCCCAAGCACACGACTATACCCACTAAGACAACGCAACGATACACCACAATTGAGGACAATCAGACAAAAGTAAGAATTGAGGTCTTTCAGGGAGAGTCACCTGTTCCTGAGGAAAATTTCAAAATCGGACAGTTTATCCTTGAAGGAATACCTATAGCCAAAGCTGGAGTTCCACAAATCGATGTCACGTTCGATATCGATAGCAATTGCCTCCTGACCGTAACAGCCCGTGATGCCGGAACAGGGAACCAATGCAGCATCACGATCGCTGACTCGCATCTTCTCACACCAGCGCAAGCGGCTTCGCTGCAAGCCAGATTTCGAGACTCTCAGACCCATCAAGGATACCTGACACGGTTAGAAAAACTGGCTGGGGAACTCGCACAGATGCTGCGGGAGACCCAAAGGATAGATATTTTGGAACTCTCAGCGCGTTTGCGAGAGCGATTGCAATACTATGAAGGTCACCGGGAGCGGTATTTGCCCTCTGCTACAGACAATAATCGGTTATTTGAAGTTTACCGCAACCGGGACGAGTTAGAGATGAAGGCAAGGTTAGCCCAGGATCGGTGGGATACCTTAAGTCGGAGTAGCCATACTTGGTTGGATGGTTACGGGTCGCTGGATTGGCGTTCTACAGAAGTCGGAAAGCGAGTGGAACAATTAATCGAGGAAGGCTCTAGTTTACTCGATCGCACTCGCTCGGCAGCTCAAGAGGTTACAGAAGTGGCAACGACTTACAGAAGATGGTTGAGTGCGATCGAGAACCTTCCAATCAATCCCGAGGGAAATGCCGAAGAGCTGGCTCAACATTTTCTCCGTCTTAACCGCTACTCGGAAGCCATCACTCATTTTGATCGGATTGAGGCTCCCCTGTCTCCACTTCAGATTGAACTGGGTCTAGAGATTCTGGCTCGTTCCCGACAACGAGAGGCTTATGCAGCATTGTTTTTAGATCACGCTCAAACACTTGGAGTTCACCGTCCCGATTTTGGGAGCCTCAATCACTCGGTACGGATTTATGCATCCTCAGTGGTTTGGATACAGGTGAATTTAGGAGGAGCTGCCGCCAGTGGCAGTGGCTTTGTTATTAGTCCCAATGAAGTGGCAACCAACCGTCATGTTGTAGTAAACGAGTCCACAGGGCAATGCGTCTTGCCTGAAGCTCTAAGCGTAATTACCAAGGAAGGCCCTCTCCAGGTAGCATCCATCCATTTACCCACTGGGGGCGCAGATGATGTAGCGATTCTGCGCTTGGCTACCAAGAGTGCATCTGTTACTCCATTGCGGTTGGGCTTTTCGGAACTCGTTGAGGTCGGGGAGCGGATTTTGACGGTTGGCTTTCCTGCTCCTGGTGAGGGTGGGTTTGAGGAGAATCTCTACTGCAATGTTGGTCTGGTAAACCGTATCCGACCGAGTCAACTTTGTACTGAGCGGGTGCTAGAGGTGAGTATTCCGCTTCAGGGGGGAATTAGCGGTGCGCCGATTTTGAATCAGTTGGGAGAGGTTGTCGGACTGTTAAGCTTTTCAATGGAGCGCAAACGGGAGAATTCTAGCGGACAGATTTACAGCGAACAGTCGTTTTATGCTATTCCCGTTGAGGTTTTGCGCCGCCTTCGTATGAATGTTCAATAGCGTGACCTCAAGACTCGCAAGGTCAAAGCCAATCGGGAGCGGAAGTTATAGCAAAAGGCAGAGGACTCCAGGGCAGAAGGCTCCAATGGAAAAGATTGACGGGTCTTGGTTTGAGGATTTGAATTTGTCCTAATCGCCTTGGCGACTGCTATAGCTGATCACGACTATAGAAATTTAATCTAATCTTGAGAAGAAGCACTGAACATTGGAATAGAAATTCACGGATAGAATTTGCGATCGCATTATGTGGAAAGTTAAGCAAGAAACAGCATCGATGCTCACGCGAGATAGGGTGCGGCTAGATGCAGATATCTACCGTCCCGATGCAGAAGGGGAGTTTCCCGTGCTGCTAATGCGGCAACCCTATGGACGTGCGATCGCATCTACTGTAGTCTATGCTCATCCGACTTGGTATGCGGCTCATGGCTACATTGTCGTTATTCAAGACGTGCGGGGACGTGGCACATCCCAAGGCAAATTCAACCTCTTTATCCACGAAATTGAAGACGGCGAAGATACAGTAAACTGGGCAGCAACCTTACCGGGGAGTACAGGACAGGTAGGAATGTATGGCTTTTCCTACCAGGGAATGACTCAGCTTTATGCCGCCGCCACTCAACCCCCCGCCCTTAAAACCATCTGTCCTGCAATGATTGGCTATGACTTATATGCCGATTGGGTTTATGAAGGAGGGGCGTTTTGCCTGCAAATGAATCTGGGTTGGGCAGTTCAACTCGCGGCAGAAACAGCACGGTTACAGGACGATGTTACCGCTTATCACGCCCTCTACGCCGCCTCTCGAAATCTTCCCATCTATGACTGCGTTCCCAACTTGAATGAGTGCTTGAGAAAATTTGCACCCAACGCTTTTTATCACGAGTGGCTAGAACATTCCCAACCGGATGAATACTGGGAGCAAATCTCCCCCAAACGCCACTTGCAAGATGTGGACTTACCCATGTTTCACATCGGGGGCTGGTTTGATACTTATATGCGTGGCACACTCCGTTGTTACCAAGACTTTGCCGCTCGTAGTGCTTATCGGCAACAACTGTTAGTTGGCCCTTGGGCGCACCTACCCTGGAATCGCAAAGTCGGTGCTGTTGACTTTGGTTTAGAGGCAGCAAGTCCCGTAGATAAGATGCAATTGCGCTGGTTTGAGCAGTTTCTTAAAGGTATTGACAACGGACTATTGGATGAACCCCCCGTTCGTTTGTTTGAGATGGGTAGTAACCAATGGCGCGACTTTGATCGTTGGCCCAAACTAATGCATAAATCTTATTTTTTGTCAACAACTGGGCTGGCTAGTATCCGAGAAGATTCAGGCACCCTAGTTGCACAAGACGCAGCATCCATCCAACATTGTTTTGATGTATTCGTTCACGACCCTTGGCGACCTGCACCCGCCTTGGGAGGTCATGCTGCAATACCAGCAGGGTCATTTGAGCGATCGCACATTGACTGCCGTTCGGATGTTTTGACCTATACCACTCAACCTTTAGCGGCAGATTTGCATTTAGCAGGGGATGTGGGGGTTGAGGTGTGGTGTTCGACGGATAAACCCAGCCATGACTTGTGTGCCGTGTTATCAGAAGTACGTCCCGATGGCAGTGTCTACAATTTGACCCAAGGATATCTGCACTGTACAGAAGGGATACAGCAACTCCCCAAACGAATTCAACTCCAGCCAACTTGCGTGAAAATTTCTCAAGGGAACGCTTTACGGCTAAGTTTGAGTGCTGCCTGCTTTCCTGCCTATCCCATGAATCCCGGCACAGGTTCACCTCTAGGGAGCGATCGCTTAATGGATGCTCAAATTGTTACATTAACAGTGAATTGTGGCGGCGATACTCCTTCTCACTTACTTCTGCCTGTCGTATCACCCGCCAACTAAATGCCGCCAGAGGTCTCCGCTCAGGGGGAGAGAACGTCACTAAAGCTGCTAATACAACACGGCAAAAGTTTTCTAGCACTTCAGTAGGATTAAAGTAAAAGCTTAAGCTCCCCCACTCCCTGCTCCCAGAGTTGCCAACTGGCGGGTTATCGATAATTACGAATTATCAATTACGAATTACGAATTTTTAATTACTGCCCTGTTGCACTAGTCAGAGCGTTTAAGCTTAACCTAACAGAATTGATATAGCCCTCATCATTTAAGGCTTGCGGTGGCAAATGACCTGCTTCAACCGCCGCCTGAACCAGATCTTCAGCGTCAATGCTTCGGGTTTCATACGCACTCAGAAACTGACCGTAACTCGGAATTCCCTGCTCTTTAAATTCGCCACGATAGGCTGAAGTTACCAGCGTGAAAGGGTCTGTTAAACTGGC
>CBKWLJ010000159.1:0-17831 GCA_966675205.1 uncultured bacterium
CATGCCTGGATTATACCTTTATTACTTCTCGATTTTCGTTTAAGTCCCGTTAGTACCAATACAGTGGGTCGAATATTAAAAAAGAGGTGTTTGAACCCGAAGAGGCACGCCGAATTATCAAGAAATTAGAATTTCATTACACACCCAAGCATGGAAGTTGGCTCAACATGGTGGAGGGAGAATTATCGGTGTTAGTCCGCCAATGTCTCAAACAAAGAATACCCAGTCGGGAGAGACTGCAACAAGAGGTTACTGCTTGGGAAACTGAGCGCAACCAGCAAAAAGTACGAGTAACCTGGCGCTTTCGTACTGAGGATGCACGCATCAAATTAGAACGTCTTTACCCGTCAGAACTAATGACATGAACCACTAGCCCCTGACCCCTGACTCCTGACTTCTGACTCCTGACTCCTATTTTCAAGTTAGACGCCTATGCGCTAAAGCTCACAACGAAAAAATGAAAAATTCCCTCTCCTGAATTCTGACTCCTGAATTCTGACTCCTATTTTCAGATTAGGTCTAAGGTTTAAAGGCTATACTGTACAACCTTTCTTCCCTTCTGTATTGGAGCCTCCTGTATTGGAGCTTTCTTGCACTAGTTGCAAATAAACCTAATTTTTGATGAATTTGAACTGGAGTCGAGCTAGGCTTGACTAGAGATGGCTCTGTAAGTACCAGAGTGATTCTCCTAATCCAGTATGTCCTTGGAGTTCGCGGTCATCAGCCATTATGAAAATACTACTAATAGAGGATGATGCGCTGATTGCTGCACCACTTGCCAAAGCCCTGGTTGACCAGCACTATGCGGTTGATGTGGCGACAGATGGCCAAGCGGGTTGGGAGTTGGTGGAATCCTTTACTTATGACTTAATTCTGCTGGATGTCATGCTGCCCAAGCTTGATGGAATTAGCTTGTGTCGGCGGCTGCGATGCTCTGGCAATCAAACCCCAATTCTCCTATTGACGGCCCAAAATACCAGCATCAATACAGCAATGGGTTTGGATGCAGGAGCGGATGATTATGTTGCCAAACCCTTTAATTTACAGGAGTTATTGGCTCGTATCCGCGCCTTACTGCGTCGGGGAGGAGCAGCATTACCACCATTGCTGGAGTGGCGAAACATAAAGCTTGACCCCAGTATTTGTGAAGTGACCTGCAACAGTCAATCGGTACGTTTGACACCGAAAGAATATGGTCTGCTCGAACTGTTCCTACGCAATCCGCATCGCATCTTTAGCACGGGTGCGTTGATCGATCACATCTGGTCATTTGAAGAACCCCCTACAGAAGACACCATCCGCTCCCATATCAAGGGATTACGCCAGAAGCTCAAAGCAGCAGGGGCTTTAGACGATCCAATTGAGACAGTTTATGGTATTGGCTATCGACTTAGACTAGCAGAAGAAAATACTAAAGGAGCCAAGGAGCAAAAGAGTACAGACCCAAAGGGGGAGGAGAATAAAGGACTAGAAAAATCCACCGTCGAATCGCAAACTTTAGCCGGAGTCGCCAAGATTTGGGAACAGGTTAAACAGGATACCAATAGTCGGGTTGAGGTGCTTGAGCAAGCTGTGGCACTGTTGCTCCAAAATAAACTGAGTGACGAATTGCGGCAGCAAGCAGAGGGGAAGGCTCACAAGCTAGCAGGCTCATTAGGCATGTTTGGGGCGGATGAAGGCTCTCGTTTGGCTCAAGAAATTGAAACCTTATTGGAAAAAGGGGTATCGCTCGATCGCGATCGCACACAGCGCCTTTGCCAACTTGTCACAGCACTGCGTCAGGAAGTGCAACGCATGAACACTGGGCAACTTCCTGAAATAATCTCAGACAGTGAACCCATTGATGGGCGTCCCTGGCTGCTCATCGTCAGTCCAAATCGATTATTGGCTGAACAGTTGGCGGCAGAGGCACCGAGTTGGGGAATGCGATCGCAAATCACCTCAAACGTTGTTACAGCTAGAGAGCAGATCACGAATGAGCATCCCAATGCCATTGTGCTTGATTTTGCTGCGGCTAGCACTCTTGATAATAATTTGACATTGTTAGCAGAACTGAGTGCCTGTACTCCACCTGTACCCGCCCTTGTCCTCACAGATCGACAGAGTTTAATTGATCGCGTGAAAATCGCTCGTCTGGGCGGACACCGGGTTTTACAGCAGCCTGTCACGGCTACCCAGGTATTAGAGGTCGTGAATCAAGTGCGGCAAAATACCCGTCAGACGCAAGCAATGGTGATGGTTGTAGACGACGATCCGCAGGTATTAATGGCACTACAGCGTTTACTCATCCCGTGGGGGCTTTATGTCTCCGTTCTCGACAATCCGCTTTTATTCCTCGATACACTGCAAGCGACTCCACCCGATATATTAGTTCTAGATGTAGAAATGCCCAATATCAGTGGGATTGAGCTATGCCAAGTCGTTCGTAATGACCCACGTTGGAGTGGATTACCCATCTTGTTTCTTACAGCTCATGCCGATGCTGACACGATGCAACAAGTCTTTGCTGTCGGTGCAGATGACTACGTGAGAAAGCCGATTCTTGGGCCAGAACTCGTCACCCGAATTTTCAATCGCTTGGAGCGATCGCGCCTACTCAAAACGCTTTCGGAAACTGACGCCTTGACTGGAGTTGCCAATCGCCGCAAGTCCACTCAAGAGTTGACTCAGTTTCTTGAATGGAGCCGACACTGCCGCCAACCGCTCTGCTTTGCGATCGTGAAGCTAGACCATCTTGGTTACATTACTCAACAATATGGTCATGCGGCTGGAGATGAAGTGCTAGCCCGATTTGGGGAACTGTTACGGCAAACATTCCATAGCGAGGATGTTGTCGGTCGCTGGGGAGGTGCAGAATTTGTTGTCGGGATGTCCGGCATGACTAAAGAAGACGGTGTGCGACGGCTTTCTGACTTACTAAAGATGCTGCAACAATTCGAGTTCAAGGGGGAAAATGGCACCCCGTTTCGAGCGACCTTTAGCGTGGGAGTTGTTCAGTATCCTCAAGATGGGGATGCGCTACAGTTGCTTTATCGAGCTGCCAGTGCTGTGTTGGGTCGAGAGGATGCAGAGGGCAATTCCGCCTAGTGGATAATTCGCTTTTCGGGTCTAAAGCCCAACGGTATAAATCACCATCACGAAATTACTACTACAACTGTGATGGCTAGTATGGAATACAGGGTAGGGCACGGCAATGCCCATTGGTGTCAACTTAACGTTAATGGGGCGGTTAAAACCGCAACTACAAAAACAAAACCCGCCTGCGCGGGTTTCAGAACCGTTGATTTTCCATCAGTCCGCGACGGCGGACTTTGTTTATATAGCCGCGAATTCCATTCGCCAGGGCTTCAATTGACACCGATGGGCAATGCCGTGCCCCTACGAACCACAAGATTTTCATGTAGGGGCACGATAATATCGTGTCCTCAAAAACTGTGTTGATTCCAATTAAAGGTAACTACAACTATGAATATTGCTGGCTATACCGTATTAGAAGTGATTTATGAAGGAATCAACACCGTTATTTATCGTGCTTCTAAACAGCCAGAGCATAACTCCGTCATTATCAAAACCTTAAAAGCTGAGTATCCCACAATTGAGGAACTTACAAAGCTGAGGCATGAATTTAAAATTCTCCAGCCTTTAGATATTGATGGAATTCTGAAACCACTTGCTCTAGAAAGTTATCAGAATGGCTTAGCTCTCATTCTGTCCGATTTTAAAGGAAAAGCACTAACAAACTTTATTCCTGCTCAAGTGCTTGACTTGAACCAATTTCTGCAAATTGGTATTCAGTTGGCTGCAACCTTAGCTCAGCTTCATGAGAATAATATTATTCACAAAGATATTAAACCCCATAACATCCTGATTAATCCAACAACAGGTCAAGTTAAGATTATTGATTTTAGTATTGCTTCTCGTTTATCTAGAGAAAGTCAGACAATTAACAATCCTAATTTGCTCGGTCGGGAAACGTCTTCTATGGACGTAGCCTCTGTGCAGGACATCGGAATAGGCACGCTTGCCTATATGGCACCAGAGCAAACTGGAAGAATGAACCGTGCGATCGACTATCGAACCGACTTTTACTCCTTAGGCGTAACGTTCTATCAACTGCTAACGGGTGAATTGCCCTGTCAGGCGACTGATGACCCACTAGCAATGGTTCACTGCCATATTGCGAAAACTCCAACCCCACCACATGAACTAAATCCAGCCATTCCTCTGGCGATATCTGACATTGTAATGAAACTTCTTGCCAAAACAGCAGAAGACCGTTATCAGAGTGCGCTGGGATTGAAAGTTGATTTGGAAGTTTGTTTGAGGATGCTGCAAACGTCTGGGGAAGTTGCTTCCTTCCAAGTTGGAGAACTAGATTTATTTAGTCAATTTTCGATTCCGCAGAAGCTATATGGACGCGAACAAGAAGTTGGTAGATTAATGGATGCTTTTGACCGTGTCAGTTCTGGCAGAACAGAAATGATGCTGGTCAGTGGCTATTCTGGAATTGGAAAATCCTCGCTGGTTAATGAGATTCATAAACCAATTGTGCGTCAGCGAGGATACTTTATTTCTGGTAAATTTGACCAATTCAAGCGCAATATTCCCTATGCTTCTATCATTCAAGCGTTTCAGGAATTGATGCGGCAACTCCTGACAGAACGTGATGATAAGCTAGCAATTTGGAAATCAAAACTTTTAGAAGCCCTCGGTTCCAACGGTCAAATTATTATTGATGTGGTTCCCGAAGTAGAACGAATTATTGGACCGCAACCCGCCGTTCCTCAACTTGGTGCATCTGAATCGCAAAACCGATTCAATCGAGTATTTCAACAATTTATCCACGTATTTAGCCAACCCGAACATCCGCTTGTTGTCTTTCTAGATGACTTGCAGTGGGCAGATTTATCTTCTCTTAAGCTCATTGAGCTGATTGTGACCGATCCAGATAGCGAATATCTATTGCTAATTGGGGCATATCGAGACAATGAGGTCAGTGCCACTCATCCCTTAATTCATACATTGGAGCAAATCCAACAAGCTGAAGCGGTTATCAATAACATCATTCTCCAGCCTTTGAATATTGTTCATGTTAGCCAATTAGTTGCTGATACCTTCCACAGTGCTACTGCCCAAGCTAAGCCACTAGCTGATTTAGTTTTCAAGAAAACACAAGGCAATCCTTTCTTCTTAACTCAGCTCCTCAAATCGCTGCATCAGGAAGACCTCCTGTCATTTAATTTCAGTCAAGGTTGCTGGCAGTGGGATATCGATGTTCTTCAAGGCATTGATATCACCGAGAATGTTGTCGAACTGATGGTCAGTCAAATTCAAAAGCTATCGCCCAAGACACAGAATGTTCTAAAGTTAGCAGCCTGCATTGGGGACAAATTTACGTTAGATGTTTTAGCCATTGTCAATGAAAAATCTCAGTCAGAGACAGCAACGGATTTGTGGGTTGCCTTACAAGCAGAGCTAATTTTACCGCTCTCGGAGGCTTATAAAACTCCGATGGTATTTGACATAGAACCCTCAACCGCTTTACAAGTTGAGCCGTTAAACGTTGGCTACAAGTTTTTGCATGACCGCGTGCAACAAGCCGCTTATTGTCTCATTCCAGATTCACAGAAGAAAGAAACTCACCTAAAAATCGGTCAGTTGCTACTACAAAATACGACGCCTGAAGAACAAAAAGAAAATATCTTCACGTTGGTGAATCAACTCAATTACGGCACCGACTTACTGACCTTAGAGTCGGAACGATACAAGCTGGCTGAACTTAATCTTATAGCCGGTCAGAAAGCGAAAGCAGCGACAGCGTATGAATCTGCTATTCGGTACCTGAAGGTTGCTTTGGGGTTATTGGCAGTAAATAGCTGGCAAAGTCAGTACGAGCTAACACTGGCACTTTATGAATCAGCGGTAGAAACAGCGTACCTGAACTGCGATTTTGAGCAGATGGAGAAATGGGCAACAGTTGTCCTGCAACAGGCAAAAACTCCCATCGACAAAATGAAAGTCTATGAGGTGAAAATCCAAGCCTATATGGCGCAAGTTAAACAGCTAGAAGCTGTCAGGATTGGATTGCAAGCGTTGGAAAGATTGGGGGTAAGGTTGCCAGAGGTGCCCAGCGCCTCAGATATTGAGCAAATACTAGCTAAAACAGCGGCTAATTTAACGGGTAAGAATGTAGAAGACTTGATTAACTTACCGTTAATGACGGACGTAGATAAGGTGGCAGCTACACGGATGCTAGCGAATATGGGGTCTCCTACCTATCAAGCAGCACCTGCACTGTTTCCGTTCGTTGTATGCGAACAGGTGAATTTATCGATCAACTATGGCAATACACCTGCTTCAGCCTATGGTTATGCTTGTTACGGTCTCATGTCAAACGGGATACTTCAGGATGTTGAGTTGGCTTATCAATTTGGCAAGTTAGCTTTAAACCTAGTAGAACGATTCAATGCCTTACAACTCAAGGCGAGCGTATATTTTGTGGCAGTGTCATCAACGATTCACGGAAAAGCTCATGTTAAGGAGACGTTGCCACTTTTGCTAGAAGGATACCAAAGCGGGCTGGAAAACGGACATTTTGAATATAGTGGCTATGCTGCTATGCAAAGGTGCCAACATTTCTATTTCATGGGGCAGGAACTGCCAAAAGTTGAACGAGAAATGGCAACAGTCAGTGATAGTCTTGCTCAACTGAAGCAAGAAAATGCCTTAAGTTGGAATCAAATCTTTCAGCAGTCTGTCCTTTCCTTGCTCGATGCCGCTGAAAATCCGTGTTGCTTAATCGGTGAAGCTTACAATGAGGAGAAATCATTGCCGCTGCTTAAGGAAGCCAACGATAGAACTGGGCTTCACTACTTTTATATAAACAAACTTATCCTTTGTTATTTATTTGGAGAATACCAGCAAGCCGTAGAAAATGCAGCTCAAGCTGAACACTATTTAGATGGCGTAAAAGCGTTCTTAGTTGTTCAAATCTTTCATTTCTACGATTCTTTAGTACAACTTGCGCTCTACCCAACAGCGTCACCCTCACAGCAAGAACATCTCTTGAGTAAAGTGAGGATTAACCAGGAAAAGATGCAATACTGGGCAGACCATGCTCCGATGAATTTTCTGCATAAGTACGATCTTGTGGAGGCAGAGAAAGCGCGGGTATTGGGGCAATATTGGCAAGCAACCGAGTATTACGATCGCGCGATCGCAGGAGCCAAAGAGCAGGGATACATCCAAGAAGAAGCGCTAGCCAATGAATTAGCGGCAGCATTTTATTTCTCGCTTGGTAAGGAGAAGTTTGCTCAGATTTATCTGACTGAATCCTATTATGGATATGCTCGGTGGGGAGCAACAGCGAAACTCAAAAAGTTAGAGGAAAAATATACACAATTTTTGACGCGGAGAGCTAACCAAGAACCTTCCACTAAGGAAGGAGCGCGAAGAACAGCATCAACAACTGATAATACTGCGTCTCTAGATATAGATACAGTTCTTAAGGCATCGCAAGCACTTTCTGGAGAGATTGTTCTCGATGAATTACTGGTTAAGTTAATGAAGATTGTAATTGAGAACGCTGGTGCTGAAACTGGATTCTTAATTTTAGAAAAATCAGGTGAGTTGCTCATAGAGGCTCAAGGAACTATCGAAAAAACTGAGGTTATGGCACTGCAATCACTGCCATTAGATAGTAGCGAGCAATTACCTGTCTCTATCGTTAAGTATGTAGAGAGAACTCATGAAAACGTTATTTTAAATGATGCATCCTCTACAGGCATTTTCACAACCGATCCTTATATCATTAACAAAGACACAAAATCAGTTCTATGTACGCCACTGATTAACCAAGGTAAGCTTGTAGGTATTCTTTATCTAGAAAATAATTTAACGACTGGAGCCTTTACTTCCAATCACATAGAAGTACTAAAGCTTTTATCATCTCAAGCCGCTATCTCGATAGAAAATGCGCGTCTTTATCAAGACTTAGAAGCAGCAAATAAAAGCTTAGAGAGCAAAGTACAACAGCGCACGCTGGAGTTGCAACAAGAAATTAGCGATCGCAAACGCGCAGAACAAGTGGCTGAGGCTGCCAACCGAGCGAAGAGTGAATTTTTGGCGAACATGAGCCACGAACTCCGGACTCCCCTGAATGGCATTTTAGGTTATACCCAAATCCTGAATAAGGACAAAATGTTAACAGATCCACAAAAGAGTGGTCTGAGTACCATCCATCGTTGTGGCGAACATCTGCTGATGTTGATTAACGATGTTTTGGACTTGTCCAAAATCGAAGCTCGAAGAATGGAACTCTACCTCAACGATTTCCACCTTCGAGAATTTCTGGAAGGAATTGTTGCAATCTGTCGAATCCGGGCAGAGCAAAAAGGAATTTTGTTTACTTATAAAGTGCTTTCGACACTTCCAAAATTAATTCGGGCAGATGAAAAACGGTTGCGGCAAGTTCTGATTAATCTCCTGAGCAATGCGGTTAAATTTACCGAAAACGGTGAGGTAACGTTCAAAGTTGGGTATGTCGAGCATTTTGAAGGCTCAGCCTTAACTCATAACTCCTCCAAAGTTCGGTTTCAGGTCGAAGATACGGGCATTGGAATAACACAAGAGCATCTCCAAGAAATCTTTTTACCATTCCGACAAGTAAGCGATCGCCATCGTCAGATTGAAGGAACTGGATTGGGATTAGGCATCAGTCGCCAACTGGTTCAACTGATGGGAAGTGACATCAACGTGCAGAGTACGCCTGGAAAAGGAAGCATTTTCTGGGTTGATTTAGACTTGGCTGAAGTTGACACCTTGTCTGATATTGCCTCTCCCGATCGCCGCTGTGTTCGTGGATTCAAAGGCGGCAAGCGAAAAATCCTCGTAGTGGACGACAGGGAGGAAAATCGTCTGGTTCTGACCAATATGCTACAGCCGTTAGGATTTGAAGTGGTAGAGGCGATCGATGGTCAAGATGCTCTACACAAGGCACACCAGTTTCGACCTGATGCAATTTTGATGGATTTGGTGATGCCTGTTATGGATGGGTTTGAGGCAACCCGTCAAATTCGGATGTCTCCAAGCTTACAGCAGACAGTTATTATTGCGACCTCGGCTAGTGCATTTGATATGGATCGACAGCAGAGTCGAAAAGTCGGCTGCCATGACTTTCTACCGAAGCCAATCCACGAAGCAGAGCTATTGGAGCGATTATCTCTTCATCTGAAGCTAGAGTGGATTTATGAAGAATCAAGCGCTGAGCGAAAGGACTCAGTTCAACCGACTCTACTGGAAGGGCAAAGCCCTCCAGCACCCAACACTCAAGATGCTTCTCCATTGATAGCTCCCCCTGCTGAAGAAATTGCAGCTTTACTCAACTTGGCAATGATGGGCGACCTCCAAGCGATTGCTGAACGAGCCGTTAAATTAGAAACGGTCGATCCACAGTTGATTCCCTTTGCCACCCATCTTCACCAACTCGCTAAAGGCTTCAAAGCACGGCAAATTCGGGAGTTTATTAAACAGTTTCAGAGGTCAGAATAATTACTATGGCTGAAAAGGGCGTCATCTTAATCGTGGATGACACACTGACCAATTTAGAAGTCCTGTTTGGCTGTTTGACCAATGCTGGCTTCAGAATTTTAGTAGCGGAAGATGGCGAAAGTGCGATCGAGAACGCCAAGTATGCTTTACCTGATTTAATCTTGCTAGATATCCTAATGCCCGGTGTAGACGGGTTTGAAACGTGCCGTCGTCTGAAAGCGGATGAAGCAACAGCAGAAATTCCAGTCATTTTTATGACGGCACTGACTGAAACTGTAGATAAAGTAAAAGGCTTCAGCTTGGGTGCGGTGGACTATATTACGAAGCCCTTTCAACAAGAAGAGGTGTTAGCTAGGGTTCAAACCCATGTGCGTCTCCGACATCTCACTCGACAGCTTCGAGAACAGAATACACGACTAGAACAGGAAATCCAGGAACGTCAGCGCAAGGAGGTGGCGCTATCCGAGAGTGAGGAGCGATTCCGCCTGCTGGTTGAGAAGGTCAAAGACTACGCAATTTTTATGCTCGACCCCAGCGGAAGGATTGTGAGCTGGAATAGTGGAGCAGAGAGGATTAAAGGATATCGGGCAGACGAGATTATCGGTCAGTTGTTCTCCCGCTTTTATCCTGACGAGGAGATTCAGCGCGGTCGTCCTCAACGGTTGCTAGAAATAGCAGTCACCGAGGGTCAAGTGGAAGACGAAGGGTGGCGCGTTCGCAAAGATGGATCGCGATTTTGGGCGAATGTTGTGATTACCGCTCTGCGAGATGAGGCGGGAAACCTGCGTGGCTTTACAAAAGTGACGCGGGATATTACCGATCGCAAACGGGCAGAGGAGGAACGCGATCGCTTCTTCAACCTCTCTATGGATATGCTCGGCATTGCTGGTACCGATGCTTACTTCAAGCGTTTGAATCCAGCGTTTGAGCAAGTACTTGGCTACACCAACGAAGAATTGCTAGCACAACCATTTCTTGACTTAGTTCATCCCGATGACCGAGCTGCAACCCTTGCTGAAGTTGAAAAACTTGCTCAGGGTAATCTAACCCTTGATTTTGAGAATCGCTACCGCTGTAAAGATGGTTCGTACCGGTGGCTTGCCTGGAAAGCCTTTCCCATTGTTGAAGAAAACTTAATTTATGCGATCGCCCGCGATGTTACTGAGCGCAAACAGGTAGAAGCAGAACGCCTTCAGCTTCTCGCTCAAGAGCAACAGGCAAGGGCTGAAGCAGAGGCAGCTCGTAACCAGAGCGTTAATATTCTGGAAAGCATTACAGATGCGTTCTTTGCATTGGATAAAGATTGGCGATATACCTACTTAAATCGCCAAGCCGAACTGCTCTTGCAGCGAAAGCGGGAGGAGTTGCTCGGTCAACTTATGTGGGATGAGTTTCCTGCATCGGTAGGCTCGACCTTTGATCTAGAGTATCACCGGGTAGTGTCGGAGCAGGTGAGTGTTGAGTTTGAAGCGTTCTATGCACCGCTGAATACCTGGTTTGAGGTACACGCCTATCCTTCTAGAGATGGTCTATCCGTCTATTTCCGAAATATTAGCGATCGCAAACAGGCCCAGAGGACGCTACAAGAAACATTGACCCTCCAGCGAGCGATTCTTGATAGCGCGAACTACACGATCATCTCCACTACGGTAGATGGTACTATTCGCACGTTTAATGCAGCAGCAGAGCGATCGTTAGGCTATACGGCAGCAGAGGTGGTTGGGCAAACCACTCCGGCTCTCATCCATGATTGGAATGAAATTGTCCAGAGGGCGCAGGAACTATCGCAGGAATTGGGAGAGACAATCGAACCCGGTTTTGAGGTATTTGTTGCCAAGATACGCTGTGGAGGAGTAGATGAGAACGAATGGTCATATATCCGTAAAGATGGCTCCCGTTTCCCTGTCCTGTTATCCGCTACGGCTTTGCGGGATGCAGAGAATAATATTACCGGATTTCTCGGCATTGGCAGTGACATTACCGAGCGCAAACAGGCTCTTGAGGCTATCCGCAAATCAAGTGAGGAAATTCATGACCTATACAACAATGCCCCCTGCGGCTATCACTCAATCGACGGAAATGGAACCTTCGTTCGCATTAACGATACCGAACTCAAGTGGTTGGGCTACACGCGGGACGAAGTGATTGGCAAGAAGAAATTTTCTGACTTCCTTACGGCTGAGAGTATACGAACTTTTCAGGAGAACTTTTCCCGCTTCAAAGAGCGTGGATGGTTGCGCGAGCTAGAGTTTCAACTACTCCGCAAGAACGGTACCAGTCTGCCCGTTCTCCTGAATGCGACGGCGATTAGAGATGCAGCAGGTCGCTTCGTCATGAGTCGGTCTACAGTGTTTGACATTAGCGATCGCAAACGGGCAGAGGAAGCATTACGAGAAAGCGAAGAGCGCTTTCACCAGGCGTTTGAAAATGCCGCGATCGGAATGGCGTTGGTATCGCTGGATGGTTATTGGCTGCAAGTCAATCGTTCTCTGTGTGAGATGCTGGGTTACTCAGAACAGGAATTGCTAGCGATAACCTTTCAGGCAGTTACCCATCCCAATGATTTGCAAATTGGACTCAACTATTTTCAGCAAATGCTGTCCGGCGAGATTCGTTCCTGTCAGTTTGAAAAGCGGTACTTGCATAAGCTTGGACACACGGTTTGGGGAATGTTGAGTAGTTCGATAATCCGTGATGGGCGAGACCAACCGTTGTACATCGTTACGCAAATTGAAGACATTACCGATCGCAAACAAGCTCTTGAGGAACTTCGCAATCTGAGCGAGGCACTGGAAAGTGCTGTTGAGGGTATCGCTCAATTAGATCTTCAGGGACGTTACATCAAAACTAATCCAGCATATGCCAATATGTTGGGTTACCCACCGGAAGAATTAATTGGGATGAAATGGCAACAAGCAGTTTATCCAGATGATCTGGAAACTGTTGAGACTGCTTACCAACAGATGCTGATTGATGGTAAGGCAGAGGTAGAAACCAGAGCAGTGCGTAAAGATGGAACCATCTTCGACAAGCAAACGGTGATGGTCAAAGCCTACAACCAACACCAGAAGTTCATTGGTAGCTACTGCTTTGTCAAGAATATTAGCGATCGCCGCGAAATCGAACGCTTGAAGGACGAATTTATCTCAGTCGTCAGCCATGAACTCAGGACACCACTAACCTCCATTTCCGCTGCTCTAGATCTGTTAGCAGAGGGTGTCTTGCAAAACCAACCGGAAGAGGCTCAACATATGTTGAGCATTGCGGCGAATAACAGCGATCGCTTAGTTCGTCTGATCAATGACATCCTAGATATCGAACGCATTGAGTCAGGCAAAATTGTTATGACGAAACAAGCCTGCGATGCTGGTGATTTAATGAATCAATCTGTAGAGGCAATCCAGGAAATAGCAGAAAGAGCTGGAGTCACCTTATCCGTCTCTCCTCTTTCAGTTCGCCTCTGGGCAGACCCCGATCGCATCATTCAAGTACTCACGAACTTACTCAGTAATGCCATTAAGTTCTCTCCTCAAGATAGTACAGTTTGGTTGAGCGCAGAGTTGCTCAGGAGTCAGGAGTCAGGGGTCAGGGGTCAGGGGTCAGAGACTCTTCATCCTTCACCTTTTTGCGACACTCTCCTGATTCAAGTTAGAGACCAAGGACGCGGAATTCCGTCTGACAAGATCGAATCCATTTTTGAACGCTTTCAGCAAGTTGATGCCTCGGATTCGCGCCAAAAGGGAGGAACGGGTTTAGGTTTAGCCATCTGCCGCAGTATCTTACAGCAGCATGAAGGACAGATTTGGGCCCAAAGCACTTTAGGAGAGGGTAGCACGTTCTACTTTACTCTACCTATCCTTACCGATGTCGAACGTCCTCAGTTTTCAGTTTTGAGTTCGGAGTTAGGAGATTCCAGTCAAAATTCCCCCCTTGTTTTAGTCTGCGATGATGACTCTTCGGTTCGGACGGTACTGCAAGCGATGCTCAAACGGGAAGGCTACCGAGTGCTGACCGCTGCATCAGGAGATGAGGCGGTAGAACGGTCAGTTGCCCAGCCGCCTGATGTCATTCTTCTCAACCTGATGATGCCAGAGATGGATGGGTGGCAAACTTTGGCAGTTCTGAAGACTCAAGCAGAAACTCAAAAAATTCCAGTGATCATTCTCAGTGGGCTGTTGCCGGATGCTAGAGAGGCTCCCCATCCAGAAGTTAGTGGCTGGATTGTGAAACCCCCTGAGCCAAGGGTATTGCGCCAAGCCTTAGAGCGAGCGTTAGCCAATCAAAATCAAATTATCAAAGTTCTGATCGTCGAAGATGACTTAGAGCTGGCACAGGTACTCGCGACCATGTTTTCTCGCCACAGCGTAGAAACCTTTCATGCCCAAACTGGACGGGAAGCTATTCAGTTGAGCCAGCACATTATTCCCGATTTGCTGGTACTCGACTTGGCACTGCCAGAATACAATGGTTTTGCAGTCGTGGACTGGCTGCGGCAGCATAATCGGTTGTGTCAGGTACCACTCGTTGTTTATACGGCTCAGGATTTAGATGATAGCGATCGCCAACGGTTAAAACTCGGACAAACGCTATTCTTTACAAAAGGACGTATTACATCACAAGAATTTGAACAGCGAGCGATCGACCTGCTCAACCGCATGATTCGAGGCAAGACTGGAGACAGTTCTACATGACCACCAAGCGCATTCTGATTATTGATGACGAATACGATATTCGGGCAGTGGCTCAACTTACCCTCAAAACAGTCGGTGGCTGGGATGTATTGGTTGCTGCATCGGGCGCAGAAGGACTACGTCAGGCAGCCGATGAGCAACCTGATGTCATCTTATTAGATGTAATGATGCCGGATATGGATGGCATAGAAACGTTTCGAGCGTTGCAGGCAAATCCAGCCACCGAATCTATCCCTGTAATTTTGATGACCGCCAAGGTGCAAGCAGCAGAGCAGCGACGGTTCGCTGAACTCGGCGTAGCAGGAATTATTCCTAAGCCATTCAAGGCAATGAAACTCCCCGGTCAGATTGCGAAAACTCTGGGATGGGATGAATAACCAGATTTTTTAGGTTTAATGTGTAGTCTACACAAGTTCTGCATTTTTCAGTTCTAACTTAGAGACTAACCTGGATTCGAGATGAAATCATTACTTTCTACCTCTATCCATAGGTTGATATTTTTGGAATCTCTTCCTGATTGAGTTTCTATTGTGAATAATCTAACTGTACATCACTTAAATACTTCATTGCACCCCATTCGCCAATGGCTAGAATCTTTAGAAATTCGCGATGCTTATGTGGCGCGATCGCTCTGCAAAATCATTCCAGCTAGTTGCCCCTTTGAGCGAGAAATAAAACTTCTTGACCGCACTATCGTTCGCATTCCTCCCTTGTGCAAACTCAATCCTTTCTACGAGCAAATCGTTAGTCTTCGCTTCAAATCTTTGACCTATTTGGCAGACCAATGTGGGGAAGATATAACCCTTTATTGCTAATAAAATTTCTTCCTAAAGAGAAACCAAAGCCCTCAAAATAACGATATGGAAATACTAGAGGCTTTTAGTAATAGCTCCATTGGCGATCGACTGCATCGCGGTCGAATTGCTATCTTTATTGATGGTTCAAACTTATTCTATGCAGCTTTGCACCTCGGCATTGAAATTGACTATACTAAACTGCTTTACTGTTTGACAGCGAATGCTCGGCTGTTGCGTGCTTTTTTCTACACTGGAATTGATCCAACTAACGAAAAGCAACAAGGTTTTCTGCTATGGATGCGTCGAAATGGCTATCGTGTGGTTACCAAAGATTTGGTTCAATTTCCAGATGGTTCTAAAAAAGCCAATCTAGATGTAGAAATTGCTGTAGATATGATGCTTTTGGCTAACCACTTCGATACGGCTATCTTGGTTAGTGGTGATGGAGACCTCGCCTATGCGGTTGATGCAATTACCTACCGAGGGGTTCGGGTTGAAGTCGTGAGTCTGCGTTCAATGACGAGTGACAGCTTAATTAATGTTGCTGATTGCTATATTGACCTCGATACTATTAAACAAAATATCCAAAAGGATACCAGCCCTAGCTATGTCGCTTGTGCTGCAAAAACATCTTGGAAATAGAGGCTAAATCGACGTAAATCCGTTGGTAGTGAGAACTATTTTCATTCCGTGAGCTGTGAGCGGGTACTCATGGTACCTAATCTGAAAATAGGGATCAGGAGTCAGGAGTCAGAATTCAGGAGTCAGGAGAGGGAATTTTTCATTTTTTCGTTGTGAGTGATAGCACATGGGCGGCTGTCTTGAAAATAAGGCAGAGGGCAGGAGGCAGAAGGATAATGGATGAAGAAGAATTTTCATGCCGCGAATGGTGAGTGCAGCTCATGGTGCCAAACTTATACTTTTTTCATACAAATTCGCGACTCCGTTTCACCCTCGAACTCGAAGAAAGCGAAACTTCCACGCTCGATGTGTTTTTCTCGTGAGAGACTAGAGTGAGAGTACCGACAAATTGCAGGGCAACCATTGGCTAAACCCTAGCTACTGGGGATTTGAGTAAAACAGTTTAAGCTTTAGGATTTTAGGCGAGAATCGTGGAGTGGATAAAACCGGGATGAAAACGCAGGAGACACAGGAGCAACAAAGCATCCGTCCTGGTGACTTTTCATGGCCGTTTTGGCCTACCTTACCAATCTACCCCTACGGTAGGCGGCGGACACTCCGTACCGAAGTGGTTAAGGACACAATCTGGACATTCGACCAAGTGCAGGGCATTCTCTACGTTGTCGTGCCGATTCGGATGACGGTTGTGAAGCTTGAAGCAGGCGGACTCCTGATTTATGCGCCTGTCGCACCCACTCCAGAATGTATCCGTCTCCTCAAGGAGTTGGTGGAACAGCATGGTGATGTGAAGTACATTATTCTGCCCACTATTTCCGGTTTAGAGCATAAAGTCTTTGTCGGCCCCTTCGCTAGACGCTTTCCCAATGCCCAAGTTTTTGTCGCCCCAAACCAGTGGAGTTTTCCACTGAACCTCCCCTTGAGTTGGCTGGGTTTTCCTGCAAAACGCACTCAGATACTCCCGAAGTACAGTATCACAGCACCCTTTGCCGATGAGTTTGACTATGCCATCCTTGGCCCGATTGAGCTTGGGCCGGGGCGATTTGGGGAAGTTGCTTTCTTGCACAAGCGATCGCAAACGCTATTCGTCACCGATTCTGTCCTTAGAGTACCAGAAGAACCGCCTGCGATCGTTCAACTTGACCCGTATCCCTTGCTATTCCACGCCAAGGACAATGCCTTTGACGTGGTTGAGGACAATGAGATAAACCGCCGTAAAGGATGGCAGCGTGTTTCGCTGTTTGCGTTTTTCTTCCGGCCGAGTGCGCTAGAAGTGGTAAAAACGGGGCAGTCTATTCGCGATGCCCTCAAAGCACCCAACCGTACCAAGAAAGCCTATTTCGGTTGGTTTCCGTTTAAGTGGAAGTGGAACTGGAAGCAGTCATTCGATGCATTGCGAGGGAATGGACGGCTATTTGTGGCCCCGATTCTACAAACCCTCATTCTGAACCGAGCACCAAAGGAAACGATTGATTGGGCAAACAAAGTAGCAAGTTGGAGTTTCCAACGTATTATTCCCTGTCATTTCGAGGCACCGATTGAAGCTAATCCGCAGCAGTTCCGGCAGGCGTTTGCTTTCCTTGAGAAAACGTCTTCTATGGGAGGAGTGTTACAAGGAAGTGTAAATACTCCCTTGCCAGAGGCAGACTTTGAACTCCTCAGAGAACTCGATCAGAACCTTACCAAGGTTGGCATTACACCACCAGCAAAAGAAAAAGTGTAAAACGAACGATTGGAGTTTTCTCCATGAATCACGAACCTGTCCAATTGTATGAGCCAATTAATACACTCAAACGGGTTGATGAGGATATTTGGATTATTGATGGGCCAATTGTGCGGATGGCAATGTACGGACTTGCCATCCCCTTTTCCACACGTATGGTGATTGTGCGATTGAAAAGTGGGGAGTTGTGGTGTCATTCACCGATTGAATTAACTCCAGAACTCCAAAACGAAATCGATCAACTAGGCCCAGTACGCCACCTTATCTCCCCTAATAAAATTCACTATGCTCATATCAATACTTGGGCGAAAGTGTATCCAGAAGCGATAACATGGGCCTCTCCAGGTGTATGCGATCGCGCAATGCAGCAAAAAATAGAAGTTACTTTTGATCATGAACTCAACGATGAACCTCCACCTCAATGGAAAGATG
>CBKWLJ010000160.1:0-17823 GCA_966675205.1 uncultured bacterium
GGGTGCTATCTTGACATTTGACAAGCTCTTAAATTTCTGTCTTTTTTGGCGAAAACTTGTGTCTTTCTTTTGCCTTAATACGAACTTTATTCCCTGACGGTGTATCCACTGCGCTAGTTCTACGCTGTGGAATTCCCGGTCTCCTATAATGACTACCTTATGAGTTTTAAATAGCTTGATTGCGGGTCGCAATACACTTTGTTGTTCTCTTAAATCACTGGCTCCTTTTTTTGGCAATAATATCCAGAAGATTGGCAAGGCTCGTTTTTGGTAAATCGCACTGACCATCAAAATATTATTTTCCTGCCATTGGGTTCTATCCAAGGCAATAATCAGTTGTTTCCCCTTAGATATGCGTCGAGTTATAATTTCTTTAATCAGGGGAAACCATAGGATGACCACACTTAACTTTCTCAGGTTCAAAAAACGTTGTATATGGCGACGACGACTGTTCTGTTGAATTGGTAAAGGCAGCGTTGCTGCCAACCTTTCTATTTTTACTTGTTTTTGACTCTGAAGTAACCAGACTAATAGTTTTAATGTAATCAGTTGAGTTTCACTCAAATATTTTTGCAACTGGCTTTGATAGAATTTAGGTAGCATTTTGATAACGGTCTTGTTTCAACGATAAGACCGTTCTTTTTTACCATACACAGGATACGACTGGTAACAAGCCTTGCTGCCCCTATCTGTTTCATTGTCATTAAGCTCGGTATTTGGCGCGGCGGCAAAGCCTGTACAACTCTTTTGGCATCTACCTTTTGGGGCGCTTGTCGCCCCCTGAAGCTCCACCCACTCATCGGATTCACGCTGTTCTCTGTTTCTACAACCCTGGTTCATCGATCGCGGCGTGTCGTGTTCCTCAAACCAGATGCTGAAGACGACATAAGTTGAGCGATCGCGGAGTTGACCTTGTGCTACCGTTAAGTTACATTAAATAACGGTTGCCCGATATAAAATCTAGATGCCCAAGATTGTTGACCATGAGCAATATCGCAAAGAGTTGCTCCACAAGTGCTTTGACCTGTTTGCCCAGAAAGGATACGCCTCTATCACAACTCGACAGATTGCTAAAGAGTTGGGCGTATCAACCGGAACACTCTATTACTACTTCCCACGCAAGGAGGATATGTTTGAGCAACTGGTTGAAGAAATGAGTCAAGAGTATCTGCAAATTTTTGCTAACGAATTGAAAGACGGGCAGTCGCTATCGGAACGATTTGAGGCACTCGCCAACTTCGCGGTCAAGTATGAAGACCGCTTGATTAAAGAAATCTGTATGATGGTTGATTTTTGTCAGCAGCAGGGTATGGACGCAGTTCGCAATAATGCTGCTCTGGCACGAGTTAGACAACGAAATAAGCAAGCTTTTGCCGACTTATTTAAAATTCCAGACCCAGCCCTTGCCGACTTGGTGATGATTCAACTTTTGGGCTTAATGGTGGCTCGCATGGAAGACAATAACATCCCAATTTTTGAGCAGATTGCGCTACTTGGAAAAATGTTGACTACTTATTTGGAAAAATGAAGAACCCTATGATCCTGCAACGGCTAAAGCCTCTTAATCGCTGGACGATCGCACTCATTGTTTCGGGGATTGCCATCACAGGTGGCTCATTTTACTACAGCATTTCCAAGTTTGGACAGAAGCCTGCCGAACCTGTGGTACCTGCACCGACTATTGAGCCAATCACAGCGTTGGGACGACTAGAACCTGCATCAGAAGTGGTGCGAGTGGGTGCCCCAGCAACGCTAAATAACGATCGGGTTGCTCAACTGCTGGTTAAGCGAGGCGATCGCGTCCAACTCGGTCAGGAGATTGCCATTCTCGGTAGCCGCGAAAGGCTGCAAACGGCTTTACTTGAGGCACAGGAGCGAGTGAGTACAGCAATAGCAAGACTAGCTCAAGTCAAAGCCGGGGCAAAGTCTGGGGAAATTGCAGCTCAACAAGCCGAAATTACTCGTCTTGAACAAGAGTTGCAGGGTGAAATTGCCAGTCAAACCGCTATCATTGCCCGTCGGCAATCCGAGGCTAACGTCGCACAGGCAGACTATAACCGCTATCTCATGTTATATCGGGAAGGAGCGATCGCAGCGTCCAACCTCGATCAACGGCGGCTGACGTTGGAAACTGCCCAAGCACAACTCAACGAAGCTAAATCCAATCGGAATCGCACGACTGACACATTGCGTGCCCAAATCAATCGAGCCAGGGCTACTCTAAACCAGATTGCCGAGGTTCGCCCTGAAGATGTCCGGGTGGCGCAAACGGAGGTAAACCAGGCAGTTGCAGCTGTGAAACGGGCTGAGGCTGAGTTGAAGGAGGCAACCATTCGCGCACCGATCGCAGGACAAGTGTTGGAAGTTTACACCCAATCGGGTGAAGCGCTCGCTGATGAAGGGATTGTTGACCTGGGAAAGACTGACCCAATGGAAGTGGTTGCAGAAATTTACCAGAGTGACATTAGCAAGATTCGTAGCGGTCAAGTAGTGATCATTACGGGTGAGGGAATTTCTGGAGAACTGCGAGGAACCGTTCGTCAAGTTGGGTTGCAAGTCAGCCAGCAAAAAGTTTTCAGCAATCAGCCCGGACAGAACCTCGATCGCCGCGTCGTTGAGGTCAGAATTCGCCTCAATTCCAAGGATAGTCAACAAGTGGCAAGCCTCACGAACTTGCAGGTACAAGTAGCCATTCAACCGCAAAAGAGTTTGAACTAAAAAATAACGGTCGCCCGATATCTAAAATTTTGGCTGGCGTGTCATCAGAAAAATTTACACAGGAGATGAGTACTATGCTTCAAGGCACATATCTGATTCTTTGCATTCTGGGAATTGCTTTGCCTTACTTCCAATTTGTCCCATTTCTCTTTGAAAACGGACTCAATTTTGAACTTTTTTTTGAGCAGCTTTTTATCAATCGAATCTCTGCGTTCTTTGGTATGGATGTCGTGGTTTCATCTCTTGCCCTCTGGACATTTGTGTGGATTGAAGGTTCACGACTCAAGATGAAAAACTTGTGGGTTTATATCGCAAGTAATTTATTAGTTGGTGTTTCGTTAGCGCTACCTCTGTTTCTACTTCTACGGCAGCGTAAGCTCGAAGAAACCACTCAATTCAATCAAATAGTTGAGTCTTAAATACGCTCCAGCTTTAACCAATCTATCAGTCATTGTCCGTTCTCCAACTTTATATTCTCTTGGCTCAAGTACTTAACTTATGTTGCGTAAATTACTTCGCAAAACACCTCTAGCTTGGCTTCAGGTAAAGCGAGAGAAAACTCGTCTTGCTGTTGCTTTAGCTGGAATTGGCTTCGCTGACATTCTCATGTTTTTCCAGCTTGGACTGATGGAATCCGCCTATGTTTCTGCCACGGGGATGCACTACAGATTGCGGGGTGACCTGTTCCTGATTAATTCCATATCTGATAACGTGCAGACCATCAAACCTTTCTCACGCTCTAGGCTATTTCAGGCAGCAGGTACAGATGGCGTAGCTTCCATCAACTCTCTCTATCTAGGAATCGGAAGATGGCGTAATCCTGCTAATCGAACATTCTGGCAGGTACAGATTTATGGTTTCAACCCAAGTAATCCAGCAATGGATGTGCCAGATGCCGCGCCCGAATTGAATAAACTCAAGATGTTGAATTATGTGCTTTATGACCAGGCAGCGCGACCTGATCTGGGTAATGTTGCCAGTCAACTTCAGCAATCTAAACCGTTTTCAGCTCAACTGAATGACTTACAAATTCAAGTCACTGGTGTCTTCACAATGGGAGCCTCATTTTCGGCTGATGGCAATTTGCTTGTGAGTGATTCTACTTTTTTGCGTCTGTTTCCAGAGCGCCAAGCAGATGATATTGATGTCGGTTTAATTAAGTTGAAATCCGGTGCAAATCTTGAGCAAGTGCAAGCAAATATAAAAGCTAAATTGCCAGATGATGTGCTGGTTCTAACCAAGGAAGAATTTATCCAACGGGAGAGAAACTATTGGAGTCAAGTGAGTCCCATCGGCGTTATCTTCGGCTTCGGAACTATCGTCGGCTTTTTGGTGGGAACGGTAATTGTTTATCAGATTCTTTACTCTGATGTTTCCGATCACCTGCCGGAATACGCCACGCTCAAAGCAATGGGTTATGGGGATAGTTATCTAGTTGGAATTCTGCTTCAGGAGGCTTTGATTCTGGCAATTCTGGGTTTTATGCCCGGATTTGCGATTTCACTTGGGCTGTACGGACTCATTGCACAAGCGACACTACTTCCCGTCAAAATGTCGCTGGATCGCCTCATACTCGTGCTGTCTTTGACGCTTGTAATGTGCATTGCATCGGGAGCGATCGCAATGCGTAAGTTACAGTCTGCCGACCCCGCTGACATTTTCTAATTTAGTTATTAGTCATTGGGTTATTAGTTCTACTACCAATTACCAATTACCAATTACCAAACCCATGCAACCCGTAATTTCTGTTCACCAGCTCAATCACTACTTCGGTGAGGGAGAGCTGCGAAAACAAGCGCTATTTGACATCAATCTCGATATCTCTGCGGGAGAAATTGTGATTATGACTGGACCATCCGGGTCAGGTAAAACGACACTATTAACCCTAATGGGAGGCTTGCGTTCTGCACAGGAAGGTAGCTTGAAAATTCTGGGGCAAGAAATGAATGGAGCTAGTAAGAAAGCGATGAGGCAGGTGCGGCAGCAAATCGGCTATATCTTCCAGGCACATAATCTATTGACATTCCTGACAGCTAAGCAGAATGTGCGAATGTCTCTAGAGCTACACGAGCGCTATCTAGACCAAAATATGGATAAGATAGCAACCGATATTCTCAAGACAGTCGGTTTAGGAAATCGTGTGGATTACTACGCTGATAATCTATCTGGAGGACAAAAGCAACGAGTTGCGATCGCGCGTGCCCTGGTGAGTCATCCTAAAATTGTTTTAGCAGACGAACCGACCGCAGCACTGGATAAAAAATCAGGTCGAGATGTCGTAGAACTGATGCAGAAATTGGCAAAGGAACAGGGCTGTACTATTTTGCTGGTGACGCACGATAATCGGATTTTAGATATTGCCGATCGCATTGTTTACATGGAAGACGGGCGCTTGGCAGACAAGTTCAATGCCGTTGCACTAGTGGAATAGCGATCGATGGGGTTTATGGAGATGGGCATTTTGGGTGGGGCGATATCTTGGGGTGAAATGCTTGTGACATAACCAAAGCATGTGGTAACTAGGGCTTGCTGAATAAGTTAGAGAAAAACAACCGAGGGATTAATTAGTTATTTAAGCCTCATCAATCTAGTCCCAGTTCTGAAACAACCAGTCCTTGATTCCCCAGTTTTCTCATTTTCATAACACTTTCTCCTTAACTGAGTTTTATGATGATGCGGTTCAGGTATCCGACTTTTCAGAGCAGTCGAGTATCGACGTTTCACAAATTATTGAGTGCTTCAAATTCATCATCTGCGAGGTTAATTGCAGCAGCGGCAATGTTTTCTTCTAGATGTGCAATTGTTGTGGTTCCTGGAATTAGGAGAATATTGGGCGCACGATGCAGCAGCCATGCTAAGGCAATTTGATTAGGCTTTACACCATACTTCTGGGCGATTTCTGCTAATGTTCCCTCTGCATCAGCCAATGGTGTACCGCGTTTAAGCGGATGTGATCCTAGTGGACCATAAGGAATGAATGCAATATCGTGTTTTGTGCAGTAATTGAGTACATCTTCTCCAGTCCGTTCTGTGATGCTGAAGCGATTTTGTACGGAGGTAATTGGTACAATTTTTTGAGCGTCTTCGATCTGCTCAACCGTGACATTTGACAATCCTACATGGCGAATTTTGCCTTCCTGTTGCAATGTCGCCAGCATTCCTACGGATTCAGTAAACGGTACTTTTGGATCGGGACGATGCAGTTGATAGAGGTCAATTCGCTCTATCTTGAGCCGTTGTAAACTGGCTTCACAACCCCGTCGCAAATTTTCTGGTCTGCCATCGGCTTGAATGTTATCAGGAGCAGGTTTATTGATACCGCCTTTGGTGGCGATGACAATACCTTGGCGATATGGATGTAGTGCAGAGGCAATTAATTCTTCATTGAAACCGGGTCCATACGCTTCTGCTGTATCAATAAAATTGATACCTAATTCAATAGCACGACGCAGAAGATTTTGACCGCTTTCCCAATCGGGATAGCGACCGAAATTTCCGGGTTGTCCTGTCAGTCGCATAGCACCGTAGCCTATGCGGTTGATGGGTAAATCGCCGCCGATCGCAAATGTCTTCGGAGCGGAGTTTGAGAGATTATGCATATTATTTAAATTGACTTAAATTCAGCGAGATTTTGATGAGCGAAGTCACGAAGATTAGCTGTTAATCGATGCTAACTGTCGCGATCGCTCATGAATTTGGCAAGGGTAAGCAAATAGTGAAACAGGTTCTGCCTGGTTTTGACTCAAAGGACATCGTTCCGTGATGGCGATTCTCTACAATCCGTCGAGCAGTTTCCAACCCTAACCCTGACCCGTGTCCGACTGATTTGGTGGTGAAGAAGGGTTCAAAAATGCGCGTTTGAATGTCAGGGGGAATGCCGCTACCCGAGTCCGTGATGTCAACCCGGACAAAGCGATCGCGCTGCTGAGTCGTAATTTCCAGCAGTCCCTTGCCATCCATAGCATCGATCGCATTATCAATTAAGTTCGTCCACACCTGATTCAGTTCACTACCATAGGCAAGGATTTTCGGAATCTGTTGATCGTAATTGCGTTGAACCTGGATGCCGCACTTGAGTTTGTGAGCAAACAACCGCAACGTATCTTCTAACCCTTGATGCAGATTTACCTCTTGCTGAATGCCCTGATCCAGGTAAGAGTAAGATTTCATGGCTTGCACCAGTTCTGAAATCCGTTCTGCTCCACGCAAACCATGTTTAATCATCGACATTACTTCAAACGAAAGCGCTAGCCAGTGCAAGCCCATTTCCCGCAACTCGGTGGAGTCATTGCGCCAACGCTCCATAAGCTGATTCAGGGCTTCGACCTCAACGCCCCCTTCTGCTAACGGTTCTGCCAGTTTCCAAGCCTGCTTCACCCCATAGTCTTCCAGCCAATCCAGCAAAATCTCTTCGCGATCGCTTAATGTCACGGGATCTACGCGATCATTGAGAATCGCCTCATAGCCGTCATCCCGTACTTTTAACCAGTGCTGAGTATGTGCTTCCTCAACCTGGCGTTGTCCGTAGACTAAGTTCATCCGTTGAAGTTCGAGCATGGCAGTTGGCATTTCCCGCAAGGCACGAACGAGGGCTGCGGCTGGATTGTTGAGTTCATGGGCTAATCCAGCGGCAAGCGTCCCTAACGCTGCCATCTTTTCACGTCCGCGAATGAAGGACTCTAGCCCACGAGTCCGACGCTGCACGATGAGGAATACCGAGCGCTCAAAATCGCGGCATTCATGCAGTAGTTTGAGGAAGTCGTCTGGCTCAATCTTGTAGAGTCTACAGTCTGTTGCTGCCCGCATTGTCACCAGTACAGGTTCATCGGTTAGGGCTGGAATTTCACCAAAGAAGGATGGCGCTTGATGTTGCCCAACAGGGATATCAACGCCTTCACTGCGGCGGGTAATGCTTATTTGACCTTCAACTAGGATGAACACGCCACAGGAAACATCTCCTTCATGCACGAGTATCTCCCCAGCACCACGCTCAACAGTTTGGGCGCGATCGCAGACCCACTCTAATCGCTCTTGGGGAAGCCGTTGAAACGGGTCTAGGTTTACTAAGTCTTCAACACATAGCATACAGAATCTCCTTAGTCAGGAAAATGGAAAGCAAACAGAGGTAATGAGTTATAAGTTGTGGGGATTGATTTGTTAGCCATTGATTGTAGCTACAACATTAGGTTGTTCTTGTTTGTACACGCTGTTGCTCTACTTATATCTATGTAAAAGGTAAGTGTAATTTTATGTAGTATCATGTAACATAAGCGAGATAAATATTACGCATGATCATCCGGCACGACCTAGAGCCAAAACTTTACCTACTCACAGATGATCAGTATCAAAGTGTGTTCAATTTCTTCGGTACTGATGGGCTGGGAACACTTATTGCTTCTCGATGGGCAATTACCGCAGCGCACACTGCTAAAAATATTCCCAGTCCACATAAATTGTTGATTGCTGGAAAACGTTACAGTATCGAGCAGGTGATTCTCCATCCAGATTTTCAAGGTTCAACGCCTCAAGATGCTCAAAATGATATTGCCTTAGTGCAATTAATTGAACCTGTATTAGGCGTTGAACCAATAGTTCCTTATCAACATCAGGACGAACTGGGACAAGTCGCAACTTTCGTGGGTCGAGGTGATTTTGGTACCGGACGCACCGGAATAGAAAAAAGCGACGGTTTGCTGAGAATGGCAACTAACCGGGTTGAAAGAGTGGATGAGCAGTGGATTGTGTTTCGCTTTGATGAGCCACCTGAAACTACAGAGCTAGAAGGGGTTAGTGGTATTGGAGATAGTGGAGGACCTGCATTAATCAAAACAGAAGCTGGCTTATTCATTGCTGGGATTAGTTCATGGCAAGATGACGACGAACAAGGTCAGTATGGTCTGTATGGTGTATGGGAATACTATGCCCGTGTGTCCAAATATATTGACTGGATCTCTGATACTACTAACCTGATTTATTGAGACTCCCATATCGAGAGCTAGAACTAGGTGTATTTACAAACTACAGCTAATTTGCAAACACGCCCTAGACCTTAGCGAGGTAGCGATGAATGAATTGAACCGCGATCGCACCTTCGCCTACACCAGAGGCGACTCGCTTGATTGACCCATATCGCACATCTCCGGCGGCAAAGATGCCAGGAACACTAGCTTCTAGTAAAAAGGGAGGGCGGTCTAGATTCCAGCCGCGTGGCGATTTGCCATTGGGTATTAAGTCGGGTCCAGTGAGGATAAAACCTTGAGCATCGCGTTCAATTACGCCATCCAACCAATCGGTTTTGGGACTAGCACCGATGAAGATGAACAGCGATCGCGCAGGTACAGTGTTGATTTCTCCAGTTTTGGCATGGGAAATCACAAGGGCTTCCAGGTGTTCGTCCCCTTTCACTTCCACGACACTGCAACAGGTGCAAACTTGGATGTTTTCGGTCGCGGCAATCTGGTCAATTAGATACTGGGACATACTGCTAGTCAGCGACTCTCCCCGCACCAGCATGGTTACTTTGCTGGCATATTTAGAGAAGTGCATGGCTGCCTGTCCAGCGGAGTTTGCCCCACCTACTAGGTAAACGTCTTCATTGCTACAGGCGATCGCTTCGGTCATCGCGGCACCATAGTAGACACCTGCCCCGGTCAACTCATCGGCTCCTGGCACATTGAGCCAGCGGTAGGAAACGCCCGTTGCCACGAGGAGGGCATGACAGCTAATCTCGCTACCGTCCGCCAATTGCAAAATCCGGTAGGGGTCTTGTAGCCGCACTCCTTTAACTTCTTGAGGTGTGAGAATCTCTACCCCAAAGCGCCGTGCTTGGGTAACGGCTCGTCGTGCCAAATCGCTGCCGCTTAAGCCTACAGGAAACCCCAGATAGTTCTCAATACGGGAACTGGAGCCTGCCTGTCCTCCTGGTGCCTCCCGCTCAATCAAGACGGTACTCAATCCCTCAGACGCGCCATAGACTGCTGCTGCCAATCCCGCAGGTCCACCACCTACAATCGCCAAATCGTAAAAAGGGCGCTCTGCCTGGGTTCTCAGTCCAATCTTTTCCGCGATCGCTAGATTAGAGGGTTGAATTAGTCGGGAACCATCAGGAAACAATACCAAGGGCAAGTGCTGCCTGCCATCAGCTTCCGCGTATTCCACGAGTTTTGCTGCTTCGGGTTCCAGTTCAATATCCAACCACTGGTAGGGAATTTGGTTCCGCGCCAGGAAGTCTTTCACCTGATGCGAAAAAGGCGACCAGCGATTACCCACGACGCGAATGCCTTCAAATGGTGGACGGAATGCCGCTATCCAGTCATCCAGCAAATCATCCAAAACGGGATAGAGCCGCTCTTCGGGTGGGTCCCAAGGCTTGAGCAAGTAGTAATCAAGTCGGGCACTATTAATCGACTGAATGGCAGCATCCGTGTCTGCATAGGCTGTCAGCAGAACTCGTTTCGCGATCGGAAAAACGTCTTTTGCCCGATCGATGAACTCTACACCTCCCATTTGAGGCATCCGTTGATCGACCAAAAATAGAGCAACGGGTTCATTCCGCAATTTGAGTTGCTGAACTACGTCAAGTGCAGCAATGCCAGATTCTGCTCGAACAACGCGGAAGCGATCGCCATATTGATGCCGCAAGTCCCGCGATACCGCTTGCAGAACCTCTGGATCGTCATCAACGGTTAGAACTACAGGTTTTGCCATAATTACTGAGCCTTATTCAACTGAATGTTTTACTTGCCTATACAGCCATTTGAAGAGCATATAGATGAAGGCTGAAACCCAGACTTTGCCAAAAAGCTAAAGCTGCCTTATTATCAGGCAAAACGTTTATCTCAATGTTAATTGCTCCCTGTTCTTTCGCTGAACTAATTACCTTACGAGCTAGCTGAGTCCCGTATCCACCCCGTTGAACTGATGGTCTAATGAAAAAATCGAAGATTCTGGCAAACTTCTGCTCTGAACCCTGGTGAAATGGTATGACCTTGAAATCAACAAATCCTACAATATTGCTTTCAAGCAGAGCAAGCCAATAGTTACGCTCTCCTGATATCGACTGTTCATAGACATAAGTGACCCATTCTACAGGTGGAGGGGATGAATCAAGGAATTCATACAGCTCCTTATAGAGATTCTGTATTAGAAAATACTCATTTTGAGAAGGCGGTCTAGTGGTGATTTCTGTCATAATGGCTTTCCTTTTTACTAATGCCGCCTTTCCTGACAATCACAAGATGCGATGAATAGGGATGCAGTTCGACAGCAATCAATTTAATGCACTAGATTAATCTCTTTAGCCTTACCTTGAATATTAACTGGGTCGTAGAAATAGCGTTCGTGAACGATGCGCCCCTCTCTCCAGGTTTGTAATCCTAGCTCCTCAATGCGAATGCGGTATCCATCGACCGTTGTAATTTCAAGGTGCATTTCAATAACTGAATGACCATCTAAAGGATGAGCTTCACTAAAGCCATCCACTAGCACAGCCCCAATCTTAAAATCGTTGAGTTCTTGCACATTCGCATTCATCTGCTTTTGGCGATCAATGCTGAGGGCGCGTCCGACTCGTGGTGCTTCTAAGTTTTCCTGCACAACAACATTCTCATCGTAAAATCGCTCGTAGATTTCCTCAACAGTTGGGTTTGTTTTTTGGAATTCAAGGAGTTCTTGAACGCGATCGCGTAGATTCATGGTTGATTCTTCCTAATTGATTGAACTATGATTTAGCGAACAACGATTCCAATCCGGTATAGGGCTTCAAGGGTAGGATTTCAAACTTTAAAACACCTGCTTTTGCCATCGGAAATTGAGCCGCGATATCTTGCATGGCTTCTAGATTTGGAGCCTCACATAGAAGAACAGCGCCACTCATGTCGGCAATGTAATGAATTGAGCGCAGGATTTCAGCGGAGTATTGCTGCCAGACTGCTTCTGCCTCCGCTTTCACATGGGGCAGGACTTGTTCAATCGAAACCCCTTGAGCGACTCGTGCAAGGATCAAAAATTGCATTACAACCTCACTGAATTTGCTGCTAGCAGCAAAGCTAATGTGTTAAATCGATGGTGTAGAAGAAAAATCAAAGACCGTATGTTCCTCAGTCAAAAAAGCGCGAGATTGAGAGAAGTCAACAAAATTTACCTCACCAACTTTCGGATCGGTAATATACTGTCTGGCGGCTTCTTGACCTTCAGGCGTACTGACGGCAGCTAAGAAGTCTTCCATACTTTCCCACCAAATTTCGGTAATGCCATCGTAAGGGGGAGAATCTAGACCACGCGACTTGACAATTTCCGCATTAACAGAAGTGTTTAACGTATGGCTTTGAATATACTTCGTAGCGCGAAGCGTTTTAGCAAGGCTACGAATAAATGGTCCATGCGTATCTCGCCAGAAATTGTGAAATTCCTCATCTGTCAACTCAGCCCGTTTCCGAATACAATACACAAACTTAATCATTACTGTTTCCTAGTGATGTAAATGATGAGACGGTTCACGCTACTTAAACTCAGCCAGGTTTTTGCGAACAAATTCGCGGAATGAGATAGGTGAATGACCAATAATCTGCGGAATGTTGTTGTAGGTGTCAGCGAAGTCAGGAAGTTGTCCGGCTTGCAGCAATTCCATTTGACGGACAATGCACTCGAAGTAAGCAGATTCCATTGTTTGACCGATCGGGAGTTTGCGTAAATCGGAGGCTGGTAACGGTTCGTAAGCGATCGCTTTTCCCAATTCTTCCGAAAGAATTTGTGCTGCTTCGGGCATGGTGAGGGCTTCGACGCTCAAGAAATAGCGTTGTCCTGAATGTTTGGCGGGTTCACGTAGCGCCGCTGCTGCCACACGAGCCAGATCGAAACAATCCACTAGCCCGACTCGTTCCTGTCCAAAAAACATCCGCAGTTTGCCATCTTGCACCGCACCAAAGAAGTTTTGCATGAAGGCGTTGGGGCAAAGATGAGTCCAACTGATGCCGCTGGCTTCGATGTAAGTTTCGATTAATTGATGCCAAATATAGTGACGAATCAGTTTAGCTTGAGGGCGGCCCGGTTGATGAAATGTACCTACATGAACGATATATTCAACGCCTGCATCTTTGGCAGCATCGGTGAGATTCTTACCCTGATTCAGCATATCCACCGTGTAGCCCGTCACCATGAATAGGCGCTGAACACCTTGGAGTGCATCTTCGTAAGTCGAGAGGTCATCCAGGTCAAGAGACACGGTTTTAATGCCGCGCTTCAAGAATTGTTCTGCCTGTTCAGGTTTACGAATGGCAACACGAATCTCAAGCACGTCTGATTCACGTTCTAGAAGATTGACGAGGTGAGATCCCGTTCGACCTGTTGCACCGAGAATCAAGACAACGGGTTTAGCGTGAGTCATCAGAGTTTATCCTCGTTTTTCATGCTATTTCCCTCCTGAAATGGTTCAAACAGAGAGTTGCTGCAAGAGTGTTTCCGCTTCACCGATCTTGAGATTCTTGTTATATAGCGGCGCATTCGGTTCAAAGACAGGGCCGCTGCTCAGATTGCCAATATCTTGAGGCGCAAATCCGATGTCTTCAATCAGTTGCTTCACCGTCTGCTTTGCCTGCAAATCATCTCCACAAACCTGTACTGCAATACGTTCATCGCTGGAACGAAATGCCTGCTCTTCCAGCACTTTGAAGTAGATAGAATTAAACGCTTTAACCGTCTGAGCGCCCGGAAACTGACTAGCAACGTAGCCTGTAGCCGTTTGTAACTTATCATCGATTACCTGTTGAGCGACATCACCATCGCGTTGCGGGTAAGGATTCGTGGCATCAATCAGAATTTTGTCGTCTAATCGTCCAATCTGCTGTGCCAACTCAGGGATTTTGCCAAATGGAATTGCCAGCAAAATCACCTCTCCAAATGCTGCTGCTGCTTCAACGCTTCCGGTTTGAGCACCTGCCTCTGCTGCCATTGGCTTGAGTTCCTCCGGATTTCTGGAGCTGAACATCACCTCATGCCCCACTTTTGCCCAATGTCGCCCCAGCGTGCCGCCAATGTTTCCTGATCCAAGAATGCCAATTTTCATGATGTTTATCCTCCGATCGCACCCGTCTCAACGCCATCAAACGCAGTGTTCACTGAAACCTCTTTCCAGGTATCCAATTCAACTTTTACCGACTTGAGTTTCTCCTCGATAACTGCAACCGCATCCGCTCCCAACGCTAACCGCAATGGGGGATTGTCGCTTTCCACCACTTGAATCATTGCCACCGCCGCTTTGTCTGGATCTCCGGGTTGTTTGCCATCCATGTCTTCTAGCCATTTAAGATAGGTGCTGCTGATGGGAGCATAATCCTCAATCAATTGTTCGGGGGCTGATAGCGATCGCCCATTGAAATCCGTGCGAAAGGCACCCGGTTCGATAATCGTCACCTTGATTCCCAATGTTGCAACTTCTTTGGCGAGTGCTTCAGACAATGCTTCTAGAGCAAACTTGGTCGCGCAGTAGATACCCGTTGCACCAAAGGACGCAAAACCACCGACAGACGAGACATTCAGGATATGACCACTGTGCTGCTGCCGCATGATTGGCAACACCGTTCGCATCATTTCCAATGCACCAAAAACATTGGTGTCAAACTGGCGGCGAATGGCTTCGTCACTCACTTCTTCAATGGCACCGACTGTACCGTAACCTGCGTTGTTGACCAACACATCAATGCGACCAAAGGCATCAATCGCAGCATCGACCGCATCGTGGACTTCCTGGGGATTGGTGACATCCAGACGAACGGCTTTGGCTTTGTCTGGGTACTTCGTCACCAAATCATCGAGTTGTTCGGGTTTACGAGCCGTGGCAATGACGCGATCGCCTTTTTTGAGAACGGCTTCAGTGAGCGATCGCCCAAAGCCTGTAGAACTTCCTGTAATCAACCAAACTTTTGCATTGTCAGCCATAATAAGCTTCCTTTTTTACCTAATGATTCCAGACCAATTTGCTAACCGTTCGCCGCTATCACCGACACTTTACTCTTCCTAGAAAATATTCCTTTACAAGCAATTTTCAGCCCATAATTCTGTGTTCTGTGTCACCTGTCATACGAAATCCGGGTTAACTACCCTCTTTTTGCGCTTTGTAGAGACGTTCCACCGGAACGTCTGTACGACTACAGGGGAAAAGGGGGTTATAGAAGCGGATTTGGTATCAGAAGAAGACTTTTCAGAATAGGCATCATGAGTACGAACTCACAACAAACGAATGAAAACTTTTCTTACTCCTTCTGCCTTCTGCCTTTTGCTCTCTTTTCAAGACAGTTTGAGTTAAATTGTGACGACAATCTTTCCTGATGCCAGATTAGATGACATATATTGCATGGCTTCAGGCAGTTTATCTAGCCCCTGAAATTCGCGATCGATGCTAATGGGCAAGGAACCATCCGCCAATCCTTTACCAATAAATTCTTTGGCACGAGCAAAGGCTTCTTCATCTCCAAGCAATCCCAAGTGACGATTTCCAGTGAAATCAAACACTTTGTAGAACCCGTGGAATTGAACGCTGCGTATTGCCATTGGCAACCAAGGGAAAGTTCCCAGATTCTCGGTATCTAGCAACCCATAGACAATCCAATGTCCGCGAATTCTTGTTGCCTGTACCAGTTTTTCACTAAGTGCCCCTGCTACCGCATCGTACACAACATCGGCTCCCTGACCACCGGTAAACTCCACCACACGAGCGATCAAATCTTCTTCTTCTGTGGCTATTACATCGTCAGCATCCGCCTTGAGCAAGGTGTCACGTTTTTTGCTGGTTCGGGTAGTGGCAATGACTTTTGCACCAACTTTCTTTGCGATCGCGATCGCAGCTAATCCAGTAGTGCTGGTTCCTGCGGTAATCAATACTGTTTGATACGGTTGCAAACGACCAAGTTCTAGAAGTGCGAAATAGCCTGTGAAATAGGAAAATGCAAATCCCGCTCCTTGTGCTGGGGTAAAGTTATCCGGTGTTTTCATTAACCCGCGCACTGGTAGAATTGCAGTTTCCCCAAAGTTGGCATAGTCGCTAATTGAAAAAGCCGGAATGGAGCTAACGCGATCGCCCACTTTAAACTCAGTGACTTTTGCTCCGACGGCTTCTACCACACCTGCAATTTCATATCCAATTCGAGACGGTAGTTCTGCCGTTTCCACGTAATTATTTGCCATCCACAGCAAATCAGCACGATTCAAACTCATTGCCTGCACCCGAACGCGCACTTCCCCAGAGATTGGTTCAGGTAGAGGAACCGTATCTAGTTGCAAGACATCTGGATTACCATACTGATGAAATTGATAAATGCGAGTTGTTGTTACCATCTTAAAAACTCCTTTTACTTCAAACTTGACGCTTGCCGTCCACCTAAGCGTTGTGTCTCAGCAGCAGGCAATACATTGACTGAAATCGTGGCGTAACCTCCTTTCTGCTGACCAATAATGATGAGTCGAATGAAGTCACCTAATCCTTCAATGAGTCGAGCATTGCGTAAATTACCAGAATCGACTGGCACAAAACCAATTTCTTCAGCAAGCTGCATTACCGTTTTTTTCGCTGGTTCATCATCTCCAGCCACAAAAACAGAAACGTTGTAATTTTTCAGGGGTTCAGGTGCTAACTCAAACACTTCTTGTGCCATCGTATTGAATGCTTTGACCACACGCGCACTCGGCACATCTTTTGCCAGTTTTTCAGCCAGAGATTCGACGATCGCCGGATATTCAAACCCCTCTGGAATGTCCCCGTTATTACAATCAATGATGATTTTTCCGTTTAGCGCTTCTGGCTTTGAGAGTAAGTTAGACGGCAGGATGCCGCGTGCCGTCCACAAAATTACGTCAGCAAAAGCAACGGCTTCGTCGTTAGTGCCTCCTTGAGTTGCATGTCCTGCCGCTTCTGCTACAGCTTGACCTTTCGCCGCATCGCGGGAGCCAAAAAACACTTGATGTCCTTGCTCTGCCCACAAAATGCCGAGCGATCGCCCCATGTTGCCACTGCCAATAATTCCAATTTTCATTGCTCTCTAATCTCTAGTTCTTGTTCCCCTTGGTAAGGGTACGGTCTACACACAAGTCCTCTAGTTTGTGTATGAGACACTCTTGCCCCCTAAATCCCCCAATTCTGGGGGACTTTGAAAATCCGGTTCCCCCCAAAGTTGGGGGGCGAAATGCAGCATTTTGAGATTGATGAGATGTGTGTACACAGTAGGGTTAGGGGGGTGGTGTAAGATGTGAGCCTCCAACTAGCGGCAAAGCGTTCATGACACAAAAAATAAACACCTCTCTCTTCCCTTCTGCCCTCTGCCTTCTGTTTCTTAGGAGACAACCCAATTCACGCTCCATAGAATGTAAGACTCGGACTAGAGAAGAACTCTCTAACCGTTACAGGCTTGATATGAGGGTAGCGATCGTTAACAAGATGCTCTAATTTCCCTTTTCCTGATTCCAATAACCACACGTACTGTAAGCGAATGTACGCCCAAGGATTAGGATCGCTCACTTTCACTTCTTCAATTCGAGCTTTCAAATCCTCAAGGCGACCCTGATGTTGCAGGGTCAAACGCTGACCTCGGACTTCCTCATAAATGGCAACAACTTCCTTCATCGTTACAACATCACCAGCAAACTGAAAAATTGTGTTGATGGCGTTTGGATCAACAACTGCCTCTGCCGTGTACTTAGCAGTATCATTCATTGTCGTCAAATCAATCTTTGTATCTCCCTCTCCCCAAGACTCGACTGTGCCCTTCTCAAAATCAAAGGCTCCAAAGAAAGGAGCAAAAAAGACTTCCATGAACGCACCACACATGATAAATGTGTAGTTTAGTCCGCTCTCTTTTACGGCTTGAGCAACCTTAATCCGAAAGTCATAGTTGTGGTGTTCGCCTAATTGCAGCTTGGTATAGTCTGCTGAGTAATCTGATGGCATAAAGCGAGATACGCCTGCCTTTTTAGCCGCGTTCAACAAATTCAATTGTCCAGTCAACTCAATCTCTGGATTACCGTTAGCATTCACGGCTAATAGCACAGTGTCTACCCCAGTGCAAGCACGTTCCAAACTTGCATCGTCATTTAGGTCGCCTTGCACTAATTCAATTC
>CBKWLJ010000161.1:0-17716 GCA_966675205.1 uncultured bacterium
AATCCGTTTAGATAGCCATCATCAAAACTCTGGAGCGTTTCCCCGTCTGTCCTTATGATGAGTATTCAAACGAAATCGATATTATAGTCTGGCAAATCACTTCTACCTTAAAAATAGGGAACAGGGAATGGGGAAGAGGGGAAGAAGGCTTTTCATGCCGCGAGTTGTGCGCGAACCGCTTATGGAGTCTAGTCTCTAACCTATCTATCGATAGAGGCTGGAACTATATCTATTGATTGAGGAATTAATCGTCTTTTTTTTATAAGATTTACTTATATTAAGGAAGAATATTTCTGCAAGCTCATTCATCCGTAGCGTGTAGAAGGAGAGAAAAATGGTTTTACATCAACATAAACGCGCTGTCGGTATTTTTACCAGCCGTGAAGCGGTCAACGAAGCGCTCAGAGAACTCAAACAATCTAAATTTCCCCTGCACAAGGTTTCTATAATTGCTAGAGAATTAGAGGAGAAACCCATTAGGGGTGTCAATAATAGAACTGGTGTTGGTAATCGAGCCGGTGATGGTGCTGCGAGTGGTGCTGTTACTGGTAGTGTGATTGGACTAATCACCGGCGTACTAGTCGGTATTGGTGCATTAGCGATTCCTCTGATTGGGCCCATTATGTTAGCAGACGCGCTGAGTACTGCCGTCGCTACAACTTTGGCTGGTGGAGGGATTGGTCTAGTGAGCGGTGGACTATTCGGTGCACTGATTGGTTTAGGTATTCCTAAAAAACAAGCCAAAGTTTATCAAGAACGGCTGTTACGCGGCGATTACTTGGTAATTGTAGAAGGTAGCGATGACCAAATCCGTCATGCAACCTCTATTCTTAACCATTGGGGGATAGAGGAATGGGGCATTTATCAGGCTCCAGACCTTGAGCCAACCAATACTGATTTCCCCATTGCTGCTGTTGAAGATCCCCATGTTCGGACTTCTAGACACAGCGTTTACCAACACCATGAACTCAACTAAATTTCGAGGAGGTTAGATTCAAACGTTAAACATTGAGCTGTCATCAAAGTTTCTCATTGTTTGACGCAAAGGAGGAAGAATAAAATGAAAAACTTAACAACATTACTACTGACTACTATCGTAGGTTTGAGTGTTACGGCTTGTGCCAATGTTGCTAGAACTAATCCTGGTGCTCCCCGTTCCATTGATACGGTGGGTGAAGCTCCTAACTTGGACACAGTTTTAAGAAACAAAAGTGACTCTAGTAGTCCCATCCGAAGGGCTCAAGCTAATGCTGACATTCGGGCACGAGAGCAACGGTACAACGTATTCAGGCAAGGTGAGGGGAAACGCTCCGATCGCAACGTGCAAAGCGAAGTGCGTAGTAAGTTAGAGGTTAACCTCCCCATGTCTCAATTAACGGTTCAGTCCAATGATGGGGTAGTCACCGTAGTTGGCTACGTTCAAACTCGAGAGGAATTGGAGCGAATTGAACCATTAGCTAAGGAGATTAGAGGTGTAAGAGATGTCAATGTCCAGGCTCAAATCGGCCCCAACTTACCCCCTTATGAAGGTTAAGCCCGTTAATGGATGAAGATAGAAACCTCATCGAAAAAACTAGCTCCTTCAACTTTTTCAGGACTTACGCACAGACCCTGTATAGAGTAGGGGCATGATACCAAAGCCCCTACAGATAGGGGTTCAACGGTAAATTTGCGTAAGCCCTGTTTTTAAGCAAGCTGGGGGAGTTTCTGGAAGCTCTCGGAGGCTAGGGGAGGAATATCCCTTTTATTACAAGGAGGGTTATAAAAGCGGATTTGGTATCACTCGCCCCAAAAAGAATCCTAAAAACGTAATTCTCAGCGTCTAAATTAACCCTCCAATAAAGGTGCGCTCATGCAACAACCCAACTCCTGCAACAATGGGGACAAACGTATTTTTCTATCCTCGCTTTCTGGGCTGTTTTTCTTTTTTCTTTTTGATGACGACCCAAGCAATAAACGCAACTAACAGAACAAGCAGCACAATTTTAGAAACTGGGGCAAGATACTTGTCTACAAGCTCATAATTATCCCCCAACATGAATCCCAAAAAGGTAAGAAGCATCACCCATGCCGTAGTACCAAGTGTTGAGTAAATAAGGAACGGGACTAAATGCATCTCGCTGAGTCCCGCTGGGAGAGAAATTAAGGTACGAACTCCGGGTACAAGACGACCAAAAAATACGGCTTTATTGCCGTAACGATTAAACCATTGTGTTGCTTTATCAATATCCTGACTAGATACTGTAATCCACTTACCGTATTTATTCGCTAAATCCTTCAATCGCTCTTCACCTAAGAGTTTCCCGGCGTAATACCAAGGAAACGTGCCGAGAATTGTGCCGATAACTCCGGCTATAACTGCAAGAGTAAAGTTCATCTTTCCTTGGGCTACGGTAAATCCTGCCAGTGGCATGATTAATTCCGACGGGATGGGAGGAAAGAGATTTTCTGCGAACATGAGTAGACCAATTCCTAGATAGCCCAGGGAGGTCATGATGTTAGTGATCCATTCCTGCATAGGTGAGTGCTGAGTATTAGGTGAATAGTGAGTGGAATTGAGACGTGAAATATTGCTAGCGCAGCCGATCCTTAATGCTATTTAGTAGACTTGTACCACCCACAAAGAGCGCAATCCGGATTGAGGTGTTGAGGATTCTTTATATGAGACACAGCACTAAACCACCGAAATCAATGCCTGCTATCGGCCGAGCCACATTTTGATCATATCGAGGAGACTCGAACCACCAAACCACAGTGCTAGCAGAATGGAGGTGGAAAGAATCGCGCCCATCAGACAAAGCACTAATCCGCCAAGGCTAATTGCTCCATCATCTTCAGTTAAACCAAAGCCAGTCACCCAAATTCCCATTGCAGGTAGGGTATTAGTACCTGGAATGGGAATCATCATAGAAATAGACATCAGTGCGATCGCACATCCCATGAAGATGCGGCCGGGTATACTCGTGCAAATATAAGTGAGTCGAGGACGAGCGATCGCCTCAATTCTCCTTAACCAGGGAATTCCCGCTTTTACCACTTTTTGCACTTGCTTTAAGTCCATTTCATAATTGAGGACTCGTTGAGGTAACCAAGGTACTTTCGCACCCACCGCAAGTTGAACGGCTAATATAAACATGGCGAACCCGAAAGGAATCGAGTAACCGGGTGCCGGAACGGGTAAAGCGGAAGGAAGTGCTAGCAGGACGAACAAAAAGCCAAACAGTCGTTCTCCAGCCAAGGCCAAAATATCAGCTAGCTTGACTTTAGGCTGACGTTCTTCCTCAAAAAAATAACGTTGAAATTCTACAGAGAGTCGAGCCATTTACCCTTAAAAAAGTTTGAATATTAATAGCCTCAAAATCATTGCCTCTAAGCAGCTTCAATCTCGCTAATCAATCGATTACTTGCTCAACTTTAGCAGGTTTTAAAGAGGAGAGAAACTGAGTTATCTCAATCTTCATCAGAAGTTTGCGAATATCCGGTTTAGCGGTATCAAAGATTTCTGAAAAGCAGGGCAAGAAGGCAAAAGAGATAAGGCTCAGAGGCAACAGAGATATTAGACTTCTTGCTCCAAGTCGGGGTAAGGGGGAAAGGGGAAAGGGATTATATTTGACTTGATCGTCATCATTCTTGAACGCTTTTTTACTTTTGCAAGAGGTCTATTTTTTGTACAGTAGGCTTTTTCGCCTTTTTGGGCTGGTGGGTTATTTTTGCCACGCTGCACTATTTTTCCAGATTTTTCGGCTTTTTTAGGACATTAAATACTTAAACAATTCTTGCTATTTATTCTGACCCACTTGACTTTGCTTTTTCACAAAAGAGTAGGGTGGGCATTGCCCACCCCACAGCTTAGGTTCCTGAAGTCCAAGAATTCATGTACTCAACTTGCTCTGAGGTCAAGCTGTCAATTTCAACTCCCATGGCTTGCAATTTCAAGCGGGCAATTTCTTTGTCTACTTCAACCGGAATTGAGTGAATTCCCGGTTGCAACGTGCCTTTGTTTTTCACGAGATACTCACAAGCCAATGCTTGGTTAGCAAAGCTCATATCCATGACAGCACTGGGGTGTCCTTCGGCTGCTGCCAAGTTCACCAAACGACCTTCACCAATAACAACAACGGATTTACCGTTAGCCAGTTTATACTGCTGGGTAAACGACCTGACATCTTTGACTTCTGAAGCTTTGGCACCCAACGCCTTCAGGTCAATTTCAATATCAAAGTGACCGGAGTTGCACACCATCGCCCCATCTTTCATCACGTCAAAATGTTCGGCGCGAATGACGTGCTTGTTGCCTGTGACGGTAACGAATAAATCGCCTTGGGGGGCAGCCTCGGCCATCGGCATCACCCGGAAACCATCCATAACGGCTTCGATCGCTTTAGTCGGGTCAATTTCGGTGACAATCACATTAGCCCCCATGCCCCGTGCTCGAAGCGCAACACCTTTGCCGCACCAACCGTAACCAGCAACCACAACCGTTTTACCTGCTAATAGAACATTGGTGGCGCGGATAATACCATCGAGCGTGGATTGTCCTGTACCATAACGGTTGTCAAAGAAGTGCTTGGTGTCGGCGTCGTTTACGTTCATCGCGGGGAAGCTCAACACCCCATCATTGAACATGGCACGGAGGCGAACAATACCTGTGGTGGTTTCTTCCGTGGTGCCAATGAGATCAGCAATTTGGTTTTGGCGTTCTTGTATCAAGGTGGCAACCACATCACTTCCGTCATCGATAATGATGTTCGGACGGTGGTCGAGGGCAATTTGAACGTGGCGATTATAGGTTTCGGCATCTTCGCCTTTCATCGCAAAGACGGGAATCCCGTAATCTGCCACTAAGCAAGCGGCAACATCATCTTGAGTCGAAAGAGGATTGCTGGCGATGAGAACGGCGTCAGCCCCACCGGCTTGGAGGGCGATCGCTAAATGCGCCGTTTCTGTGGTAACGTGACAGCAAGCCACTAAGCGAATGCCCGCAAAAGGCTTTTCCTGAGCAAAGCGATCGCGAATTTGCCGCAGTACTGGCATTTCCCGTCCTGCCCATTCGATACGTTGTTTACCGAGGGGGGCAAGAGAAAGGTCTTTGACTTCGTGCTTCAACGCAATGGGAGTTACGGTCATGGATTTCTTGTTCATGTGTATCTAGACCTTTTTAGCACAAGAATCGACTCTCTCTTGGGGAAAGGAGAAAGGGGAAGGGGGAAAGGGAAAAGGGAAAAGGGGAAAATAGGGAAGGAGAAAGGATTGTGTGTGTAGACGTTCTGGAAGTTCTATACTCGCTAAGCACTCGATTGAATCGGAATGGTCAAGGCTGTTAAGTTTAGTCGCGATCGCCAACCAGCGTACACAGCAGTTGGTAAAGTAAGGAAAGCACTCTTTTTGTCAAAAATAACGGGATGGGCTTCAACATGAAATACTCTAATCAATAGATTGGCGTGTTTCTAGGCTTGCACTCGCCTCACAATTGGAAGGAACAGGCAGTAGTTGAGGTAGCGATCGTGCAGTAGATTATTCCCTGATAGGTGGGAATGATTGGGCTATAAAACTGACCCAAACCAGGAACTACCTCTTAATAGCAATTCACCAAAAGCCTGCTACAGATAGTTTTCTTGTTCCATCCCTGAATCAGGGAGGTTAGGAAGATCAATGTGTAGTTTACTAAGAGTGAGTATTAATTAATACCAAATCCGCATTGATAGCCCTCCTTTCCTAATCCAGTATTTTCTCTCCCCTGCCTATCCAGAAATAATACCAAATCCAGGTGAAATACCCCTTTTTCTAAAAAGCTGAGGGAGAAACATCTCTTGTATTAGACTTCTTGCTCCAAGTCGGGGGAAAGGGGAAAGGGATTATATTTGACTTAATCGTCATCATTTTTGAGCGCTTTTTTACTTTTGCAAGAGGTCTATTGAAAGGGCGGTTATCAAAATGGATTGGGTATAAAGGAATTTTCTGAGCGGATTTGGTATAAGAAAGTGGATCGAATTTTAGAATAATAGCCCAATGCATCAACTCCAAGGCTTTTATCACAGTATTGAGGGTTCATGGAGTAGATAAATCATGGACAATCAAGACATTTCCCAACAGTTGCAAAAATCTATTCTGGTTTATTCCACAGCAATGCTTTTGGTAATGGGAGCCATTATTGCTGGTGTGAGTATTGTGCCTCTGTATAGCTCTCTTAAAAAAGACCAACACAGAAATCTCTTGTTTGACCTCAAAACCAGAACCTTAGCGATTGATGAATACTTATCGAGAGCAAAAGACATCGCTTTGCAAATTTCTAGCCGGACTCAAGTTCGGAACCAATTAGAAGCCTACAACCGGGGTGAAATGACGCCAGAGGCGTTAGTTCGTTTCAGCCAACCCATCCTCACCGATGCTCTGAATCAATCCCAAGAAGTAGTTGGAATTAGCCGCCTCGACCCAACGGGTAAGCTAGTTGTTCAGGTTGGGTTAGCAATACCAGAAGAATTTTGGTCGATACCCAAAAAAGACAGTACCGTTGTGGTAATTGGTTCTGCGCCTATTACTCTAACAGGACAATCCTATTTAGTACTGGGAAGTCCAATTCTTAACAGTCAAGGAATACGAGTAGGGACAGATATCGTTTTATTTAGACTCTCTCGTTTACAACAAATAATGGAGGATTACACCGGGTTAGGAGAAACCGGAGAAACAATTTTGGGGACAATTTATAAAGAAAAAATTAAGCTGTTTTTTCCCTTAAGAGCCGATCAAAACGATGCAGTGATAACTGTTTCTAAAACTTCTGCTATCGGTTCAGCTTTAGACAAAGCGATTCGTCAACATACCGGTATCCTCTTCCCACCATCACACCAGTCTTCTATCGTTATTGCCTATAGTCCGATTAGCAATAGTAACTGGGGTATTTTAATCACAATCAATTCTCAAGAGCTGTATACTCCTGTACGCCATCAAATTTTTCTCACAGGTAGTGTGATTGTGATTTTGATAGGGCTCGGTATTAGAGGAATGCTGCTATTACTACGTCCACTTACAGGAAAAATGATTCTTCATACAGACGAATTACAACAACTGCTTCAAGAAAAAACTACTAGCTTACAGACCGAGTTGAACCAGCGCCAGCAAGCTGAAGCCGCCATCCGTTTTCAAGCGCATCTTTTAAATACTGTAGAGCAAGCCGTGATTGCGACTCATTTAGATGGAACCGTCACCTATTGGAACCAATTTGCAGAAACGCTTTTTGGCTGGTCAGCAGTAGAAGCCGTGGGTCGCAATGTTTTAGAGGTTACGTTGGGCCAGACACTAAAAGCTCAAGCTGCCGAAATTATCACTCGTGTCAGCCGAGGGGAAAGCTGGTCGGGTGAATTGCTGCTTCAGCATCGAGATGGTTCATCCTTCCCCGCTATGGTCACTCAATCACCGATTCACGATGATGAGGGAAGATTGATTGGTATCGTTGGCGTTTCTGGAGATATTGGTGAACTCAAGCGAGTCGAGGCAGCGTTGCAAAAAGCGAATGAAGAGTTAGAACATAGAGTCGAAAAGCGAACGACTCAATTAAGACTGATGAATGAGCAGTTGCGCCGCGAGATTGCAGAACGCAAGCGAGTAGAAGCGGAGATTAAGCACCTGAATGAAACCTTAGAAATCAAGGTGCAAGAGCGTACAGCTCAATTAGAAGCGACGAATCGGGAACTCGACTCGTTTTCTTATTCCGTTTCCCATGACTTGCGAGCTCCCTTGCGGCATATCAATGGCTTTGTCGATGCTTTGATGCAACAACTGGAAACTTTAGGAACCTACGATGATCTAAAGACAGCTCACTATTTACAGGTGATTCAGGCGAGTAGCAAAAAAATGAGTCTATTAATTGATGGGTTGCTAACCCTCTCGCGTCTAGGTCGAAAGCAGTTGGAAAAATACCCTGTTAACTTACGGGCTTTGGTAGAAAATGCGATCGCACTCGTTGAGTCTCAAAGTACACAGGGACAACTCTCAATTGAGTTTGAAATTGGAGAGTTACCCACAGTGATGGGAGATGCCACCTTGCTCCAGCAGGTTTTTAGCAACTTAATTGATAATGCTGTTAAGTTTAGTCGCAATCGCAATCCAGCGCGTATAGCAGTTGGTACATTACAGGATAGAACCCTGTTTGTAAAAGATAATGGGGTAGGCTTTAACATGGAATACGCCGACCAGCTCTTTGGTGCGTTCCAGAGGCTACACTCCTCAAACGAGTTTGAAGGAACAGGCATTGGTTTAGCGATCGTACAACGGATTATTCACCGACATGGGGGAAAAATTTGGGCACAAAGCCAATCCGAACAAGGCGCTACCTTCTACTTTACGCTGGGCTAAGTTTCAGTACCTCAATAGACCTATCCGAAAATTAGGAAAAACTCACGCACTCAGTGGGGAAAGAGATCCTGAACAGGAAACTCTATTCCTCCGTTCCTTGTTTAAGAGTTCCCTATTCCCTGCTTTGGTCAATTGGAAGTAACATTTGTGGAAGAGCAAATCGAACAGCCAAGTCTCCATTTACTGATAGTGGAAGATGTGATGGAGGATATGGAGCTAATCCTACTCACCTTGGAAGCGGCTGGTATTAGCTTTACTTACGACCAGGCGGATACAGCAACCAGTTGCCAGCAACGCCTGCGATCGCAAATTTATAATGCGGTACTTTCAGATTATCGCTTGCCTAAGCTGAATGGGATGCAAGTGTTGCGAATTTTGCAGGAATCCGGGCAAGATATTCCCTTAATTTTAGTGACAGGCACCTTGGGGGAAGAGGCGGCGGTTGAATGCATTAAAGCAGGGATGACAGACTATGTGCTCAAGGAACGATTGTTTCGTTTACCCACTGTTTTAGCCAGAGCATTAGAGGAATTTGAATTACGTAGGGCAAAGCAAACAGCGATCGCAAAAATTCGTGCCTCTGCTTGGCGAGAAGCAATGATTAACCGCATTGTTCAGAGTATGCGCGGTACTCTGGTTTTAGAGGAAGTTCTACAAACCACGGCAAATCAACTCCAAGAAGTGTTGCAAGTAAATTACTGCCTGATTTGCCAACCTCAACTTCAGCATCAAATTACAGCCTGCTATATCAGTACTGCTCCTCATATGGAGCAACAGTGTTTTACACAGGTGAATGCTCAGTTCTATGAATATTACCGAGAACGTCTAGAGCGATGTGAGTCAGTGGTGATTCATCGGATTGACTCCCACTTAGAACCTGAGTTACAGGATTTGGCTCAAGAGTGTGGTATTCGTTCTTTGATGATTGTGCCTTTAGTGTATCAGCAGTCCTACTTAGGTGAAATCACCTTGCATCAATGCGATCGGGAACGGGAATGGACTGCCGATGAAATCACACTGATGACGGCGGTGGCAGATCACTGTGCGATCGCAATTCATCAAGCCCAACTCTATCAGCAAGCGCAAACCGAACTCACTGAACGCAAACGGCTAGAAGAAGTATTGAGGCACCAAGCAGAGCAATTAGCGCAAGCCAATCGATTAAAAGATGAGTTTTTAGCGATCGTTTCCCATGAACTTCGTACTCCTTTAAGTACCATTCTTTGCTGGTCTCAGCTATTGCGTACCAAAAATTTTACCGATAGCGCTCTTAATAAAGCCATTTATAGTATCGAACGAAATGCCAAAGCTCAAGCAAAAATCATCGATGATATCTTGGATATGTCGCGGATTATTCGCAGCAGTATCCGCCTGAGCACCTGTTCAGTTGATCTCGCCACCATCCTCAAGGCGGCTATTGAAGACATTCGTCCAATTGCTGAGGCGAAAGAGATTGAAATAGAATCTGTCCTGAGTTCATCTGTCGGTTTGGTTTCGGGTGATCCAGGACGTTTGCAGCAACTGATTGGCAATTTGCTCTCCAACGCCGTTAAGTTTACACCCCATGAGGGTCGGGTAGAGGTTCGACTTTATAGCACAGGGAATTATGCCCAAATTATCATCAACGACACGGGCATCGGCATTAGTCCTGACTTTTTACCCTATATCTTTGATCGCTTTCGTCAGGCAGATAGTACAAGCACCAGAGAGCATGGTGGACTGGGATTGGGTTTAGCGATCGTGCGCCATCTGGTAGAACTGCACGGTGGTACTGTTCACGCCGCTAGTGAGGGAGAAGGAAAAGGTGCAACGTTTACGGTGCAACTTCCGCTTCAGAAGGAAGAAGTAAACTATACCTCTCATGCTGCATCAATCTTTTCTTCTTCCTTACCAACACTCAATGGCTTGCGGGTGTTACTTGTGGATGATGATAGCGATACATGCGAGTCGCTCAGTGCGGTACTTAGACAATATGGAGCACAGGTAACAGCAGTTACATCAGCGCAAGCAGCCTTGGCAGCATTTGCAGACATGAAACCCGATATTTTTATCAGTGACATTGGTATGCCAGAGGAGGATGGCTATTCGTTACTCTCACGAGTGAGAAATCTTAAATCAGAGCAAGAGAGAGAAACACCTGCCATTGCATTGACCGCTTTTGCTAGAGATGAAGACCGTATCCAAGCCCTTGATACAGGTTTCCAGATACATATGCCTAAGCCTGTTGATCCAGTGCAGTTAGTCAGCGTGATTGCTCACCTTGTAGGATAACGCTATTTACCAGAGAACAGGAATTGGGAATAGGGAATTAAGGATAGAGAATTGAGAACAGCTATATAGCATTTTTATTTGGGTCGTAAATACAGCAACGGTTTGCAAAAGGCAGAAGGCAAAGGGCAAAAGGCAGGAGGGAAAAGAAATGCGGAGTTTTTCTTTATTGAAAGAAAAGATTAGCTAGGTTTACAACTCATTTGAAAACGCTATAGCAACGGACATATCGGTTAGGACATTATATTTGGCTTTAAAACGCACTCCTTAACGGGGAACTCCTCAACAGAAAAATGTCCTAACAATTGTGACAACTGCTATATCCTTATGGTTCAATTGGGTTGTGGTTGAGTATGAGCTTTATTTTTTAGATTTCTAACTAATAAAAGCAATTTGACTTGGTCTGCGCGTGACAAGCTATAGCTTTCAGCTAGCCGTATGACTTCTGCAACTTCTTCTTGAGTGAGACCCGTTGAATCGAGAGCGGTCTGAGTCAAGCTCGTATTTGGGTTGGGTAGATCAAATTCAAACATTTTAACTTCCTATTCTTGATTATTGATGGCGGGATAATCTTCGTTTCTTTGTTAGTCTTTTTGTTTCTGATTGGGGATTACTTTCAGCAACGAAAGCGGTTAAAACGAAAGTGCTAAAGATAATACAACCTAGAACTAATGGCATTTTTTCCTCCAACTGTTGATACTTCTACAATAGAAATCTTTGAGACACTTTTAGAGTAGCTCTATGCAACTCTTACAAATGACTATCAGTGCTTTGTTGTGTTTGACCTATTTTTGGGAGTTACCAGGGTTTTTGAGGGGACAATTTCCGAACTGGTACAACGTTGAGTATGTGAATCCCTGTCCTCTGGGTCGTATAGCAGTCGCCAGGGCGATTAGGACAGAGCCAAATTCTGAAACCTTAACCAGACAATCTTTTACCTTCTGCCTTCTGCCCTCTGCCTTTTGCCATAATATTATGTCCGGCTGAATGCTTCCACTTTGGTGGAGACAAGGCAGTCCCGATGAAAAAAATTCACTCCCCATGAATGAAAGTGGCATTTTCCATTCCCGACTCCCGACTCCCCACTTTCAAGTCAGAAGGCTCCAAGGCTCCAGGGCAGAAGGAAAGAAGGAAGTGTTTGTTTCATGCGTAACGGATGTGATTGCGTCCGTTGAAGGCTTTCAAATCACAAGGCTCCAAGGGAAAGTAAGGAGGAGCTGCAATTTATTCCATTCCTTTAACTGGGATCTGGTATTTTTTACCACTTTAGATGTAAGCATCCAAACACTTATGAAGATAGTTTAAGCAGGGTGTAGGCATTGTTAGGTATACAGACAAACCCTGTAGCTTTAGGATTGCCCACTCGCCCAGAACTATAGCGTTTACTCTACACGCTCTAGGGGTGTTGTACGCGTCGGAAGGTCTAATCAGCTTAAGTCAATGTACTGAGCTTGCCCCGACTGACTAGCGTTCAACGAAGTACTAGTCGATTAGAGGAGTGGAAAATGCGATCAAAACCTTGGATGATTCGCTGGAGTACCATTGTTAGCTCTTACGGAACGGCTACCCTTACACTACATGCCGGAGCGTTCCTTTTGGCAGGGGGATTTATGTCTCCCGTTCAAGCACAGTTACCCGCTCTACAAGATTTAAACCCGCTATCCCCCGATGTACTCAAACAAAACCAAAGCGATCGCATAGATTCCGCTTGCGTCCGTCTCGATCAGCGCTGCCTGTTTAGCATTACCGATCGCCGATCACAGCTACCCGACCGAACTCGAGGGATTGAGCAGCGATTACAAGACATTAGTCGCGCCTACTTCCGCAGCGACTCTGCCGAATTAAAGGTTTATCAAGAGCAAGAACAGAACTTACCCAATATTTACGTTTCTGCTGGTGGTAGAACCATTCGCCTCTTGAGCGTAACGAGCCAAGATGCGGAGCGTGCAGGGGTCGATCTGGAAACGAGAGCCAACCAGATTATGGATCAGTTGAAACAAGGGTTGCAACAGGCGAAGCAGGAACGACAACCCGAAGTTCTCACTCGTCGAGGAGGAATTGCTGCTGGGACTGCGGTAGCGATGCTTCTCGCTAGTATAGCCATCTACCGTTGGGAATGCCGATTAAAGCAGTCCAAAGACGAGCTAAATTCATCATCTGAAGCATCTCCTACTGAGCCAATCACAACCCAATTGAATCAAAAACACCAGTGGAATGTTAAAGAAGTTCAGCACCGACTGTTCCAACTGGCTAAAGTGGCAATTATAGGAGGGGGAACCCTGTTTATCTTGGGTCTATTTCCTTACACTCGAGTTGCCCAGGCTTGGATTATCCGCAGTCTCAAGATTCCTTTGCGATTGGGCGCGATCGCAGCAGGAACTTATGTGGTGACTCGTCTCAGCTATGCTGTGATAGATAAATCTGTCACCGTTATTGCCAGTAATTCCTTAGTGGCTCCAGAAGCCAATCGACGCCTGCAATTGCGGATTTCCACAATCTCTGGTGTTACTAAGGGCATTGTCACGATTAGCTGGGTCGGAGTTGGTGTTTTAGTCGCTCTGACGATGGTTGGCGTAGATATTGCTCCAGTGCTTGCCGGTGCAGGGATTATTGGTGTGGGCTTGTCTTTAGCCTCTCAAAGCTTGATTAAAGATGCCATCAACGGTTTTTTCATTATTTTGGAAGACCAGTACGCCGTTGGTGATGTGATTACGGTAGGTGATGTAGGGGGTTTGGTAGAAAATATCAATTTGCGAATTACTCAGCTACGCGATGCCGAAGGGCGATTGATCACCATTCCCAATAGTGAAGTCAAAATCGTTGCTAACCTCTCCAGTAATTGGTCTCGCGCCGACTTGGCTATTCCCGTCGCTTACTACAGCGATGTAGATAAGGCGCTGAAGCTAATTGGTCAAGTCGCTGACGAAATGAGCCAAGCCCAGCTATGGCGAGAGCAAATTCTGGATAAACCCGAAGTTTTAGGGGTCGATGACTTTGGCAGTCGGGGCGTGATTATTCGAGTTTGGATTAAGACTCAGCCCTTGCAGCAATGGGCTGTTGCCCGTGAGTTTCGCCGACGCTTGAAGATCGCTTTAGACAGCGCTGGGATTTCGATTCCCATGCCACAGCAGGAGGTTTGGTTCACTAACTCTCTACCCAGGAATTCCTCAGAGGGTAGTCAAGCGAAGTCCTCGGATGACAGCCAAGCCGCTTCCCACAGTTAAATCAGGGAAAAACTTAAAGGTTCAAGGACACGGGGACACTCCAGACGCTCCGGACGCGGGGACAGCGTTCAGACGGGGATTGAACCACTCTTGAGAACGCAAGCCACTGAAATTTTTCAGTGGGGGTCAAGGGACCGTTGGACACTCTCGCAAGGGAAGCGATCGCGAGACCGCGTCACGCAACAAACGAGAGACTCTGGAGTGTCTCCCTTTCTCCGCGTCTGGAGCGTCTTCTTCGATGAAGGGTCGAATGTTCTCCTAAATCCTACCCCAGACAGCCTTGGATTCTTTGAGTACAAATGTACTATAATAGAGGGGTGGGATTCGAGCGGCGGTTAACGTCACCACCCTTTTGAAAATTCAAGGTTTTTCCTCCATGACGAAGCACTACATCCTCAGCATCAATCCCAATGCTCAGTATGAATGGGATCAGTACATTCTCAGAGATGCACTCACAGCAGAACGCCCAGATTTTGCCAGTTTGATTGCTGAAGCTGTGGGAGATGAGGCAGGTTCTTATTTAGTAGCCGTCAACATTGAAGTCACTGTCTTAGAAAAAGACGCCATCGTACAACCTCAGAAGATTCCCGCAGATGTAGCATCAGTTGCAGTTAAGTCACAACCGCCGGAATTGGTCGCGTAATCAACATGAGTAGGGAAGGGGGCACCAAAATTATGAATTGTGAATGATGAACAACCCTTCAACCTTCCAACTTTCAACCTTCAACCTTCCAACTTTCAACCTTCAACCTTCCATGAAAATGAGTCAGTATCCTGCCGCGATCGCGCAAGCGGCACAAGTTGTGAATGAGTTAGACGCACAAATGGCTGCCGTCAATCAGCACATCGCCCGTCTCGAAGGCAAAGCTGACCGTACTGCTGCGTTTGAGCATGGCTTGAAAAATGAAGACCAGCGCAGAGGACGCCGTTTTGAACTGCTCTGTGTTGATCAAGAATACCAAACAGCACAAAATACCTTAATGCGCTTGAACTCTGAGAAAGCGAGTGCGATCGCCCACTTAGAATACCTGCGTAACCAGTTTAGTGTTGCAAAGTTAGAAACGAGAATGGCGATCGCTCAGCAACTCGCTGGTCTCGAAAGCCGTGATTTAGTCGGTGTTTAAACACCATTAGGACTTTTCTCGCTGAATAGAGGAGTTCCACCTTCTATAACTCCTCCCTTCCATCTGAAGATTCAGTGGAAGGGAGGAGTTTAATATTTGTGCAAGGATGCAATCCTAACAAAATCAATTCAATTAACAATCAATAAGTTGTTTTTCTCAGCTTTTTAATAAAACTTTATTGTGTTTGCTCTTCTTGATCAAAAAACTAAAAATGCTACTGTATATTATGCTGTTTAATCCTCTATTTTAACTTATTTTACTTAAATCAATTTAAATCTGGAAGCTTTATTATACAAGGTTTTGGCACAATCATACCTCTAAAAGAAAATTTCAGCTGCACCAAAACCAAATCTTTAAAAGTTATTTAATTAATGGTACAAGTACTTACAGCATTGACTAAAGTTGTTAACCTAAAAGTAGGAGTGAATCCTATCAACCCAAGTGGGGTTTAGCAATATGATGTTTGAGCAATGGAAAGACTTTAGTTCCGACAAATGGACGCAAGAAATTAATGTTCGGGATTTTATTCAGAGCAATTACACTCCATACACAGGAGATGAGTCTTTTTTAGCCAATCCCACGGAAAAAACCCAAACATTGTGGGATAAAGTAAAATTCCTCATGCAACAAGAGAGGGAAAAGGGTGTATTGGATGCCGATACCAAGGTGGTATCGACCATTACCTCTCATGCACCAGGTTATATTGCCAAAGAACTAGAGCAAATTGTTGGGTTGCAAACAGACCAACCCCTGAAGCGAGCGATCATGCCTTTGGGTGGTATTCGGATAGTGAAAGCCTCCTTAGAAGCTTACGGCTACAAACTCGACCCCCAAACCGAAGAAATATTCACGAAATATCGGAAAACCCACAACGATGGTGTTTTCTCTGCCTATACCCGTGACATGAAAAAGGCACGGCACTCCGGGATTATTACCGGTTTACCCGATGCCTATGGTCGCGGTCGGATTATCGGGGATTATCGCCGTGTCGCACTGTATGGCGTAGACCGATTGATTGCCGACAAGAAAACGCAACTCGAATCCCTAGAAGTTGATGCCATCACAGAGTCAGTGATTCAGTTACGGGAGGAAATCACCGAGCAAATTCGTGCTTTGGGTGAACTCAAAGAAATGGCAGCAGGGTACGGCTTTGATATCAGCCAACCCGCAGCGACTGCCAAAGAAGCAGTACAGTGGACGTACTTTGGCTACTTAGCGGCCGTCAAAGAACAAAACGGTGCGGCGATGTCTTTGGGACGGGTTTCGACGTTCTTGGATATCTATTTTGAACGCGACTTAAATAACGGCACCCTCACCGAAGCCGAGGCACAGGAAATTATCGACCATTTCGTGATGAAATTGCGGATGGTGCGCTTTTTGCGGACACCGGACTATAACGAACTGTTCTCCGGTGACCCCACCTGGGTAACGGAATGCATTGGCGGTATGGGTTTAGATGGACGCCCTCTAGTTACCAAAAATAACTTCCGCTTCTTGCATACCCTATCTAACCTTGGCCCTGCACCCGAACCCAACTTAACGGTATTGTGGTCAGAGCAATTGCCAGAGAACTTCAAGCGCTACTGTGCAAAAGTTTCGGCAGATACTTGCTCAATTCAGTACGAAAACGACGATTTGATGCGTCCGGAGTATGGCGATGACTACGGAATTGCCTGCTGCGTCTCTGCAATGCGGATTGGCAAGCAGATGCAATTTTTCGGTGCTCGCGCTAACTTAGCGAAGGCGCTACTGTATGCCATCAATGGCGGTAAGGATGAAAAAGCTGGCGATCAAGTCGGGCCTGTGCTTGAGGCGATTACCTCAGAATACCTGGATTATGACGAGGTGATGGCGAAGTTCGATGTGTTAATGGATTGGCTTGCCAAGCTTTATGTCAACACTTTGAATGTCATCCACTACATGCATGACAAGTACTGTTACGAACGCATAGAAATGGCACTGCATGACCGGGATGTCTATCGGACATTGGCTTGTGGCGTTGCTGGATTGTCAGTAGTAGCAGATGCGTTGTCAGCAATTAAGTATGCCAAAGTAAAAGTCATCCGGAACGAAAGCGGTTTGGCAGTGGATTACCAAATCGAAGGCGATTATCCCAAGTATGGGAATAACGATGACCGGGTGGATGGCATTGCCACGCAGCTTGTCGAAGATTTCATGAACAAACTGCGTCAGCATAAAACCTACCGCAACGCAGTACCCACACAATCGATTCTCACCATTACCTCGAACGTAGTGTATGGTAAAAAAACAGGGAACACCCCAGATGGACGCAAAGCGGGAGAACCCTTTGCACCAGGGGCAAACCCAATGCACGGGCGGGATACAAACGGTGCGATCGCAGCCTTAGAATCGGTCGCCAAACTGCCCTACGAACACGCCCAAGATGGCATTTCCTACACCTTCTCCATCGTGCCGCAGGCATTAGGGAAGACGGAAGAAAACAGGGTCAAAAATTTAGTGGGAATGCTCGATGCTTATTTCCACAATGGAGGCCATCACATCAACATCAACGTCCTCAATCGCGAAACCTTAGTCGATGCGATGGAACACCCTGAAAAATATCCTCAGCTAACGATTCGGGTATCCGGTTATGCCGTGAACTTCATCAAGTTAACCCGCGAACAGCAGTTGGATGTGATTCAGCGGACATTCCACGAACGCGTCTAGGGTCGAGATTGAAGGTTGGAAAGTTGAAAGTTGAAGGTTGAAGGTTGGAAAGTTGAAGGT
>CBKWLJ010000162.1:0-17673 GCA_966675205.1 uncultured bacterium
CTTCATCAATCAAGTCAATCGCCTTATCTGGCAGATAACGGTCTGAGATATACCGATCTGAAAGTTTGGCAGCAGCTTCTAATGCGGTATCCAAAATTTTCAGCTTGTGGTGTTGCTCGTAGCGTTCGCGCAAACCAAAGAGAATCTCAATTGTCTCCTCAACGCTCGGTTCACCCACCATCACCGGTTGGAAACGACGTTCCAATGCGGCATCCCGTTCAATGTGCTTGCGATACTCATCTAGGGTTGTTGCACCAATGCACTGTAATTCCCCTCTAGCCAAAGCGGGTTTGAGGATGTTAGCGGCATCAATCGCGCCTTCAGCGGCACCTGCCCCAATTAGAGTATGGACTTCATCGATCACCAGGATTACATTCCCCGCTTGGCGAATTTCATCCATGATTTTCTTTAAGCGTTCTTCAAACTCACCCCGATACTTGGTGCCAGCCACCAGCAGACCAATATCTAGGGTAACGACCCGCTTTTCTTCCAAAATATCGGGAACATCATTATTGGCAATCCGCTGAGCTAAGCCTTCTGCGATCGCGGTTTTTCCGACTCCCGGCTCCCCAATCAGCACTGGGTTGTTTTTGGTGCGGCGACCCAAAATCTGGATCACCCGCTCAATTTCCTTGGCTCGACCCACAACTGGGTCTAGCTTGCCTTCGGAAGCCATTTGAGTCAGATTCGAGCCAAATTCATCCAGCGTCGGAGTTTTGGTGCGCCCGGTCGTTGCTCCACTGGTGACTTCTGCCGTCTCCCCGAGCATCCGAATCACTTGGGTTCTCACCTTAGTCAGATCGACACCCAGGTTTTCTAAAACCCTAGCTGCGACACCTTCTCCTTCTCGGATTAGCCCCAGTAACAAATGCTCCGTGCCAATGTAGTTGTGCCCGAGCTGGCGAGCTTCTTCAAGCGATAGCTCCAGAACGCGCTTTGCTCTGGGGGTAAACGGAATTTCTACCGCAACGAAGCCGGAACCCCTGCCAATGATTTTCTCTACTTCGATCCGAGCGTCTTTGAGATTGACACCCATCGATTTGAGAACTTTGGCAGCGACGCCAGTTCCCTCTCCAATCAGACCCAGGAGAATTTGCTCCGTGCCGACAAAATTGTGCCCCAGGCGACGTGCCTCTTCCTGGGCCAGCATGATCACCTTAATGGCTTTTTCTGTAAAGCGTTCAAACATGGCGTATTTCCATCACCTGTTGCGTGCCCGTGTACGCTGATTCTAGCATAGGCAACTTCGCCGACTGTCTGTTTGGAAACAACCGGCGATATGGCTTTTGCCTTCTTATTCCCTACTCTTTCAAGAGAGATTTTAGGAAGGCAACTAAAGTTTTATAGAATTAGTGCGTCATTTGGGTATAGCTTTAAGGGTTAGCTAGTAAGGATTTGAGCATTGTGAAGAGCGTCAGTCATCCAACTGCCAGCCGACAAGATCAAGACGATGCTTGATTTGCCGATAACAGTTAGCAAGGGTTTCCTCAAAGTCCTGTTTTTGCAGACCTCCGCGCCAAAGAATCAGGGCATCTTCCCCTGTGTCTTTGTAATAGCGTCGGCGTCGTCCGCAGAGTGTGAAGCCAAACTTATGGTAAAGAGATAGCGCCGCTTCATTGGATGGCTTCACTTCTAGGGTTGCCCACTCTAACTTATGTTGTTTGGCATCCCGTAGCAAAGCATACAATAATAGTTGACCTAGCCCTTGACTCTGGTAGTCTGGATGCACCGCAAGTATGGTAATGTGCGCCTCCTCTAAGATTGACCAGTAACAACCTAACCCTATCAAGGCGTTTTTCAGAATCGGTACGGTTTTGAAATCCGCTGTTACAGCGTTTTGAGTTAACACTTCCGAAGACTGACTATTCAATCCGGATACTCCCGAATCACTTGCTGCTTCTAAGATCAGCAATTGACTATTGGGGCTTTCTAACTCTCGCTCGTAACCCGATCGCGTCCACAGACCACCAAAACATAGTTGGTCTAGTTCCACAACGGCACTTAGGTGCTGTGTTGTTAGGGGTTTCAGTTTTAAAAAAGTCACAGCCCTCAATTGTACACTAATTAACGAGACGCTCTCACCGAGCCTGTAATGCCAACTAAGGATAGTAATTCCATTATGCTTTCGATTGACCCAACTGAGGTTCAATTGTCTGGACGTCAGTACCTCTTTACAGCCAACAACAGAGATACACCTCGCTCACCCAATCAGGAACTGTTACCTCTTACTACGACAGTTAACAGCCGTGATTGTCTAGAAATTGGGGGGTGTGATGTAACGACGTTAGTAGAACGGTTTGGTTCCCCTCTGTACATTTTGGATGAACTGACTCTGAGAACAGCTTGCCGCCAATATACAGAGGCTTTGGCTCGCTACTACCCAGGGGCGGCTCAGGTGCTTTATGCTTCTAAAGCTTGGAATTGTTTGGCGATTTGTGCGATCGCAGCATCAGAAGGCTTGGGGATCGATGTTGTATCAGGAGGTGAACTCTACACGGCTTTGGAAGCTGGTGTCAATGCGAGCAAACTGTATTTCCATGGCAACAATAAATCCATTGCCGAACTTGAGCTAGGCATTGAAAGTGGCTGCACGATTGTTGTGGATAACTGGCTGGAGTTACAAACCTTAGCCGATATGGCATTAAAGGTTCAGCCCATTCGGATTATGCTCCGTATCACCCCAGGCATCGAGTGCCACACTCACGAGTACATTCGCACAGGCCACCTCGATAGCAAATTTGGCTTTGATCCCAACGACTTAGACGAACTGTTTGCTTTTGTCAGCCAAAATCCATCCCTCAACTGCATTGGCTTACACGCTCACATTGGCTCTCAGATTTTTGAGCGTCAACCTCATCAAGATTTGGCAGGTGTCTTGGTGGAATTTATGAGTAAAGCCTCTAGTTACGGCTTATCGATTCAAGAGATCAACGTTGGGGGAGGTTTGGGGATTCGTTATACAGAATCTGATGATCCCCCTAGCATTGACGACTGGGTGAAGGGAGTTTGTGAAGCGCTCACGAGTGCTTGCCAAGCACAGGAAATGCCTTTGCCGAAGCTATTGTGTGAACCTGGACGCTCTCTGATAGGCTCAGCCTGTGTGACTGCCTATAGAGTGGGGGGTCGTAAAGTCATTCCTGAAATCCGGACGTACCTATCTGTTGATGGAGGAATGTCAGATAACCCTCGCCCCATCACCTACCAATCTTTATATCGAGCCGTTATCGCTAATCGGCTGTCCGCGCCCGCAACCGAAACGGTGACTGTTGCCGGAAAGCACTGCGAATCGGGAGATATTTTGATTAAAGAAGCAGTCCTACCTAAAACCGAGGCAGGAGATATCTTGGTGGTTATGAGCACGGGTGCATACAATTACAGCATGGCTTCTAATTACAATCGGTTGCCCCGGCCGGCGGCTGTATTGGTTAATGAAGGAGAAGCCAACTTGATTTTGAAGCGGGAGACTTACCAGGATTTAATTCGGCAAGATCGTTTACCAGAACGACTCATCCCTATAAATCCATAGCTTTTAATCATGAGCTTGGGACGTTTGTTTGGATGAGGTCGCCGAACCAAGACAAATTAATGCACTGCTACGGCAAGAAGTCTAGCTGGCTAACACTTTGCCAAATGCTAATGACTCTCTTGCTGACCATTAACCGCTTTCTCCCGTTAAAATCAAGCCAGAGTTAAGCATCCCAATAGCTAATCGTTTATAGAAGTTCAATGCCCCCCTCGTCGTCGGGTTCTGTTCCTGACCCAAGCTGGGCTCCATCCCTATTGCTTCATAGCATTGACGTTGGATTGGTTCTGGCCCTAACTTATATGGTGCTCCTCATTATTGGGGAGCGCCGAACCTTGTGGATGGTTCGGGGATTAATTGTCCTGATGTTGGCAGCAGCATTAAGTAATCGACTGGGGTTGACGCTGCTGAGTTTTGTGTTAGAAAAGTTGGTGGTTGGCTCGGCTGTAGCAATGGCTGTAATCTTCCAGTCAGAGTTTCGCCGATTTCTTGAACAAGTAGGGCGGGGGGAAATTGTGCAATTGTTTCAAGAGAAACGACGGCCAGTTCCCAAACCCGACAGTGTCATCGATGAAATTGTAGACGCCGTTAAAGAATTATCCCAAAATCGGGTTGGCGCACTTATGATTGTGGAAACCAATGGGCCGATTGATGAACGGGATGTTTCTGTACCAGGTGTTCAGCTCAATGCTGAAGTTTCAAAAGAACTGCTGCAAACAATCTTTCAAACGACGACATTGTTGCATGATGGAGCCGTGTTGATTCGTGGTTCTCGCGTTGCTGCCGCCGGTGTAATTTTGCCTCTTTCTGAACGTACAGCGTCAAGGCAACTCGGTACGCGCCATCGGGCAGCAATGGGAATTACCGAGCGGGTCGAAAATTGCATTTGTATTGTTGTATCTGAAGAGACGGGTTCAATTTCTTTGGCGGAACGAGGAAAACTGAACCGGCCCTTAACTAGCTCTAAATTGAAAGAATTGTTAGAGGCTAAATTTTCGACTGCTGTTGACCGTGAAGCAGTTGCTCCAGGGTTTCGCACGATTAGTCGTCAAATTAAGACTAGAACAAGAGGGTTGGTTTCGCGTGTCCTTCGTCTTCCGTCATCAACTTCTGAAGAGAAGAAATGACTGCTAAGCAAACTATATTACAAGAGTTACCAAACGACCTTGATCGAGAACGGTTGCCCCAGCATGTGGCGGTCATTATGGATGGTAATGGTCGCTGGGCAAAACGCCGAGGACTCCCTCGAATTATGGGTCATCGACAGGGAGTGGATGCCCTGAAGAATTTACTGCGCTGCTGTAGAGATTGGGGAGTCAAAGCACTCACCGCTTATGCGTTTTCCACTGAGAACTGGGGGCGTCCCTTGGAGGAAGTGGATTTCTTGATGACGTTATTTGAGCGGGTATTGAAGCGAGAACTCCAAGAGATGATGCAGGAAGACGTGCGGATTCAGTTTGTGGGAAATTTATCGGTTCTGCCGAAATCCTTACAGGCTGAAATTGAGCGTTCGATGATTCAAACTCAGCATAATGGTGGCATTCAGTTTACTGTGGCTACGAACTATGGGGGACGCCAGGATATTTTACAAGCCTGTCGTGCGATCGCAACTCAAGTACAAGAAGGTAAAATTCAACCGGATGAAGTTAACGAGGAACTGTTTTCCCGTCATCTCTATACGGCTAACTTGTCTGACCCCGATTTGTTGATTCGTACCAGTGGTGAGATGCGCTTGAGCAATTTCCTACTTTGGCAAATGGCTTATGCGGAAATTTACATCACAGACGCCCTTTGGCCAGATTTTGATCGCGCTGAATTTCATCGTGCATTGTCTGCCTATCAAAAGCGTGAGCGACGATTTGGAAAGGTTTAAGAAGGTTTGAAGGTTAAAAGTTGAAATATTGAAAGTTATAGGTTGAAGGTTGGAAGATTATTAGTGCAGCGAACTTACTCAGAATTGAAAACTTAAGGAGCGATAGCTGAACACTTAAAACTGATCAATTTTGAACTTATGCTTCTATGTTCAACGTTCCAACTTTCCAACCTTCTGACTTTCAACTAACTTTTAAGGGCCAGAGAAAACAGCCGCTTCTACATCCTTGCGGCTGAGAGAGTACTTGAAGGAGCGTTGGATATCTCGCCCACCGTCTCCGGCTTTCAAATAGCGCACGGTTAACTCCTCAATGTCCAAGCACAATTCAGCTTTCCAGGTGGAACGCTCAACGTGCCAGCAGTGGAGGTCATCGCGGTCTTGTTCACATCCTTGGGTTTTGAGCCACTTCTCGATTTCAGGGAGGGGGTGGTTGTATAGGGGAGTGTCTGCGGGTGGAAAAGCCATATAAGTGGGTTACTTTTAGTTAGGTCAGGACAGTGTTGGATGCCTTAAACAAAATTTTGATGAATTGGATTGTTGTCTACTTAGCCCTGTACTCAAGATTATTACTAATCGTTTGGCACCAATTTAGGAATTGTTGGAGCCTTACTGGTTACTAACGGCTGATCTAAAGAGGAATTAAGGTTGGTAGTCGTTCTTGGGCGTTGAGGGTTTAGCTGTTGTTGGGTGGGTAACCCGCTTCTCCCTACACCAGACACTTGAAACGCGGCATCTCCTCGTGTTAAACCAATTGCGATCGCCAATAGCAAGCAGCCGATGAAGGTTAAGCCTAAAATGAACAAAGCAAAAATCTCGCCCGCCGAGAGAGGACGGTCACTGGGGTCAAGGTAAGCGGAGGACGAGTAAGTGCGTCGGGGCTGATTTACTGGCGTGTTGAAGCCCGGAGGCTGCTGAATTACACTCAAACGTGAGTAGCCAATTTTTTGGTCATATGCCCCTCGCCGTTCGGGATTGCTTAAAGTCGCATAGGCTTCATTGATCTGTCGAAACTTCTGAGTTGCCGTGTCAGTTGGTAATTCCGTGGTATCGGGATGATAGATCTTACTAAGTTCCCGATAGGCTCGTCGGACTTCTATGGGTGATGCACTGGGGTGTAAACCCAATAGCGCATAATAGTTGGGACTAGCTACTATGACACGCTCTCTGATTGTTTGTCTTACCCGCTCTTGAGACACCGCAGTTTCATCCTGCTTCTTGAAAAAGGGTTTTTAGATTATTTTAAGCCAAGCCAAGAGAGCAGCGCTATGTCGGATGGAACCCAGCGATCGCCACTTGCTTGTGCTGCAAGCGACACGAGCAACTACTGGTTGAGCGATGTAAACACTGCCCAAGAATACAATGTGAGGTAAGTCAATCTAGAAAGACCCCTCCTATGCCCAATCCTTTTCCTGGGATGAACCCCTATATCGAGCAGCCAGAATTCTGGTCTGACTTCCATAATCAACTTGTCGCCGCTTTAGCTAGAGCTTTAATTCCAAAGTTGCTGCCAAAATATCGTGTGGTTACTGACAAGTGGGTTTATAAGATTTCTGGATCAACAGCGCTCACAATTGGTAGACCAGATGTAGCAATGCAGCAAAGCCGAACCAACTCAACGCTGAGCGAGACGGCGGTTGCCGTATCACAACCGACTGTTCAACCGATTAAGTTAACAGTTCCTTTGCTCGAAGAAGTATATGGTTAATGACCTCTATGAGCAGTTGGGATACGACTACTTTATTGATTACAGCAGTAATCCACCTCTGCCTTGGTCGGAATCGGATGTTGCAGGTATTTTGCAATATCGCAGAACTTAAACAGGTGCGGATGCGATCGCACTCATTCTAGAACCTGTTGAATTCAGTCGCGTCCTTCAAATCTCTACCCAACAGCAGCTTCCGATATTGATAGACTACGCCGCAAATTGCTGATAAAACCAGCCAGCACAGGGTATTCACTCGCAGATCAAACAGCGTCACATCTACTAAGTTAAATAAGGTAAAGCCGCCGAAGGCGATTAAATAGGTGAAAAAAATTAATTTATCTTGAGACCAGGGAGATAAGGATTCAGGGAATAGGGAATCTGACCAAACTCTTAAGAGCAAAACACCTTGAGTTAAAACCCAGCCAATTAAACCACACAAGAGTAGGGTTGCGGGAATACCCGTTTCAGCCATCAACATCAGGAGTAAATTGTGGGGATGCCCTAGCCACAGATTCATTTTGGCTTCGTAGAGAGGGGTAAAATTCCGGAGTCCCCATCCCATCCAAGGACGCTCCTGAATCATAGTCTCAGTAAACTGCCACTGGGTTTTCCGCATCAAAGCGATAGGGCGGTTGGGATGCAATTGATCAGTCAGTCGCGCCCAGAAGAAAGAGGGGACAAGGGTACTCCGCAGCCATTGACGCCCAAATTCCGGGCCAAACGACGCCCAGAGGACAGTACCCACTGCCGCCATTACTCCCAGTACAATCCAACGCCAACCTAAGTAAAGGGCAAAAGCAAGGCAAGCTATAACCGCAATTCCCCAGGCATTGCGAGAGTGAGTGAGGACAAGAGCGATCGCATTTCCAAAAACCGCTACACTCAAAAACACTAACTGACGACTTTTGGATTGATTCGTGTTTTTTCGCCAAGCTTGAAACGTTTCAATCCACAAGCCCAATCCCAAAATAAACACAAGTTGCAGGTAAGCGGCGAGAATATTGGCGTACATAAACGCCGAAGCCATCCGTCCAGGGGGATTGCCACTAGGTTCGAGTACCCAACCCAACACAACGGGCAAAAAATTTTTATCAGCCCATCCTAAAAACAATTGTCCAAAGCCGATAACAATAACAGGTAAGGAACCAACAACAATAATCTTCGATAGCTGCCGCAGTTGACTAGGGCTTTGAAATAGGGCACTCAAACCGGCAAAAACTAGGAAATATGGGATTAAATTAGCTAAACCCAAAAACGCTTCTATACGGTTATTCGCAAAGCAACTGATCATAACTAACCAAGCACTGAGGATAACCAGTCCACAATTCAAAGGTCGTTGAATAATAGCCCGGTACTCTTGTTTCCAAGTTCCCGCCACCGCTAGAAGTATTCCTACAGTTCCAATGGTTGGCATCCAAGGAAAAAAGAACACTCCCAGTTGCATCACCGCCCAAGCCCCTTGCAATCGCGATTCAGGATGTCTGCTTCCAAGGGTTTTAAGTATGTGAGAAAAGCCATTTAGGATATTTGGAATTGTCAATCAGCTCACTCCTCGCCTCCCCAGTGAACAGGCGTTGTGCGTTGCACGGAACAATTGTAGAGGTAATCCCTCTGATCAAATGGGTTCCCAACACTCAGCACGAGTCAGACGAATTTGTGCTAAGGCAAAGATAGTGGGGATAATGCGACCATAATTGGTAGCGATCGCTCTCCAACCCAAGTCCACAAAGAAACATCCCCAGAGTATTGGGCCGAGAAAAGCAAAAACACTGCGAGTCGTTCCATAACGAGCGGCATTAAGCGCCATTCCCCGCCGTGCCGTTTGCAGCGCCAAGTAGTTCTGAAACTGTGCGGCTGCTGCTGTACCCCCTTGAATCACTGCATCTTTTGCGACTTGATAGGTCGCAAAATGAATGGCAAACTGACGTGCCAACTGTTGTAGCAGCAGGGGTTTAAGCACTGAACTGACGGCTAAAGCACTCCCTCCTCTAATCAGCAACCCCATGGGATCATGTTGGATATGCACGGGGAGGGGCTCAGAGAGCTTAGACTCCGCTAATGAGCGCTGCACCCGTACTGTTAGAGATTTCTTTTCGGAGGCGGGTAAGCGCTTCCAGGCTTTACCCATCAAATTTAAAAATATCTCCGCCTCAATATCAATCGTGGAAAGCTTTTTAGAGTAAGGAATCTTCAGGAAATGACAAACTTGAATCAACGCTTGTCGATAGGAGAATTCGTGGGTGCGTCCCTTGAGTACCGTCATTCCATCGGCTGCTAAAAAGCGAAATCGCTCTTCGATCGCATCCAACCAAGCTTCGCGATCGCGGCTTTGAATTTCAAGTGGGTCATGCGTTTGCAGGTAATCTAGAGGATTAAACTTACGACGGAAGAGAATCTCTGTAAACTGCATTAATTCCTCTTCTGTCGCCAACTCCAACGCACTTCTTAGCTCATCCAACGTCCTTCCCTCCAAAACCCCAGAGTCATTCTCGTCAATTTATTCTACTTCTATCTAAATCTATGCCTATTAGGAGCATTTGCTGTGTTTGATATCGCTATTATTGGTGCAGGACTAGCGGGACTGACTTGCGCCCAACAACTGCATCAAGCTGGATATCATGTCGTCATCTTAGAAAAATCTCGCGGTGTTGGTGGACGAATCGCAACCCGACGCCTGCAAAATACCTGTGCCGATCATGGAGTGCGTTATCTAGAACCGCAAGCCAAGATGTTGTCCCAGCTAATTGAGAGTTTAGAAGAACGTGACATCATTACGGTTTGGTCAAATACAAATTACGAACTTAAATGTAATCCATCCCATTGTGCTATCCCAAGTCCGACTCATTCCTCACTCCTCAGGCGTTACATCGCACCCGCCGGAATGACAGCGGTTGCCAAATTTCTCGCCACAGGTTTAGACATTTGGCGCAACTCTCGAGTAGAGATGATCAAACCCACAGAATCACAAACCTGGCATCTTACTCTTGACTCCTCTGAACACAGAAAGAACGAACTAACAGCCAAGGCGATTGTTGTTGCCATTCCCGCTCCCCAAGCCCTAATTTTATTAGAACCCTTGCTCCCAACTGGATTGCCCTCGGAATTTTTAAAGAACCTGCGCTCTATTGAATTTGACCCTTGTCTCAGCGTGATGGCAGGCTATCGAGTAAAGTCAGTTCAGGAATTGCCTTTACCAACCTGGAATGCTTGTACTATATCAAATGATTCAGATTTAGCCTGGATTGGCTTAGATAGCAGTAAGCGTCCCGATCCTCAACTGCCTATCTTTGTCCTGCAAAGTACAGCTCAATTTGCCCAACAATATCTGGATGCCCAAGATTTAAATCTCGCAGGACAGCAACTGTTATCTCGTGCTGCACAGTTGCTTCTTCCTTGGCTCAATGCCCCTGATTGGTTTCAAGTCCACCGTTGGCGTTTTGCTTTTCCTGATCATTTCTTAAATCAAGATTGCTTAGCGGCTGAAAGACCGTTACCTTTAATTTGTTGTGGGGATTGGTGTGGGGGAAACCTGATAGAAAGTGCCTTGCGCTCTGGATTAGCTGCTGCTATTCAAATGAATCAACAACTACAACAGCGATCGCTACCAGGAGAAAGGTTTTTGGATACACTTTAGTTCTCAAGATGATGGCAACTTGCAGGTGGCTGGCGATCGCTTTTTCCTGCACAGGGCGAATAATACCGAGTTGCGTTCAAACATAGTAGTTGAGACAGACGCGGGGACGCGGGGACATAGGGACGCGGAGAGAATGAATGTGCTACGGATGAATGCAACTGCGAATAAATCTTCAACGCACTTACTCCCAACAAAATGTAATAAAAGTTACAAAACACCGATCTAGACGGTGCTAGAAAATGTCATGCTGTCTTTATAGAGATAGATAGAAAAATTCGTGAGGAGCAACAATCTTGAAAAAGGTAGAAGCAATTATCAGGCCCTTCAAGCTAGATGAAGTAAAAATCGCCCTAGTCAACGCCGGTATTGTCGGGATGACAGTTTCTGAAGTTCGGGGATTTGGACGCCAAAAAGGTCAAACCGAACGCTATCGCGGTTCTGAATACACCGTTGAGTTTTTGCAAAAGCTCAAAGTGGAAATTGTTGTTGAAGATAACCAAGTTGATATGGTGGTAGACAAAATCATTCTTGCTGCCCGCACAGGTGAAATCGGCGACGGTAAAATTTTCATCAGTCCCGTCGATCAAGTTGTTCGCATCCGGACAGGCGAAAAGAACCTAGAGGCGGTTTAAAGGATCTCCCATCCTTGATGTTAAAAGCTGAGGCTCTGCTGCTACTGATAAGAGCCTCACTTGTGGTAACAAATTGCTGTGGCTGCCGACAGTCAAGCTAATTGACTTAACTGAGGCAAAAGTGCTTCAAAGGCTTTGCCGCGATGACTGTAGCGTCGCTTCATTTCTGGCGGCATTTCGGCAAACGTCATTCTCTGCTCGGGTACGTAGAAAATCGGATCGTAGCCGAAGCCGCCTATTCCACGAGGGGTATGCAAAATCTCCCCTCGGCAGATGCCTTGTACTTGAAGCGCGATCGCTCCATCCGGACGAGCGATTGCTACTACACAAACAAACTGTGCGCCCCGATTGGCTTCATCGCCGAGTTCTTCTAATAACCGTTCAATTCGCTCTGTGTCTGTTTTCCCGTAACGTGCTGAATAGATGCCAGGAGCACTATTAAGGGCATCGACTTCTAAACCAGAATCATCAGCGATCGCCCACTTTCCTGTTGCCTTCGCGACGGCAGATGCCTTAAGGCAAGCATTGGCGGCAAACGTATCTCCGGTTTCTTCTATCTCTAATTCGGGTGGCTTTAACTGCAATTCCCACCCTAAATCAGCTAGATACGCTTGCATCTCCTGTAGCTTACCGGGATTCCCTGTTGCGACAACCAGCAATGTCATGTTTTAGTCTCAAGTCCAAAGAGGAGGTAAAAATGGGCAGTATTAAGAATTGAACGTTTAAACCAGTTTACCTAACCTTCAAACCTGGGCTACGCCCCGCTACGCTAACAACTTTCAAATCCACCCTTCACCGAACGGCTGCGCCGAACAACCTTTAAACCTTTAGCTTTCAACTTTCTAACCTTCACACCTGATTCGCCCAATCTTTAGCCCAACTAAGAGTATGACGCACCTGCTCTGGTGTGGGGGCTTCACAGTACAACCTCAAAACGGGTTCCGTGCCACTGAACCGAATCAGCAACCAACTGTCATTGCTTAAACGAAACTTATACCCATCTGTCGTTTGACAATCCACAACTTTTTGACCAGCAATTTCTGTCAAGGGCTGAGTTTGTAATTGTTCTAGCAGACGCGAGCGCACTTCCATGCCAGATAAATGCAAGTCAATCCGGTCATAGAAAGAGGTATAACCCGTTCGTTCTTGTAGACGCTTGTAAAGGTCAGATAAATCCATCCCTGACTCAGCGATCGCTTCTAGGAGATACAGGGCTGATAACAGGGCGTCTCGCTCGGGAATATGATTCCCATAACCAATTCCTCCCGATTCCTCACCACCTAATAAGGCTGGAGTCGATAACATCCGATCCGCGATGTATTTGTAACCAATGGGAGTCTCATATACCGGCAATTCATACAGAGCAGCAACACGCGGAATTAAATCGGAGCCACTAATCGTTTTGACGATTTCTCCTGTGAAGTTACGCCGCTCTGCTAAATGTTCAATCAGGATGGGAATCAGAATTTGGGAGCTCAGGAAGTTACCGTCTCCATCGACAGCCGCAATGCGATCGCTATCCCCATCAAACACCAAACCCACACGTAGATTTGACCCTTCAGAGCGTCGATGTGTCCGCATTACTCGGAACATCTGAGACAGGTAGCGAGGTAAAGGTTCTGGAGCACCTCCACCGAACAACGGGTCGCGTGAGCTATTAATTTCCTGAATCGATACCCCTAAAATTTGACTCAAGCCTCCCGCCGCTGCTCCATGCATGACATCGGCGAAGACGGTTAATTTTCCTTGCCCAATCAATGACTGAATTTTGGCTATATCAACTTTTGAACGCAGTCCTTCACAGTAGCTCGTCCAAGGATTAAAGGTTTCAATCTGACCGGGTGCTTGGGAAGTTACGACTGCATCAGATAAAGCTGCTTCAATTTTTTGAGTAACTTCTGGGGAAACCGAACCTCCAAATGCCCCTTTAACTTTCAATCCTAGATAAGCCGCAGGATTGTGGCTAGCCGTAAGCACTAAAGCCCCTAGTGCGTTTTGCTGCTTGGCTGCCCAGCTAAAAGCCGGAGTTGGAGCGTAACTCTGTGAGAGCAACACATCAAATCCAGCCGCTTGAACAACTTCGGCTGTTTTTTGGGCAAACGCTTCTGCCATAAAGCGGCGATCATAGCCCACAATAATGGTGCGGCTTCCTGTTGTTTCGCCAAAAACATCTGCTAAGACTTTCGCCGCTACAGGTGCGACTAAAGCCAAGCGCTCAAAGGTGAAGTCGGCGGCAATGATGCCTCGCCAGCCGTCTGTTCCAAACTTAATTGATTCCACGGCGCTTGCCATAAGCAAAGGATATTGATTTTCAAATTCCAAAACTGACTGCTGGATCTTAGCACTTGTGGTGTTTTGTGTCTTGCTTTTAGATCCGGCAGGTTTAGCTTTGTCAATGGGGTACTGCTGTGCCGTCAGTCAAGTCATTAAAAACGGTTGCGCTGCACAAGTTGTCACCATTAATCTTGGCTTGTTCCCTCATCAGTTGAGTCAGCAAGCTCTGGAACAGTAGAGAGCAGTGATTGCAGCCTCAAGCGATCGATATAAGGCCAGCCTCCCATTTCTTCAATATCTTTCAAGAGAGCATAAAGCGCTTGTCGATTATCCGGTAACGAGGCTTGAAACCAGTTTTCTCGAATCTCGCGATGAACCTGCTCTAATATCCGCAGCAATGTTAAAAGCGCCAAGCAATCCCCCTGATAGTTAGCTGCCAGAGCGAGAATCTCGGCTGTAATGGTTTGCAGTTCCACCTGTAACGGCGTTAAATCTGAATCTGTATTCACAGTTGATGCCATTTTTTTGAAGAATTTTTGAATAAATAGATTGACTTAAATACTGGCTAGATGCAATGAGGGAGGGTAAAAATCCTCAATTCAATAGAGAGTATTAACGAAGGGAAGTGGCACTCTTGAGCGCCACCCGCCCTCAGTCCGGATTGCTGGGACGGCATCTCTAGACCCAAAGTCTTGAACAGTAGGCAGTTAACCGTGAGCTATTAACACCGAAGTCATCATCCTTGGGTTTCTTATTTCCCTTGCCCTCAAGAATCTCTCTTGTCTCTCGTCTCTCCTAGGTTTGACGCGTAGGGGAAGCAGAGATTGGCGAGAATGTAATACCGCTCGGATAAGCTCTAATTCCTCTTCTCCAGCTCCCCTGCTTTTTCAAACAAGTCTCTTCTTAATTAATCAGTATTAGGGGAGGATGTCACTTCCGATTAAAGGCGTCCCTTCGGAGTGTACAATGCTCTTAAACAAGAGCTGGGGCTCACATCTTCGGTGCCATCTTCAGAACCGTATTCAGCTTGGCAACGGTTCCGTGAGTGGAGCCTACGCCGAAAATTTTTGTGTGCCCAAAACTATAACATGGGTAGATAGTGAATTGTGGGCATCTCTTGTCGATGTCTTGAGGACAGTAGCTGTTGCACTCCTATTTATTGGAGTCCGATTCACCCATCACCATAAGAAAAATTTTCTTTCTTAGATATTGACGATTGAGGTTGACCATGAGGTATCGCGCTATCATTGTTGCCTTCCTGGCTTTGTGTCTGGGGGTGTTAACGGCTTGTAGTGAGGGGCCAGCCAGTGCAACTGATGTTCCACTCAGCTATGACCAAATCAGAGGGACCGGTTTAGCCAATAATTGCCCACAACTGGCAGAAACGACTCGCGGTTATATTCCCATCGATCCAAACCAGTCCTACGTACTCAAAGATCTTTGCATACAACCAACGACATTTTTTGTCAAGGAAGAACCAACCAATAAGCGACAAGAAGCAGAGTATGTTCCAGGTAAGTTACTAACACGACTCACATCCTCCCTGGATCAAATTCGCGGTCCATTAAAAGTTGATCAAGACGGAAGCCTAACGTTTGTTGAAGAGGATGGTATCGACTTTCAAGCCATCACGGTTCAATTGCCTGGGGGCGAACAAGTACCCTTCCTGTTCACCATCAAAAATTTGGTTGCCAAGTCACAACCCGGACTGGATAGCATCAGCACGGCTACTGACTTTGAAGGTGAATTCAAAGTTCCTTCCTATCGAGGAGCGGTTTTCCTAGATCCAAAAGGTCGGGGTGTTGCGGCTGGTTATGACAATGCCGTGGCTATCCCCTCCCAAGCGGATAAGGAAGACATCGTTCGCGCCAATGTCAAGCGTGTGGAAACTCGCAACGGCAGTATTTCTCTCCAAGTCGCTAAGGTAGATAGCTACACCGGTGAAATTGCTGGGACATTTGAAAGCGAGCAACCCTCCGATACGGATTTAGGTGCGGATGATCCAGAAGAAGTCAAGATTCGTGGTATCTTTTACGCTCGCATTGACACCGAATAAGTTGAGTGTGGTTCGTTCTATTCAACTAATCGGCGAATAAAAGCTGTAGGAGCTTATTAAAGGGGCATATGCCCCTTTTGCTTTAGAAATCGACAAAATACTTACACACCTGTAAGCTCACCGTCATGCATCTGGCGATGACATTTAAAAAGCCTATCAATCCTATCTCGCCTCTATCTCAAGTAAGATATTTTCCGGACAAGAAAAAATTTTTAATAATTAAAGTAGAGGAATGGGTCGATCTCAGTGAAATTACGGAGACGCTAAACTTGTCTCTACGTAAAATTTCTGTTTTGATAATTCTTAAGGAACTGATAATATTGTCTTACAACAGCATATTATTGATTATTGATACAAGATTGAAGACTTCTTGCGAAAGACTCAATCTTTTTTGGCTTTAGTGCCGTTGTCTTATGGGTGCAATACAACTTGGAAAACTAACTTCTGTGTCTTAAATCACAGCAGCGACTTGTGATGGAAATACACACTAAATCTAGAGTCGCTTTCTCAGACCGTGCTCTACCGCATAAATCCTGTCATGTCTACTCCAATCACCCATGAACTGAAGCACGAAAGCCTGCGATTATTGAGGAAATACCAGCAAACCCATTGTCCAGAAATTCGTAATCAGTTAGTTCACCTCAACTTCGGGCTGGTTAGAAAAGAAGCCCATCATTGGGTTAATCAGTGTACCGAAAGCTACGAAGACTTACTTCAAGTTGGCTGCATTGGCTTAATTCGTGCTGTTGAGCGATTTGACACGACAAAGGGAAGCGCGTTTAGTACTTTTGCTATTCCCTATATTCGTGGTGAAATCCAACACTATCTGCGCGATCGCGGTTGCTCGGTTCGCATTCCTCGGCGCTGGTTAGCCCTGCGACAGCAGTCTGTGGAAATCATTCACGATTTACGGGAAAAGCTCAATCGGCAACCCACTGATTCTGAAGTGGCGATCGCATTAGAGATCTCTTTGGCTGAATGGCAAGAAATTAAACTAGCTCATCAAAATCGCGAACCCCTCAGCTTAGATACACCTGTAGGAGATTCAGAAGAAGGAACATCTAGCTTAGCCGAACTTGTCCCCGATCCTCGGTATCGCAGTTTCCAGTTAGCGCAAGAAGATCAGATTCGCCTACAACAAGCTTTGGCTCATCTGGAAAAACGGACTCGTGATGTTTTAGAATTTGTATTTCTACACGACTTAACCCAAAAAGAGGTCGCAGAACGCCTAGACATCAGTGTAGTGACGGTATCCCGCCGCGTTAAAAAGGGTTTAGACTTTCTGAAAAAATTCTTAAACCCGACAGAGCATTAAAATGTACTCTAATCAGGCGTTAGCTGACGGTGAAAAAACGCCAGCAAGTCCCTCATTCCTCTGTTACTGCTCGTGACCTTGCCTTGGGGAAACTAATATATAAGTAGGTGACACAAAAAAATCACTAATCACTGTACTGTCAACACAGCCGTTAAGAGCAGTGATATTCAAACCAGCAAGGGTTTGACAAGACAAGATAAAGCGTTTTGATTTTCAGGGTGCTCTACATCCTAACTTAACTTTCTATTTCGGCTGCTTTCTGGGGTATCTTCTGGTAAAACGTTGGGGGACTGCTTATGCGTCAAGCTTCATTAATAACCTGGGTAAGCCTTTTAGCTTTATTTGTAGGAGGATGTCAGAGTGGTGACACGGGTGAACAAGTAGAAACTAACACTCCTTCGCCAACACCGGTCGCCTCTCCCATTCAGCCAAAACCTGCACCTTCAAAAGCTCCTTTTGATACGGGTAAACCCTTAGTAGCTCAACAGCCAGGAGCTACGACAGCAGTACCAGGATTAATTCCACCCGTACCACCTGATGAGGTCTTTAACCGGATGAATAAAGGTCGTGTCGATCCTTTTTCAGCCGTTCCCATACAACCGGAAGTAACGGTGTCGCCTAATCCATCAGCTCCAGGTGCGCCTAATACTAGACCTGTACC
>CBKWLJ010000163.1:0-17668 GCA_966675205.1 uncultured bacterium
CGATAATGGCTCTTGTAATAGCAGCATTACTAGGGTTTTCCGTAATATTGCGAATAAAGCAGCGGTCAATTTTTAAAATATTGAATGGAAATTGCTGTAAGTAGCTCAAAGAAGAATATCCGGTTCCAAAATCATCAATAGCGATTTCCACACCCAGGGATTTCAAGGCATTTAATCGACGAATTGCAACTTCAGTGTTCTGAACTAACATACTTTCAGTGAGTTCTAATTCAATAGATTTAGGGTCAAGACCGATTTCCATGAGAATAGAAACTAACTGATGGCGTAAATCGATTTGACTGAATTGACGGCTCGATAAATTTACGGCTATCCGTAAATCTCTAAAACCAGCCTCTTGCCAGATTTTGGTTTGTTGACAAGCCGTTTGTAATACCCACTCTCCAATCGGTATGATCAATCCTGTTTCTTCAGCGATCGGGATAAACTTATCCGGTGAAACGAGTCCCCGTTCTGAATGTTGCCAACGGACTAAAGCTTCTGCGCCAACAATTTGCCCAGTTTTAAGATCAACTTGGGGCTGATAGTATAGCAAAAGTTCTTGGCGTTCTAAGGCATGACGCAGGCTGCTTTGTAAAGCTAGACGATCTGAAGAGCCGATGTTCAAAGCGGCACTGTAAAACTCATATTGATCGCCTCCCTGTTGCTTCGCTTGAAGCATCGCTGTGTTGGCATGGTTGAGTAACTGCTCGATATCTGTGCCATCACGCGGATAAAGAGCAATACCGATGCTAGCAGTGACAAAGAGTTCACGACTTCCTAATTCAAAGGTTTGGGAGAGCTGATTCAAAATGTTTTGGGCGATATCACTCACCACTTTTTTATACTGAGTTGTCGGCAAATTATCTGACTTGTCAAATGCCAGAATGATGGCAAATTGAGCAGCATTTAAGCGAGCAACTATATCATAATTCCCCACACAATCCTTAATACGTTCAGCAACAGCTTTGAGTAACAAGTCTCCGAGAGCGTGCCCTAGGTGATCGTTAATTTGGTTAAATCGATCTAAGCCTAAACACAAAACTGTTACCAATTTTTCGCTATCAGAGTTTGTCGGTTTTACTTGCTTAAATCGCTCTCGCAACGATAGCTGATTAGGTAAGTTGGTTAGGCTGTCATGGTGGATTAAGTAGTTAAGCTGTTCTTTAGCTTGCTCAAGTTCAGTGTGGAAGTGTTCTTGTACGGCAGCTTGTTTTTTAAGTCGGCTAGCGATCGCACCGAGCAATTCAGCTCTTGTAAACGGTTTAGTAATATAATCATCGGCTCCCAATTCCATTCCCTGACGAAAATCGGATTTAGTCGCTTTTGCTGTTAAAAAAATAAAAGGAATTGCTGCCATCTTTGGATCTTGACGTAGTTCCGTTAAAACGCCGAAACCATCCACTTCCGGCATCATCACATCACATAAAATCAAATCCGGAACCATTAATTTGGCTAGCTCGACGCCAATGCTACCATTTTCAGCTCCAAGCACCTCAAATCCTTCTGCGTCCAAGAGTTCCAAAATGTTTTCCCGGACAAATTCTTCATCTTCAATGACTAAGATCTTTTTCATAAGTTAATGGCGAGTTGTAGATTGGCAATGTAACAGAAAAAGTAGTGCCTACCCCGACTTCACTTTAAACGGTAATCTGCTCTTGGTGAATGTCTAAACACTTTTTGACAATTGCCAAACCCAGACCCGTTCCGGCAATAACTCCTATATTCGTAGCTTAGTGAAAAGTTGTAAATAATTGTCGTTGGTCTTTTTTAGCAATTCTAATGCCTGAACGCAAAATTTATTAATAGTTGTAGTTGTATATTTTTCTCGAGCTGCCGACTTGGAGATTCCCCCATCTCTACTTTAGATTTTGCAGTCTACTTGCTTGGTTTAAGTGATTTGGGCTGGATGAAAGCAGGAGGGATTGCTCGATTGTGTCTAGAAGTTCCACCAGAGTAAAAGGTTTGGTAATATAGGCATTGGCTCCTAATTCCAAACCCAAGCTCAAATCCGTTTTAGCCGCTTTGGCAGTCAGAAACACAAAAGGAATACCTGCCGTGGTTGGCTCGGAGCGTAGACCTGTCAGGACACCATAACCATCGAGTTCTGGCATACGGACATCGCATAAAATCAAATCGGGAAGCTCTGATAGGGCTACACGCAGACCGATACGACCATTTTTAGCTGCGATCGCATCGAACCCCTCGGCGTCTAGCAGTTCTATAATGTTTTCCCGGACGCTTTCCTCATCCTCAATTACCAGAATCTTTGTCATTACTTTTCTCCATTGATCACTGGGTAGTGCGATTGACTGATGGAATTTCAACCGGAGTAATGGCACTCCCTCCACTTATCCGGCACTGCGACACTGATAAACCTTGAGACATGTTTTCTTTGATTGCCACGCCACTATCGATCGCTGCTATAACGCTAATCGGGATGCAGGAGTGAAATGCCTCAAACACAAGTAACTGCCTAACCTGCTCGTTGGATGACTTTTAGATCTGTGCTTGTAAGTCGCTGTTCGTAAATTGTTGCACAGCCATTTTGACAATCCCTCGTGGAAATTACGGGAGTCTACCCTTTTTTTCTGGACGCAGTCTCTGTAAATTTACTGTTGAAATTCTCAAGAAATTGTAGATATGGCTGTGATAGAAGAGAAAGCTGGTCTTTTTCAGGAACAAATACAGAATTTTGGGTTCAATCTCATCCGGTTGTTGGTCTTTGGGATTTTCTTACTGATTTTGGGGGGATGTCAGTTACAAGGACGCCCTAATAATGCCGATGTGATGCAACTGACACTATGGCATGGGGTGAATCCGCCACACAATCGCGATGTTTTACAGGATTTAGTGGATCGATTTAACCGTGAACATCCAGATATTCAGGTAAATTCGCTTTATGTGGGTCAAGAAGACCAGCAGATGCCGAAAATTTTAGCGAGCATTGTGGGAAATGTCCCACCGGATATGTTGTGGTTTAACCCGACTATTACAGGACAGTTAGTCGAATTGAATGCAATTCGTCCTCTAGACGATTTACTGGCAGCTTCAGCGCTTAAGCATGAAATTGACCCAGTGTTGTTTGCATCAATGCAATTGTTCGACCAGATCTGGTCGGTGCCTTTTGGGACCAATAATGCAGGAATTTTTTATCGTCCTTCGCTGTTTGAAGTAGCAGGAATTACTCAGTTACCCAAAACCTGGGAGGAGTTGCGGCAGGTTGCGAAAACACTGACTCGCGATACTGATGGTGATGGGCGGGTGGATCAGTATGGAATGCTATTGCCTTTGGGTAAGGGTGAGTGGACGGTATTTATGTGGTTACCGTTCATGTGGAGTGGTGGTGGTGAGTTGATAACACAAGAGGGGGGAACAGAAGGCGCGACGATATGGACAAGGGGAGATGCCTCTGCCGAAAACTTCCCTTTGTCCTCTTCCCGTGTAAATTTAGTGAATCCGGGAGCGATCGCAGCGCTACAATTTTGGCGAGATTTAATCGAGGATGGTTCAGCAGTCTTGTCTGGCCCCGAACGAGGCTATGAAATGAATCGTTTCCTCACGGGTAAGGTGGCGATGCAGTTATCTGGTCCTTGGACTTTAGGAGAACTTCAGGCGACAGGCGTTGATTTCGGTGTTCTCCCGATGCCCACTCAAGTACGGCAAGCTACGGGAATCGGGGGAGAAAATCTGTTTTTGTTTAAAACTACACCCGAACGCGAACAGGCGGCATTTCAGTTTGCGGAGTATGTGCTAGGAGAAAAATTCCAGACGGAATGGGCGATAAAGACGGGCTATCTGCCCGTTAACCTTAGAGTACGTCAAAATGAGGTGTATCAAGCTTTTGTTAAGCAGCAATCGGCGGTAAACGTCTTTGTACAGCAAGCCGAGTACGGGCGATCGCGTCCGATTTTTAGAGGGTATAGTCGGATTTCTGAGAATTTGGGTCGAGCGATCGAGTCAGTTTTGTTAGGTAAAAGCTCACCAAAGGAAGCCCTGGAGAAAGCTCAACAGCGTCTGGATTTGATTTTTCGGTAAAATTGCGCTCCATCGCATCTTGCCATAGCTGTTACTCCGGAAAAAAGCAGTCGGCGAATGCAAATAATTAGTGGTTAGTCATGTTGAACTAGCTGGCGATTATTGATTGAGCTACTTGACAAAATCTCATGTACTCCTTTGGGAATATGACGAAAGGTAGTTAGTATTACTTACGTATGACAGGCATAAATATATAAAAACATATCAGCATTTAAAAATCTTTAAAATATTTTACATATGCTCTCACCTTGGCAAAATCCACTCCCCATCGAGGAGTATGCAAAAAAACCAGTTGTCGTCTTTTTTTACAGTGACCGATGGATTCCAATTCCCTGTTTTTGCTTGAATGAAGCGCTCACTCTTTATCAAAAAGCATTGCGTCAAGGTAAGGAAATCGTTGTTTTTCCTCGTGGATTAGACTTGGAAACGAAAAATATACTGTCTAGTGAATCCTCTTGTTGGCCTGGTGAACTGGCATCTGATTTCTAAGGTGGCTCTCTAGTTGGCAATGTTTCGATGTGATGGTTTAGTTGTTCAGCTAGTCTAGATCTGCCCCTGTGGTTTGCTATTAGAAAGGAGGTATGATGAAAAGTTCGTAATTCGTCATTGATAATTCGTAATTAACGTTCTCGCCGGGGATTTAAACCCTACCTGAACGTGGACGACCTTTTTGGTCGGGGTACTCTAACCCGTCTTGAATTACAAATTACGTAGCTTGCTCGCTGCGAGAGCGATTATTAATAATTAAAAATTGTCGATGAATTCCTCTAATAGCTTCAAAGCCTTCAATTTTAGTTGACTCTGACACGGAAACGGATGAAACCATAGGAATTGGATGGTGTACCTGGAGCGATCGCAGGGGGTAGGGTATTTGGCATAGTGATAACGTTTACAAGGACACTCCCGTTACTATTACTGCCTGAACAAGCCGCAGGTAAGGGCGTTCCTGGAGGAAAGAACTGTCCTCTATCTGTATCAGCAGTATTGGTGAGATAAACAGTAGGAGCTGTCGGTAGGCTTGTAGAATGAAGGGCAAGTGCAATTGCGCGATCGCTTTCTGGTAAACCTCCCTCTGTAGGCGTTAAGCCATTAAACCCTGTAGAAACAAAGGTTGTATTGGCAGGAATGAGGTCGCAGACTTTAACATTTGTGGCGTTCTGGCTTCCTGTAGAAAGGAAGTAAATTGTATACTCCACTTCATCACCAGGCTTCACAATGCCACTAATCGCTCCGCGCAGGTACGTCTTCACAGGAGTAGGCCAGTTAGAGGCGTTGTCATTTGTTGAATTCGGGTCATCAATAAAATCAGTCAATTCAACGCCGTTAATAGCAGTGATGCGTTTGACTAGGAGCAAATTTGGGTTAGCGGTGGCTGGGATAATATTAGCTCCAATGAAGCTGAGAATTTCCGTGTCGCCATCATCATTCAAGTCATCATCGCCAACAATCACTAAAACTTGACTGACGCGAGGAGTTGGGTTACTGTCCACAAACCCCACCCAACGAGTTGAGGCATTACCACAGCCAATATTAGTAGCAGAGGAACCGCATTGAGCTTGGTCAACAGCTTCAGGGTCTGGTGGATTGCCATCATATAGGGTTGTCGGTTGTATGGCAATATCATGACCAATGCGATTACCGGACGCATCCAAAAGCCGCAAAATTGCTGGAGTTCCGTTGGTGGTGCGAGTTTCTAAGTCACCAAACCAAGCCCCAAAAGATTTTACAGGTTGGTCAAAGGTAAAGCGAACAGCAAAGCGGCGACCATCATTACCCGATACAATCGTTTGATTCCAAAAGGCAGGCTGATTAGCCGTGTTGTATAAGCTGGCCGGACGGGGTGATAAATCCTGCAACGTATTACTAGTAGAAATCAATGGGGTTGAGGATGAGGTATTAGAGACACCCGCACAATTAGTGATGCCAGTAATATTCACGAGCACCAACTGTACAGTCGCATTCACGCTGCTAGATATGGATGGGTCGAAATACGTGAATCTGCTTACACTACCTGGAGCGCTATTGGTGCCAAACCAAGGTTGTACAATTCCACTTGACGAGCCACCTGCTGCCGTGCGCCACGTATCATCTAAAGTATCGACAAGATTACGGGTAGCGATGACGTTTCTTGTAACTTCAGGACTAATATAGGGTGTGATTGCGGCATCAGGGGTGCCGTCTCCGAGATTGCAACTGCCATCAGGGACATTAACCCCGATATTTTGACTGGTTAGCCAACTGTCAGAGATGGGGGGAGTTGGGGATTGAACAGCGATCGCAGAACCAGTCGTGCAAGTAACAATGACACTAGCCAACGGTAGAATGTTGTGTAAGCGGCACCGAGCAAGCGCTTTCAGAAGCAGGAAGAGTGAATTGTGCCAAAGGGAATGATTGGCTTGTAGCGATCGCATTGTTGCTTATCTCCTATGTTAGGTAGGCACAAATAAACGAAGGTATGTCAAGGAATGTTAAAAAACTAAAATCCTCTTCCCTTCTGACTCCTGACTTCTGACTTCTGACTCCTGACTTCCACTTGCCTCAACGACAAATATGAATAGCCACCTACTCATCAAGGTTTTCCACCTGAGATTCCTGCTGTTGATGGGGTGCGATTCTTGGTTGTCCGAAGCTACCAAAAAGGTCATTCAATTTAACAGTTAAACCGACATAGGGGCCGCCTGCGGAGCGAGAACCGCTGAAATCACGATCATCCACTTGACCGAAGGCGTATCCAGCAGATAAGCGTAGATTGGGAGTAAGCCAGTAGCCGACTTCGAGGAGAAAGCCTAGTTCACTGTAGCTAGCTGAGGGTTGAGTAATCCAACGAGCTTCACCCACTAAATCCATGTTGTAACCTAAGCGATAGGTAGCACGGAGTTGAGCCAGAGAAACTGTACTCGTACCAACCAAATCGTTAGCTAGGTAAGAGGTGCTGCTGCGAAAGGCATACTTACCATAAAACTCCCACTGCCAATTCGGTGCGTAAATCGCTTCGGCAGAAAAGACGTGTTCCTCAGACCCAGTGCCACTTCCTAGTAAGATCGTGTCAGGAATAGTCGCGGGATTTTTGCGATATTCGTACCGCAGTAAGGCATTGAAGCGATCGTCGTTCGGGTCGCGGTAAGCTAAGCCCAACCGGAGATTTACAGTCGTTGCCAGTCCTGCCTTGGAACCTCCTTCCAGTCCACTCAGATTAATATTGGCTGAGCTAGCTTGGTGATAGCTAAATAGGGCAGTGAGTGCAGGGGAGATTTTACCTGTCGCTGAAGCAGAAATAACCGTGTTGCTGCCTTGAGAAGAAGTTCGATGTTCAAAGCGAGCACGGGCTTGGAAATTGGGGTTGTCGGTGTACTCTAAGCCCACACTATAGCTACTACCGGCAGCAACTCCAAGAGCAGAAGCACCTTGACCAAAAGCGAAGGGCTGCTGGAAGCGAGTACCAGCACCAGTACGGCCTAAGAAATTACCGAAGACGTGCTCGTAAGCTAAATCCATGTGCAAGCCAGGAGCAATGTTCCAACGGTGATTGAGTCCAATGGCTCCCTCACTGGTTAACCCATCCATTCCTCCAACGATGGAGTAGCGCCCAGTCAGGGTTGTATTAGAACCGAGTTTGTAATCGCCTGTCACACCCAGACTTGTAATCGATTGACCGCTATACTGTCCACTGGTAAACCACTGATGCGCTAAGCTGACCTTGATGCCGGGATAAACTGCCCAATCCAGCCCTAATGCCGTTCTGTCTGGATAAACAGTATCTCCTTTGCCGGAAAAGAGTGTAAGTTCGTTTTGCGCCCGGAAGGTGAGAGTATGGGTGATGGGCCAAGTGAGGCGCGATCGCAACTGGCTGGAAGAGCCACTTAAGGCGTAAGGAGCAATGCGGTCTTCTCGATTACGGTAGATAAAATCTTCTTCTAAAGTAGCTCTACCGATGCGCTGTTGAATTCCTGCTGCAATTGTGGTAATGCTATTATCAACTGCGCTACCAGGAATGGGTTCTGTTAAAGGATTTAAGAACTCACTCAACGATTCGATGGGTCGAGGTGCAACACCTTGATTGTCTTCATGGTCATATTGCAGCCGTACATTGGTTGTGGCAGAGAGGCGTGCCTGAAGTTGTGCACCATAACGAGTTTGGCCAGGAACAAAGCTAACTGTAGCGTTATTGGAAAAACCTGTATCAGCAGAGCGGTAGTAGGCACGTCCTTTAATGCCATCCGTAATCTGTCCTTCTACCTCAATGCGGTATGCAGAACCACTGACTTGTCCTAAGAACTCTGAATCATTGCTGGAATGGGCGTATTCTGCAATTAGCTGGCCCTTGCCACCTAGAGAAATTAAAGCATCAGCGCCGTAGAGTTCAAAGTTGCGGTTGCCTTGGTTTTCCCGTAGGTAAGTCGCACCAACCCAACTTTCTTGATTGAGAGTTCGTGAGAAGTGATAGCGGACTCGACCTGCATAGATGTTAGTATCTTTCTCCTGGCTTTCAAATTGGTAAGTGGCGACAATCCGACGTACCAGCACTCGCCCTTCTTCATCAATATCCGTTCGCAGAAGAGGTTTGTGGAATAACAGGGTGCCGCGATCATAATCAATGTCATAATCAACACCACGGCTGAGGCGTTCCCGTTGGAGTACTGTACCAGGGCGATCGAGTTCTTCTAGCTCAATGAAAACATCTTCACTCCCTGCTATCAGTAACCGCCGGGAAAGAAAGTAGTAACCACTAGTACCATCGGGAGCAATTGTATCTCGCTGAAAGCCTTCAACGTTATTGCCATAAAACCCTGTGACTTGCAGATTACCCAGGTTGTAATTGGCTTTGAAGCCATGAAGTTGGCGGGTTATTGCGGTAAACTGCTGCGAGGCAGTGGCAAACTCCTCAGTATTGTAGTCCCCCCACATCACGTAGTCTGGGTCTGCACCAGGAATCTTGGCGGAGCGTTCTAAACGCAAATAGAGGTTATCTGTAGAAGGGGTGGTTCTAGTAACGGTGGAGTTATCGCCATATACGGGATAATTTTTCTCAGAAGATTGGTAAGTCCCAAATAAACGGTTGTTGCAATTACAATCTTGGTTGATGGGGCGATCGCTATTAAAGGCTCCAGTAAATAACCATTCTCCAACTCTCCCGGTAGCAAATGCCGCCCCACTAACATCAAGCTGGTTGTGATTATCTTTATCGGTAGGTAAGAAGTCTCGGAAACTACCGAAATAATCGGTGCCTCTAGCACCCCAGCGGAGATTCAATACACCAGTTGTCAGACTAGTGCGTAGAGCTGTCTCATACTGAAGTTGAGTAAACGCTTCTAAATCGTTAGCAGTTGCCCGAATTCGTACTGTTTTGGCTTCTAAGCCCGATCGCAAATGTGCTATGAATTGCCCTTGTTTGGCTTGTACTTGGAAACCTGGGCGATTGCGATCGTAGTCTGCATCCACAAACTCTCCAGCACTCGTTTCTAGGGTAACCACAGCATCACGATTGGATCGGTTACCATTTTCGTCTAAAAGTTGACCTTGAACTGTAGCGGTGGAACGCCCATCAGCAGGAATGCGTGCTTCTTGAGTTTCCACTTTGAGTTGTTTCGGAGCGCCTCGCACTTGTACCTTTACAGAAGTGGGAGATGCTACAGCACCATTGCCAACCCCTTGGACTGCGATCGTATTGTCTCCCTCTTGGAGAGAAACACCATACCAAGTTTGTGTTACTAAATTGCTACTGGCATCAGTTTCAGTTTGTCCTACTAAGGACGTGTCCACTACCTGATCATTCACTCGCAGTTCAACTTGAGTACCGACGGGATACTGCAAAATAACGGTAGCAGCCGGAACATCTAATACAGTATCAACTGTTGGCGTGAGGATTTTTACTGATGATTGCTGCTTGTTCTCCTGCGTCGCTTCTGGCATTTCAGGTGTAGGTGTGACGGTTGAGGCGTTAGTCACTCCAGCGTTTTCTGAATTAGCTTGTGGGTTAGGCGATACTATAGGCGTTTCTTGAGTAGTAGAAGTTTGAGTATTGACTGAGTCCGTTGTTGCGATCGGAGTTCGTAAATGCTTAGTAGAGACGGTAACTTCTTCAGGTATCGGCTGTTGAGCAGAAATCTGTGCTGTAGTCAGAGGGTTGTTCAATAGAGACGTATCACGAATGCATACAGTGGTCGTGAAGGAATTTTGTAAATTGTTCAAGGATTGTGCTTGCACAAGAGCTGGATATAGAACTAGGCTTATGCCCCCTGAGAAAATTCCTAATAGCCCAGCCCTGATACGTTTCATAGGTTGTTCCCTATAACTTTTATTTGAGCAACTTCTTACCTCTTTTCTCAGTGTTGAAGGCTGGTGTTTATCGTAGTGTTTGCTTAATGTTTGACTTATGTATGAATTTGCTTTAGTGAGCAAAAAATTAATTTTTGTATGTTCTCAATCTATTCCTTGAAGCTTTTTTCCGTAAAATTACGAGGACAATTAGCCTCCAAAATATATACATCCGTATTTTTACGGTTGCAAGTCCAACATTTTTATGCATATAAATAAACTTGAATAACTACCTAGAGTTAAAAAATAATGTTTCTTTTAACGAAAAGATGGAAAGTAATAGATCGAGAAAAAAGTCTTAAAAGTATTTTTGTCGATTGACTTTTGCAAGAGACACCATGAGCGAAAGCTCTCAACGAATAGATGAAAATCTTTCTCTCCTAACTCCTAACTCCTAACTCCTGACTCCTGACTCCTGACTCCTACTCTCAACATAGGTCTATTGTTTGTTCTCTTGTAAAGCAGGGGTAACAGCAAAATTCATACGTGCCATACCACCCGGTTCTAAACGTACCAGACGTGAGGCGCTATTCCGTTCGCTGAAATGTCGATTAGGAGCTAAGGTATAACCGGGAACTGAAGTTAGATCTAAAGCACCTGTATGAGTTCCAGGCAGCACATTTGCTACGGAGAACAGGCCATTAGCATCTGTAACAATTCGGTTGCCGTCCTCCATGAAAATAACAGCATTAGGAACTCCTAATTCTCCAGACTGCTGCTCACCATCAAAATTTTTATCAACAAATACACGGCCGATAATCGTGCCACAGTCCGATACAATTCCAGGTCGAAGGCGCAATTGATGAATTGCTGGGCCATCCTTCACAGCAAAATTGTTATCAATCCGTTGAGCATTGACGATCGCAGTATTTTGCCCAGAACCTCGCAAAGCATCTGGGGTTAGTTGAGCGGCGTAGGCAATATTGAGGACTTTGCCGCTAGGAATAACAGCCGTGGTTCTAAGCGTAATCGTTCGCTGAGCTTCGCTTGTACTAATGTCAACGGCTTGGCCCTGCACTTCTCCCCGCACTGATTTGGGCAAAAACTGGAAGCCTAAAGGTAAGGTATCAGTTACTACAACATTTTGCTGGTCGGCACTGGCAAGATTTTTGATAGAGAGGCGATAAATTACTATATCCCCAGGTTCAGCAGTGGCGCGATCGGCGGTTTTGGTAATTTGAATTTCTTGAGCTTGGCAAATATTAATTTTCAAGTTCAGAATCGCTAAAGACAGTCCTACTCGCTCGGCATCGCTAATGTTAATCGTACCGCTGACAGAGGTTTGACCACCGTTGGTACTAATGGGTCTGCCATCAAGAGAAGTTGCTGTATAACTGACAACATTACCATTACGAGTACCGATGACCAGACGAATACGCCTTTGACTGTAAGTTGAGTCAGGAGGTGGGTTAACTAGCAAAATATAAGTACGCCCTGGCTGCAACTGTCCCCGTTTATCATCGAGTAGGAAATTGTAACGTCCTTGGTCACTATTGGTGAGATAAAAGGGATTGCTATTTTGCGTATTCGGTTCAATTCCTTGGGGAATGTTGTTACCAGAGTCATCCGGAAATTCAGTCATCGTTAAAGGAATTAAATCCTTAACTTCACCTGTGGCATCATTGGGAGCAGGCTCATACAAGCCCACACTAAAGCCTCGGTAATCGGGCAAAATTTCCCCAGCACAGCCTGTAATTCGCCCAAATGGGTCAGTGAGGGGTTCGTTGCTAAGAGGAGGTAATATGGCGATGCTTTCTGAAGCAGCAGTGCCACTACAACCACTACTAAAACCAACAGTTACAGTGGTTACTGCCTTGGGAACGGAGTCAATTTTTACGTTCACCGTCAGCTTTGCTTGATTTCCAGGCAGGATAGTCATCTCAGATGACGTTGCATTACCTTGCCCAAAAGGTTCACTAGCATTTGCTGAAAGTAATTCAACATTGACCCCAGTAACCGTACCTGGCCCTGTAAGGCTATTCTGTTGAATGGTGTTAACATCTGGCACGGTAAATTTAACTGGGGCAGTTCCGGTATTGCTCAGAATAAATTCGTAGTTCAAGACTTCCCCAAACTGAAATCTTGCTTGAGTACCATTCCGAATGTTGTTGAGTTCTGTATTTAGCCCAAGTCTTTCTTGGTTGAGTAAGTCTGTTTTTGCAGGAACGGCATCAATCGTAGCTTGAGTGGCTTGTTGTGCGGTTTCACTCAAAGCGCCTGTGTTTGAGGCAGCCGATATGACTGCTATTGCTGCCTGGGTAGCTGTCTTTGCCTCAGTAGCCGTCAAACCGAGCGATTTCAATGTAGGTTCCGCTAGTCCAGTGAGTATCAGTTTCAGATTCGCTGTGAGGGTTGGATTTTCTGAAAGGACGGCAGCTTTGTCGGGTACAGTATCAGATATGGCTTTTTTTACTGTTGCGATCGCCTTTTCGCTAGAAGCATCCGTTGGTAGTGCTGCAAAAGCTTTGATCGCCTCAAGGCTACTTTGGTTCGCTTCTGTCTCACTAAAGCCGATTGCTACCAATTCATTCTTCAGTGCATCTGCCACTAGACCTAAACTAAAAACCAAATTTCCCTGGTTATCTTTGATGCCTCCAGATGCCACATCCAGAACCCCCTCTCTAATGATGGTGGTAGTAATCTGATTTGAGAACACGCTCATTGGAGTGGGAGTGACTGTATCCACTAAGTCAGTGTAGGTCAAAGACCCATTATTCTGAATTGTCGAGCCTGTTTCAGAGGAGGTTAGACACTGAAGTTGGGTTTGGGCTTGAGCTGATGCGGGATTTTGCCAAATTCCTCCGAGTAAAGCGGTTGCTGCCAGCAGTTGGAGGAAACGATTTAGTCTAGGAATTGGGTGTGATGTTCGACGGAGGTTCATAGGGCGTCTCGACCTAGCGTATAAAGGGAAGTAGATACAGTCAGGTCGAGGGAAATGCCTAACTGCTAAAACGGTGGATGCAAGAGAGTTAAATGCTGATAACAGTCCTAGAGAATTCGTGAGAAAAATGAACCACAGATGCACACAGATGCACGCAGATAAATTACAAAATTCTTACGATTTATTGAGGATGGTTAGAGTTGGGTGGAGAGCGATCGCATTTTCATGAATGGTGAGGAGAGCGATCGCTCCTAGATATTCCTTTAGCGTACCTTTACGTTGTACGTGGCATTAAGTACTGCCTTGGAAGCAACAGAATTTCCAAAATCCCAACGGATATGAGTGTAAATTTCTACTGGAGCTGGTTGCTTTTCTAGAGTGCCATTGGCTTTTTTCACTTCAACCATAGGAGTCTTGACAAAACTCTTGCCGCCATCAATGCTGTAGGTAATTTCGGCTCCTTTATTAGCGCCAACGCTAGCAGAGTTGAGAACATACACCAGTTGCTTAGGAATTGGCTGAGTGACAATCAGGTTTTTCACAGGGCGAGTACTTGTGTTTTCTCCGTTGAGGGTGTAACGAATCTCATCACCTGGATGCACCTGAATTTTTTGACCGCTTAGCTTTTGCCAAGTCACTTGTGGCTTGCCCTGAGCATCTGCTACCATCACCTTTTTTTCTGCTGCTAACTGTAACTGCACTTGGGATTGGCGCTGGGGATTTTGAGCTACAACTTCCCTGTTTTTTTGGAATTGAGCTAATACCGACGTGCTGCTGAACGCGGGAATAACTAAGAGGGTAGCAATCGCTCCAAAACTAACAATCAGCGAACGTTTCATTTTCAATAATCCTCTTTAAATTTGTCAGAATACGGATAAAAAATTTGGGATTTCTGGCGCATCTTACTCAAGATGCACCAGATTACTGATTAGACACCAGGGTAGTAGCGCACAACAAAGGAATGAAAATCTTTCTTCCTCAATTCCCGATTCCCGATTCCCGATTCCCGATTTTCAAGTTAGTTGATTTTGCGTTGGAAGCGGAAGATACCTGTGTCACCCGCCGTTAAGGGAGTGCTTAACGTATTGATGTATTTTGTGACATCTGTTGTAGCAGTGGTTCCAGTCTGATCAATTCCTGAAGTTGTTCCAGTCAGCCCACTAAAGAAGGTGATATTGCCCCCTTTGCTGTCTACGGCTGAACCAACAATGTTGCTAGTATCAATAACGTTGTTGTTATCGTTATCCTTAGCCCAGTTATTGTTGGGTGACGCTGGGTTATTACCCGTGCCATCTTCTGTGAGTACTATCTTGTTGGCGTTTAGCGTGACGTTATTAGTACCGCCAGTTGTAGAGATGTTGGTATAGCTGATGCGATACTCAATGATATTGCCTGGACGGATATTGGCGGTTGCGGGTGTTTGGGTAAAGTCTTGGAGAACCGTGGTTCCGTCAGCCGCTAGGATACGAACTTCCTTAAGAGTTCGCATAAAGCCCGTGTAGAGTCGGTCAATGGTGGTATTTTGGGGTTCATCGGCATCGGGTGTACCATTGCCATTACCATCCAAGAACGCTGTGATGGTTACTGGGAAGCCGTACTCGGTATCACCGGAATACTGAGCTGTCAAATCAGTAGAAAGCGGGGTGTTGTTGGGCAAGTTCACCTCAACACCATAACTGAGGGTTGCATTTGCAGCTACATTCGCCAGGGTAATGGAGTTGGCAGAGGTTAAGGTATAGGCTCCGTTCGTGTAGGTATAGGTTGCTGACTGAGTTTCGTAGGTGAGGGTAACGACAGTACCATTCGGCAAATCGGCGGCGTTAGTTGGGACAGTTGGCACTAATGATATATTGCCAGGTGAAGCACTCGTATTCTCGATAGTATTGATGAAGCCTATGGCTGCTGGGTCAAAAGTGGAGCCAGGAGCAGTGCCTTGCGGAACAAGGGTTGATTTGTTTGTGAAGTCATCATTGTTGCTGGTGGGACCAATGGCATTAGGAGCTGTATTTGGTCCATTGAGAATACTGAAGGTACCCGGTGGGTTAATCGTATAAACATTATCCTCACCACCAGAACCAGTGCCTGTGTTATTGTTGGCGCTGTCAATTCCCTGAGTCGCTGGGGCAGCAATACCGTTTGTGGGAGTATTTGGCCCAGGAGTACCGTCATCATTAAAGTTACTGGGACTTTGGTCACCGGATTCGTCGTAGACTAGGGTAGCGGGTATGCCTTTGGTCGTACCAAAAGCTTGTGCGATCGCGCCAATTTCACCGCCGACGAAAGTAGATTTAGTCTGAACTGAAAACTGGAAGCCTGTAACTGTTGTTCCCTTAGCAATGGGGGTGATACTGGCATCATAGACAAAACCAATGCGTGTAACTGAAGAAAGGTCATTGGGTACTGTTGTTAACCACGTTGCCTGCTCAGCCGAAGTTGTGAGAGGACTTGTGGTATAAACAGGTATCCACCCAGATGGAGCGGTTGTTCTACTAGCGAGCGTTGTATCTGTAGGAATAGCGGTGGATACCAAGATGTAAGACTTGGTTGTATCGCCATCCACTCCACCACTGAGGGGCTTCCCAGCAAAATCTTCCGGAACTAGACTTGAGTTACCAGTTGGGGCTGCGGATTGCACTGTCAGGCCTAACCCATAGGTAATCACATCATCTGTAACCCTGAGCGGACTACCAGGACTATAGTTGCTACGGGTTAATTCAACTTTGGCAAAAGCTTGTGGTGCTGCTTCCACCGTAATCTGCTGACTAGCACTGGCTTCCCGCACGCCGTTAACTGGCATACCTGGGGCTTCACCTGCTACTCCAGCATTATCAGCATTATCTACGGTGTAAACATCACTTGTGTTATCAATCCGTGTAACGTTCTGTTCATTACTAGGAGTATTACCCAGTTGAACCGTGAGTGCATTCCCCGTTACAGCAGCCGATGTCACTTGCACGGGAACACGCACTTTAATTGCAGCATTCGGTGCAATAGAACTGGTAATGAGTTCACCACCATTAATTGCCACGAAACCAGAGCCAGTATCGACCAGTAAGTTGCCACTAACAGTACCGGGGCCATTAACTGTCGCTAGGTTCGGAATCCGGAAGCGAGTGGGGTCGTTACCAACGTTAGTAATGGTGTAGTCATAAAACAAAATGTCACCAATGTTGACCTTACCATCTCCGTTCTCATCCGTGCCAATTGACGTACCGGAAGCTGTCACCGTAATACCAGCGACTTCTGCCACTGTAACGGTAACGGTATTAGAGGTCGCATTAATGGTTACATTTGGGTTGTTGGGGTCTTCATAAGTGGCAGTTGCTGTGTTGCTAATGGTGGTACCAGCAGCCGTTCCTTCGGCTATTACCGGCCTTGCCAGTTGAAAAATTCCACCTGCAAGCAGTGCTGTAGCGATCAAAGAGCGGTAAAACTTCCGGGATTGTGATGCAGCCTTTTTCACGTTGTCATCCTTGGGGGTGGCTTCGAGCAGTGATTTCTGGTTGAAGTAACGCAAAATTCTCTCTAGTCAAGAACAAAACTCTAGGTTTGCTCTGTGACTGAGTGAATTTACTGAATTTGGCAGGAAAATTGCTTCTTACCTCTAGAGCAGTGGGGTAAATAGAACCCTTAGAGTACCTACAAGGATATTTAGAGGTAGAAAGTGGAATCGGTGGATTTTGTTTGTTTGGTGAACTCTCAAAACCCATATTTACAGTCTGTTAGCCGGATGTTTGAATTCATGTTTGCGTAAACGTATACGTTTGGAAACAAAGGGTTTTCATGCCAAATCCGGTCAGAAACCCTTTTTATTCCTAAACAGGCAGGGGAGCAGGAGCACTCTCGGACGCAGAGAAGATACAAATATTGGATTCGCACAGAGGGTTTATTAATACGGATTTCTGCTCAAAACGGGTTTGGTGTCAATCCTCCTGTAACGAGGGAAAGTGAAAAAACCCTCCCCGAATCGAGGAGGGTTTGGCAAGAAATAATCCAAGAGCCTGGTATGCAGTTGTAGTGAGGCGAAAGATCTAGCTACGCTGACGGGGGTTTCCAAAAAAGGGATAAAATTTCCCAGATTTCAGAACCAATCCAATGAACCGAGCGTGATGAGCGAAATTCAGCTAGCCCTTTATCATACTTTTGCTAATTCATCAACCTATTTTCCTTCTACTCAAATGCGAGACGCACAAATTGCTGCACCAATTAACCCAACTTGCGGGTTCAAGATAATGTGGATTGGAACTCTTTCTAGTAAAGGACTGACTCGACCTTTTTGACCAAATGAGCGCAAAAAATTTCCTTCTTTCATTAAGGGTAAAATTTTGGCAGCGATGCCTCCGGCGATATACAGACCCCCATAGGGGAGCAGTTTGATGGCAAGATTTCCTGCCTCAGCACCGTAAGCTTCAATAAACATTTGTAACGTTTGTTCAC
>CBKWLJ010000164.1:0-17660 GCA_966675205.1 uncultured bacterium
ATTTGTGATCGCAGTAGCTTTTTTAATCAAAACACAGGCATCCACATAGGTAGGTAAGGGTTTAATCCCACTAATCGGGAAGTTTTCCACAGCCCGTAGAGTCTGGATACCGTAATAAACTGTTTCGGGAATCTGCCGTTCCCCCATTGAATCTCGTTCTATACGATAAGCTGAGCCAGTTGATTCAGTCATGATGTTTGTCAATCGCTAAGATTAAAAATTCAGCGTTCGGAAGCAAGGAAGCAAGGAATGAACGTTCCGATGGGGATTTCACTCCCAACGAAACGTCAATTACGAATTACGTAGCTTCCTTCTCGCTCGAGAGCGAGTACTACGAATTTTTAATTCATCCTACGCTACAAGGTGGAGCTCTATGAAGCTTGAATTGATTAGGGAAATCGGCAGGTTAATGTGAGAAAAATTTACAATATTTAATAATTAAGACTTTATTATGTTAAATCCGTATTTTGCATCAGAAAAATGCATGAATTGCATTAGATATCCAAATAGTATTTTAGAATTTGGGAGTATGCCTTGTCGCTAAGTTCAGGACACATAAAGCCTTTTAGCTAGGAATTCCCATGAGTACTAAAGCTGAAAATAGACAAAAAAATAACAGCATTGCAATATCAGCTAGTGGTAGTAATGATAGTTTCAACTTTGAGCTATGGGCATCAGAAGTCAGACGGCAAATGCTGGCTTCACTGCAAAAAAAAGCTCAAACTCACAAAAGCTAGTTGAGTGGGTTCTTCCGTACTTGTGGTAGAAACCTCTGCTTTCTGGGAATTAGGGATAGGGAATTGGAAGGAGCTCTTACAGAGCAAGCATTGGGGAAAAATTATCTATTTGACTGACACGAGTTGGAATAATCCTATCAATACTGAATCAAACGAAAAACCCCTGCTTGGAAACAGGGGCTTTTTTATATCTTGTTTCAGCTCACTACAGTGGAGTTAACTTAGAGCTTCGTGCCGCATTCAGGGCAGAAATTGTTGGTTGCCACATTTTTGGCTCCACAATAACTGCAATAAATGAGCTCAACGGCATTGTCGAGTTTGGAGCGCTCTGGAAGCCCAATCATTTGAGCATTACTCTTGCCAGGAGCAACCATGGGGTAACAGTTTTCGTCTCTCTTAACACGGACATCGACGAGTACAGGGCCATCATGAGCGAGAATTTCTGCGATCGCATCTTTGAGTTCATCGCGGCTCTTGATCACCATTCCCTTGATACCATACGCCTCGGCTAATTTCACAAAGTCTGGCATTCCTTTTTCCATATTGGAGGAAGAATACCGCTCCTCGTAAAATGTTTCTTGCCACTGACGCACCATCCCCTGCCAACGGTTGTTGATAATCACCGTCTTCACATTGATGCCGTACTGCGCCAATGTTCCTAATTCCTGAATATTCATCTGAACGCTGGCATCTCCAGCCACACAGATGACTTGTTCATTTGGCAACGCCACCTTTACGCCCATTGCCGCCGGTACACCGTAACCCATCGTGCCTAAGCCAGCGCTAGAAATCCAACGACGCGGCCCCGTTTTGAGAAATTGTGCCGACCACATCTGATGCTGACCAACATCTGTTGTAAAGTAGGCATCTGGTGCCTGACGCCCCAACTCAAAAATGACCTCTTGCGGTGACAAACTATCAGGATATTGAGGCACTTCTAAGGGATATTCTTGACGCCAACGGTTAATCCGTGTCAACCACTCCTTCGTTTGATTGGGTTCTGGCGGAATCCCTAATTCTTCATGGCGACGTAACAAATCCATTAAAACTTGTCGCACATCGCCCACAATTGGTACTTGGGGAGCACGGTTTTTCCCAACTTCTGCTGGGTCAATATCAATGTGAATCACTTGAGCGTGGCAGGCGAATTGATCGAGTTTGCCGGTCACTCGGTCATCAAACCGAGCACCCACCGCAATCAACAAGTCACACTCACTCACCGCAAAGTTGGCGTAGGCAGTTCCATGCATTCCCAGCATTCCCAGCGATAAGGGGTGGGATTCATCAAACGCTCCCTTACCCATCAGCGTTGTCGTCACAGGAATTTGGAAGATTTCTGCCAGTTGGCGCAACTCAACATGAGAACTAGAGGTGATTGCACCACCGCCCACATAAAGCAGGGGTTGCCGTGCCCGACGCATGAGATTTAGGGCTTGGTTAATTTGGCGAGGATTGCCCTTCACTGTAGGACGATAACCGGGTAACTTGACCGTACCGGGCTCTACTGGCTCGTAATCACATGTTTCTAAGCCCACATCTTTGGGCACATCAATCAAAACCGGACCAGGACGACCTGTATTGGCGATGAGAAACGCTTCTGCCACAATCCGCCCCATATCCCTGGGGTCGCGCACCACATAAGAGTGCTTCACAATTGGCAGCGTAATTCCATAAATATCCGTTTCCTGAAACGCATCAGTCCCGATCGCAGCACGAGAGACTTGACCCGTCACAATAATCATTGGGATCGAGTCCATGTGGGCCGTAGCAATTCCCGTCACTAAGTTCGTAGCTCCTGGGCCTGATGTTCCAAAACAGACACCAACTTTACCAGTCGCACGGGCATAGGCGTCAGCTGCGTGGGAGGCTCCTTGCTCATGCCTAACTAAGATATGCTGAATTTCACCTCTGCTTTCCCATCGGTATAGCTCGTCATAAATTGGCAAAATTGCACCACCAGGATAGCCAAAAATATGCTCAACGCCGTGTCGCTTGAGACTGTCCATTAAGGCATAGGCACCGGTTTGGCGAGTGATGGTCTTTTGGGGAATTTGTGGTTTGGAGATGCTTGGGGTACGCACGCGGGAACCTCACGAATGAACTAGGGTTTTTCTTTTAGTTTTGTATTTAGGGATGAATGCCTGAAGATTCAATTAATATTTCGTCATAAAATTAAGTTAATATTCCATCTTAGGTGGAATAAAAACTCTTGTCGAGGCATTTTTGCAGATTTTCGCGCTTTTGAGATGGGATTGCAAGACTCAGTTAATTCTGACATGGAGCGATAACAGCGTAGACTCAAAAACTTACCATAGAACTTATGGATTTGGTCACACAGACAGTGACTTTTCTCAGCTTAGTCGCTGAACTCTTTTCTCGTGCAGCTCTCCTGAGTTACTGGGATTAAGATCTCAAACTGAAAGGAGTGCTTTCTCCCTGGGGAGATTGAACGATGTCAAGAGATTGACAAAAGCGAACAACTATGTAATGAAAAGATGTTCCTTGCCAGTGCGGCTAAACGTATCACTAATAAAGATGTGTCTTACTTACTTCAATTTATCTCTTCCTAGCGTAGGATTTACTAATCCTTAACGGGTCAATTCGGCGTGGTATGTGGCGGGAAAGCTCCTCATCACTAGGTGTTTGACCCTAAGTACGGAGAGACTTGCAGCCTGATGCAGTCAATTGATAGGGTATCTTTCTTTTATGGCTATTTCCTAACAATAGCGATCGCACTTGATACTGAGTTGCGTTCCCCGATAGTCAAGTTCCTCAACGAGGTGATGGGAAAAGAAAGTGTAGGAAGTTTGACGGCAACTTGGTATAACTATCCCTATTAGCGGCTGATATAGCCCCATTTCCCACGGGTGTAAACGGCTGCTAGTCCTTCAGAAAAGTTATCGGCATCATCAAACTTTGCTGGAATCACTAGTTTTCCCGTCTTGTCAATGTAACCGAATCGATTTCCCATTTGAACTCGCGCCAGTCCTTCTGAGAAAGAATCCCCAAACTTAAATTTGGCTGGAATCACCAGCTTACCTGTCTTGTCGATGTAGCCTTGTCCACCTTCAGGCATTTCCACCGATGCCAACCCTTCAGAGAAGTCATCTGCGATGGAAAACTGTGGGGGAATAACCCATTGCCCCTGTCGGTTGATATAGCCAAAATCAGTGAATCCATCACGGTTGTAGGGTCGAGCAACTGCTAATCCTTCGGAGAAGCTGTTCGCTAGACCAAACTGAGGTGAGATCACAAATTGACCCGTTTTATCCATATAACCCCATTTCCAATCTCCAAACGGATCGCGAGTAGCAGCGACGAGTCCCTCAGAAAAGTTCTGGGATTCTTGCAGAGTGGGTGAAATGACAACCTTACCCGTTGTATCCATAAATCCTCTGCGAGACCCTGGCTCTGAACTAGCAATAAAGCCAACCAGTCCTTCGGAGAAATGAGCGAATTTCCGGTCATAGGATACTGAGGCTGATGGAATGACTGGTTTACCTGTGCGATCGATATAACTCAGTTTGTCTCCAATCCACACAGCAGCTAAACCATTGGAAAATTTATAGGCAGCGCTAAAGCTAGAAGGAAACGCTTGCTGTCCTGTTTTATCAATATAAATCCAACGTCCATCAGAACGCATAACGGCTGCTAGACCTTCGGAAAATCGGTAAATAGAATCAAAGTCAATACTGGGACTTTCAACTTCAAACTGGGGTGGGATAATAAACTGCCCCGTCCGGTCAATGTAACCCACTTTGTTGTGTCGCACAACGGCTGCTAAACCTTCCGAAAATCGGTCAGCTTGTTCAAATTGAGCGGGAATTACCAGTTTTCCCGTTTGAGGAGTAATATTATGCATTTTTTGATCCTGAGGGACTGTTGCTGGACTGTAGGCATCGATTGACTGTCCGACACAACTCGCTAAAAGAAGTGCGATCGCTCCCCCGATTGTTGTCTGTATACTTAGCATTATTCTAATTTCAATTTATTGATGAGGCTATGTGCAGAAGTGATGTATTTACCTGTGCAAATTACCTAACTCCCACCAATCTATCTTGAGCATCTTGGCTATTTATTTAACCGAGTTGCGATCGCAAAAGTGGCATAAAAGCATTGAACAACAAATCGAAACTGCGATGGGTTGGTTTTGAGTGTGCAACTCATCATTGTTGCTCAGGGTGTCCGGAACAGCCAGTAAATAAAGGCGATGGCAAAAAAGAGATCGCCGCATCCAGCGAACATCATTGTCGATGGTAGATCGCCGACCATCCAGAAAGCAAAAATGAGAACCGCGATCGCTAACTTAGCGGCTGCTGCTACTGCAATGAAGAGACGTTCGGGTTTAGCAGTGATCGCCAGCCAAAAGTACGCCACACCAAAGAGCAGAATCCAAGACGATAGAGTCCACAGATAGAACGGGTGTGTTTGAGGCAGTCCAGAAATCTCCCCACTGCCGGAAATCGGTGGTGCAAATGCGATCGCTCCTACCAAATTCAAGAGTGCAGTTGCCAACAGCAAAAAGCGAAACCAGCTTTCCATGACTTTCGTTGATTGAGTATGCATCCTAACATCATCAGGTACACCGGACTTATTCTTTGCTGCTTGTTTACGAAGCATCTGAATTTTCAACCTCTAGTGGTCATGACAATATAGGAATTAAGCCAAGTTGCTGTAGCAGTCCCAGTGCATTCTCTTCACCTCGTTCTTCTACAACCTTGCCGTTAGCAATACGATAAATAATAATTCCTGTCCAGGATACTGACTTTTCTGTAGGAGGGAGGTTCAGTAGTTTGATCTCTCCCCGATGAGTACCTTTAGCTGTCCAGCTAATCGCCACCTTATCGTCTTCTGCGATCGCATCGGTTATGGTGAACTCTAGATCGGGGAAACCTGTATGAGTGTCAGCTATCCATGATTTAAAGCCTTCACTATCAAGTGGTGCAGGAAGTATGGAGTAATAGACCTTAAAATCACTGCTAGCCAATGCATCTACCGCTGCTAAATTTCCCTTACCCCATGTTTCTTGACAAAATTGTAGAGCAACTGATTTGTTTTCCTGTACTGACATGACTAGTGGATTTCGAGAGAATAATTAACGTAATTTTCTGAGTGAATGACACTCATTATCGAACGAAGTAATAAGAACTATCTTTAGCCCGTAAACGCCTAAGCATTGATTATATTATAAATTGCTGAGTTCTTGTGAATGACCACAATGATTACAATAGGGCAAATATTTGTAAGTCAAACTGTGGCAATTTGGGCATTCAATGTACTGATAATAGCCGCAGTGTGGGCAATAAGTATCCTGGTGTTTAATTTTTCTAGCACACTTAATGCAACAGGATTTTTGAACTCTGTTAGCTGCCTGGAGTTTAGTATTAAAGACAATTCTCTGAAAAAACTTGATAATTCCAAAACCAATCAGTGGAATTATCAAGATGTAAAGATAACTTACTAGAAAAAGCAACTGTCCAAAAATAGCGCTGATGATATCCAAGAGAAATTGGAATACTGCGCCGACTTGAAGAAATTCAAATATTTTAAAGATTAATGGAATAAAAAAGATAATTAACAAATGCCAACTAATTAATGAAATAAGTCCATATCTTTTTCGTTGAGTAAAACTATGAATCAACAAAGCAATGATAATTAGTGGCAAAAGAAAAAGAGATTGAAAAGCGAATTGGATGCTCGGATGCCAAAAAGATGCGTTTTGATAAGAGTTTTTGACTGAAGAAAAGGTATTTTCATCTTTTAAAAACTCAATGAATTCAGTACTTTCTGGCTTTAAAATTAATTGATTTTTAAGATTAGAAATTTCTCTTTTAAGATTAAAAATATTGCGATTATTTTGATCGAGTTCCTGTTTGGCTTTCTTGGCACTGACTAGATTAATGGATTGATCGCGAGGCTGACCTGCAATCTCTTCTAAAAGAGTTGAATCATATTGAGCGCGAATATTACGATTATTTTGTTCTAGAGTACTGATTCTTGATTGCTTTTGATCGATGATTTTTATGGTCTGCTGATTGGCAGAATTGTTAATTTTATCTTTGTAGCTACCATACTTTAAGCATATTTGAGAAACGTTACCCAGATGGTTTTCTTCAGCTTCCTGATAAGTTCGTTGAAAACTAGATTGATTGTTGGTGTCATAAGGAAATGAAGATTTGATAACTTCATAATTTTTATCTTGTGTAGTTGTTGTCCGGTAATTATCCCACTCGAAATAGCAAGGATAAGCTTGTGCAGGGCTGATATACCACTGACTAATATCATTCAGTCCTACAAAAACATTAATTAAGATGAAAATATCAATTAAAATAATGACAATCAAACTAACTGTATTGAGAGGTTCGTTGTTGATTGTTCTCGATTTTCTAAAAAACTGTCTTAAGAAACGGCGAATTTGGGTAAACATATTTGCTTTTAATAGATATTAATTCAAGAGAATATATCTATTATCGCTATAGCTAGCTGAAGTGGGGCGATCGCTCTCGCGAGAAGAGCGAAGTACAGATCGCTCTCTAACCCTGTCGTACTATCCAAACCAGCATTCCCAAAATTTGTTCGACGGGGGGAAACGGGTAATCTCTCACATCAATCGTCACTATTTGTTTCTCTAATTTGAGAAACCGCCAAGCCGTGCCAGTGGTTACAGAACCATAGATGGTTGGCATTGGGTGATGATTCGCTTCATTGAACCTTTGAGCTGCTACCATTTCAGCAATACACTGCCCCAAACCGCTATTGAGGTTATCCCGCTTTGCTTCTACCAATACGAGTACAGGGGCTTCAATTTCAAATTGTTCTGGAGAACGACTCACCAAAAAATCGCAGACTCCGTTTAGTCCAACCGAGCTATCCACCGTAAAATCGCTTCCTGAAAATACGCTAATCTTCCGGTCCAACAGGCGTTTAATTTCCAACAACGTAGGAGCAACAATCATCTCGGACTTGGCTTTTTCCGTCCCTACTGCGATCGCCCACGGAATAGTTTCTTCTAGCAATCCAGCCAAAATTGGACTGGGTGAAATTGGCTCGACTTCCGGCAAAAATCTCCCATCCTCAACGGTACTCAGTCCAAAGTCTTGCTTGACCTTTCGTAAGGTGAAGTCACTATATGCCATATTTCCAAACGGATGTGAGATTACTCATTTTGATAATAGCGATGTCCAAAACTGACTGATCGATAATCTGACGGTGCAGATTAAGCACTTCGACTAACGTCAGGTAACGTATCATGCCAAGCGTCGATATAATTCAGCATTTTTCTTCAATACATAGTTTGACGCTTGGACAAATTCGCTCTTTGGATAACTGAGCCAGTCCTCAAGGCTTGCACGTAGAAAATCTTCAAGAGAGATGCCGTTTTCCTGCGCTAATTGTTGCAATTTCTGTAATTGAGCGTCTGGAATCTCAATATTCTTCATAAATGCTGTCACGGCTGAAGGCTTGATCAGGTAGGCTTGGACTAGTTTTGGGAAGCTGAGAAACCCACTCGCGGAAATCTTTGACCCGTTCCGTTGGTGTTGCCCTCTGCCAAACAGGAGCAGATGATTCAGCCTGCTTTGCTTGAAACTCAATGAAGGCGATGAAATCAGCAATCTTCTTGAGTTGATCTTCGTTTAGCTTGTCTAGTTCTTGCTTAAGCTTCTCTCGCAACATAATCAACAGTATCCCACTGGATTTCATCTTCGAGTTCTTCCAATATTATCGCTACAGCTAGCTGAAGAGGAGCGATCGCATCCTTGTAACGCTAACAGCTAAACTCATCGGTGAGGTGATAATCCCGAAACGAAATCCACGCTTGAAGTGAGATGGAAGGTACGTGCGATCGCACAAATAGTATAGATGCTGAGCAAAAGTAGATGTTGGGTTCCTTACGTTAAGCCAGCCTGCGGTGGTGGGCGATCGCATTACCGTCCGGTGCAACACGGTTATGTTAGATTCCCTGCACGGCTCGGTTGTTACGCACTGAATAGCTCCAACCTCGGTTGATATATCCTTTACTTTCTTTGTTTTTCTTCCTTTCACCCGTAGGTTCTCCTGAAAAATCGATTAATAATTCATTCTTGTCTCTTTGTATTGGTGCATTATAGTACTCAGCAGCAAAACGATTGAGCAAATTGTCATGTGTTAGAAGTAGCTTTCCACGCTCAATAGCAGTTGCTAATATTAAGATATCATTAACAGTATTACGAACATTACCCTTGCAATTGTATTCAGCAATAAAACGTGAGAACAAGTCAAGAGCTTGCTCTATGGTTAATCTGTTCAGAGAGTAGCAATGGTAATTGTTATCCAAAATATATTTCATCCGCTTCTTAAGATATTTTTGTTTTCCTTTCGATAGATGAGAAATGCTAACGTTATATAGCTCAAGGTGTTTGGCATTAATAATTTCGGAAATAGCTTCATTCCCAAACTCACGATACGGTGGAAACTGATTGCCAAAGTCAATAATTACTTGGTCTGTCCGTCGAGTCCCCATCCTAGCCCCTTTTGAGTTTCCAAAGTGAGAGCGAACCCAAAAGGGGATGCCTTCTGAATACAGGAGATGTGAATATTTAGCTGGATGAATAACGTAGTAGTCAGGCCGCTCCGAGCTTTGCGGTTGAGCTAACAGAAACTCATTGGCTGTGATTACTGAAATTGCTAAATTCTGGTTTTGAATCTTGTACGCGACCTCCTTGAAACAGTATGAAAGTACTTGTGTGTCAACAATTGTGTCCATAACTCAGTTGTCCTTGGAAACCTAACTATTTATTCAACTGCACTGAACACTCTAACTAGAACTTACGCACTCTAAGGTAGTGGGATAAATAAAGAGCTTGCGATCGCCCTGCCCCTGAAGCAGAGCTGCTAACCTCAAAACAGTAGCTTTATCTTTATTTAGATATTAGCTCCGGGAATGTACATTTACATTTTAGATATTCATTTAGTTGATACAAATCGATGTCGTATTTCCTATAATCCTCTGGAGAAATGACGATTATAAGTTTTTCGCATAACTTTTTATCACAACAGGCTACAATAAATGAGTTAATGATTTCTTTGGCAAAATCAGTCCTTGACTGCTTCAAGCGACATCGTCCAGAACCTACTAGTGGAATAATGACAGGCTCAACGTTGCCAAAACTCTCGATCTTTTTCCAAAGCGCTGAAAGGCTCTCCTGAATATTCTCAAAGCTAGTTTCAACTGTTCCGTGTTCGTTGAGATTAGCAATAGCGACCAAATAAAAAGTTTTTTCTTCCTTGTTTAGTTTTAGTGTAGTTCCAATAGGATATCTTTTACTTTTGCCCAGTCTAGGTTCAGCTAACTGTTCAAATGCTAATTCCCTAAGCAACCTTTCCAAATCAGAATCTAATTGTGCAATGTCATCTGAATAAAACTTTGATGTTAACTGTCCTGGCAAACTATTTTTTGAAATAATTCCTGTATTTATATCAGTATCAAAGGTTGTATTAGTACTAACAACATAAGCACCTCGAAGATTAAAGAGGCTTCCAACTCTAATCTCCAAATCAATATCACAATTCTTTAAGCGGGTACTGACAGCTAGCCTAGGACGGCCTACCCACAGAGAAATCGAGAGCATTGTACCAATGAGTAAATAAGGATTTTGGCTGAGGTAAGGTTTGGCATTTGTAAAGAAGAATGATGTAACTGCGATAATCAACCAAATCTTACCAAAAGCTGAGAATAGATCATCTACTGTTCTACGTGTCAGTACTACATGTAACCAATGACTTTTTGAGATAAGCTTCGTGAACAAAATTAAGCTTCTATCTATCATCTTAGCTATATGCCTAGGCTTCGATAAACACTTGCATCATAGTAGTAAGCTCCACTTTGTCCTGTTTGTCGTTCTTGCCTATGCTGCTCTGGCCAGTTTTGTATGGCGTATGCTACTATACTTGGATTAAAACTAATATGTATGGCTAATTTATCTCGGATAATTGGTGGACATAGCTCCTCATCTTGATTCTTTTTCTTGTTGAGGTTAACAACAATAATTGGCAAGTCAATATTTAAGGCTTGTTCAATTTCCCAACGAACATATTTATAGAGATAGCGTGTTTGTGTACCTACGAGAAGTACAAAATCTCTTGTGTTGGCAAAACGTTCTCGTAGCTGCCTCTTGATAGTTATCTCTGAAGTTAAGTTAGGGTTAGGATTAATGTCATGAACATTGTAAAAATTGAAATCTATATTGCTGTTACTCTTCCAAGCTTGCATTAGCCGGTAGTAGTGCATATCAGTATCCGCATCAAAGCTGACGTATGTTTTGTTGCGATAGGCCATTTCGCGACTCTCCAGCTTTATTAGTTCTCCCGTACTACAGTTACACTGTACTAAATTATTGACTTAATGGGAGTTATGATTTAAACCCCTCATTCAACCGACGCTCGATCACATCCAACCTAGCTTCAATAGCCGCTAGCCTATCTGGTTCCCCCGTATCAGCTTGAATACCTTGTGAAATGTACCTCAGCACCAGCCTATTGAGATTGGTGTGAGAGCTGTTTAACTATCTCCGACCATTGCCTCTTTACCGCAGGGTCTAGCTTGATGCTGAGTGTCATCTTGGTTGCCATCCCAAAAGGATACCCTAACTAGAGATATGGGGTATTGCTGTTGTACTTTTACCCAGCTTCAACCACTCAAGCGGTACTGCCAAGGACTATAGCTACTCTTTATCAGCACTCAGAAAAGGGATAAGCTGGTGTCATCTAAATATGACTGCTTGAAATGGCTGAAAAAGAAGAGACGGCTGTGATTAAAGTCACAGTTCCTAAGGGTTTGCATGAAAAGCTGAAAAACATCTCTCAACAGACTGGAGTTCCCATGTCCACTCTGCTAGTCATGGCAGCCGTAAAGGAATACAACTTAGTAGACGAGCAAGAGAAAAAGTGACTTCAAGTATACTCTGAGTACCCTTCAAGGGTACTTTATGATATCTTCAGGAAATATTCAATCCTGGAGGTTTACTCATGACCCAAGATGACCTGATGGAACTGATTGATGAACTTGGTCTAGTATCAGTCGTTAGCTTGCTGGCTACTTGCTGCCGGGATAAGGCTGAACTTTATCTCAGACAGAGAGGGCGAGGCTCAAATCAATACACTGCTTGGAATAGCAATGCTTTCTTGCTCAGACAGATGATGACCAAACTCCAGCCTACGGGCAATTATGACCCTGACAGCAACCCCACAAGTGACTGACAACCAATGGGTGAATTAGTGGGGATGGTGGGACTCGAACCCACACCCAATCGGTTAAAAGCCGATTGCTCTGCCATCGAGCTACATCCCCATTCATTTGAGTTACAGAGGTAGTTCTACTAACTGCCCTTCTGAAGAAATGCGAAAAATTGCGATCGCGTCCTTCTCCTGTTTCACATTTGCCAAACAACAAATATCCGTCACTCCGTTCGACCAACATATCTGATGACGATAGAGTCGATGCATATGTCCGCACAGGACTAACTTGGGTTTAAGCGATTCCACTAACAAACGAGCATACTCATTGCCCACTTCGTTTAACCAACCAAACTGTTCTGCTACAGTGGAGCCGATAATGCCAGAAGGCCAGTCATGAAGTAAAAGGATATCAGCCGATGAAAAAGCGATCGCCTGTTTGATTTCTGCCTCTGTAAACCCTACATAGTTCTTACTGGAAGATTTGGTAATTAAAGAAACATCTGGACGTTGTTTTTGAAACCGTTCTGGATCGTAAATTCCCGAAACTCCCACCACTTTCAAGCCTGCAAGCATTACAGTCCCCACTCGACCCAGGTAATAACAGTTATTGGCAACTTGACCTCCTTGAGGCATTTGCTCTAGAAATCCATAAGGTTCATGATTCCCGGCAATAAACCAAATTGGCCAAGGAAAAACGACTTTTCCTATATAAAAATCTGCAAAATCGCCTAACTTGCGATACTTTTTTGGCCCTGGTGTTGTTACCAAATCTGCCTCATCTCGCTGTGGCTCAAAATCGCCTACTTGCAGTACAAAAGCCAACTGCTGACCTGTTTTTGCCTCCCAATTATTTAGCAGCTTCACCATCAAGTGCATATCACCATGAACATCACCTACAGCCGCAAAGAAAATATCTTGAGAATTAGACATAACATTTAAAGACTCCTCACTCAACAAGTTAGCAATTGTCCAATCCAAAATCGACTAACTTGTGTAAGTGCGTAAAGCAATACTTTGAGCCGATTTTCAAAGAGAAAATAAATCCACCGGGAAGGTACTGCCCCTTCTACCTCTGCGTTATCAGCACAGTGCCTCGCTTCTCGGCTTCCGGTGGGTAAACGGAAGATGGAGGGATCGAACCCCTACGACATCGCTGCCGTACCACGGTTTTCAAAACCGCTTGCCGTCCATTCAGCGGCATCTTCCAAATTGAAGAACGGAAGCTGGAGGAGTCGAACCCCTACAGTTGTTCACTGCACTCCTGTGTTCGAGACAGGTTGCCGGCCTCTCGGCAGCAGCTTCCAAAATTTTGGGTGTATGGCGATTCTTAAAAAGACTTTATTATTGATAGACACCCCATTTAATAGTAAGATGGCAAGACCTTTAAAAGGTTGTTATGCGAATCACTCAAGACCAACTAATAAAATGGTTCCAAGAATACTATCAGTCTCACGGTGAAGTTCCTGCCTTAAATAAAGTTAGAGATAAAAGTATTCCTTGCCCAGTAACACACAATACAGTTGTCAGGAAATTTGGAAGTTGGAATAATGCTTTGAAAGCAGCAGGCTTACCGTTATTTGTCAAACCAATCCTAGCGAAGGAAGTAGTTTGTTGTACCTGTGGTAAGGTTTTTTATAAACAAAGACACCGATTACAAGAGGGCAAACCAGATTTTTGTTCACATTCATGTTCAGCAACTTACACAAATTGCCATAAAAACTATGGAACTAGACGCTCTAAGCTTGAAGATTGGCTTGAGGAGCAACTTTTAAAGCTTTATCCAGACTTGGAAATTCATTTCAATCGTAAAGATGCCATAAATGCAGAGCTGGATATATACATTCCATCTCTAAATTTAGCTTTTGAGTTAAATGGTATTTTCCATTACGAGCCAATTTACGGTGCAGAAAAACTAGCGTCTATTCAAAATAATGATACCCGCAAGTTTCAAGCCTGTTTAGAAAAGGGAATTGAATTAGCCTTTATCAACTGCTCTCAACAAGAAAAATTTAAGAAATCTACCTCTCAAAAATATCTTAACATCATAACCTCCATTATCACTTTAAAGGTGTCTGGGGGAACTCGAATCCCCTAATACTGATGCCACAAATCAGCGCCGCGACCACTTTGGCTTCAGACACAGTGGATCTGGTGGGGGTCGAACCCACAACCTCTTCTTTGCAAGAGAAGCGTTCTCCCATTAGAACTACAGACCCATGTTTTCTGGATACTGGTCGGAGTTGAACCGACATCTCTCGATCTGCCAGATCGATGCTTTACCAATTAAGCTACAGACCCACGTATAAATCAAAAATCTCATGCGTTTTACCTGGGAAAATGTGCGATCGCGCATCCGAAAAATAGCGTGCAAGTTTTCAGAGCAATTTGCGTTTTCTCAGTTAATAGAGGGACTCCGCCGATGAGTTACTACACACTCTTTAAAGGATGGCTACCTCTAAGCCCACCTATCGGGTTCTTCGCACTCCCCGTTCGCAAACGCCCGCTGCATTTGAGCAGCGTTACTTTTCCTCTCGTACTAGTATGTAAGCTCTAAAGATTAGGTCACGCTGTATGTGCGATCGCTCCATCCCGTTCAATTAATTGCAGAAGAAGGCAACCTCCTTTGGTCTTGTTTGCAACAGGAGTGGTAGGACTTGAACCCACAACCTCGGAGGTAGAAGCTCCTTGCTCTATCCATTGAGCTACACTCCCATAATTGGTAGTCCTGGCAAGATTTGAACCCGCAACCTATTGCTTGTAAGGCAAATGCTCCACCGTTGAGCTACAGGACTACGAAAGCGGATGATGGGACTCGTTCGCGAAGCGTTCTCGAAGAGTACCCATGCGCTGAGACTGGCAGACTCAGATGCTAGCCACTACATCACACCCGCATTTTGAAAGAGCGGACAACGAGGCTCGTTCGCGTCAGCGTTCTCGAAGAGTACTCGTACCTGAAGCTTGGAAGGCTCAGATGCTACCGTTACACCATATCCGCTTGATTAAAAGAAGTGAGATGCTGACCACTCAGCCAGGTGGAAACCTCAAGGTTTTATGGAACCTACAACCAGAACCCCTGGATTTTATCGAGCTTTAACCTTTATGGTTTGAGGGTTAACTGTCTAATCTTTAACGATTGAAGTTTAAGCGTTAAGCGTTGAGCTTTAAGCTTTGACAGTGTTAGGAGATGGTTTTCTACCTGACAAGTAGTTCCATCTCAAAAACCATAAATTTAGAGATTTTCGAGTGACCAGCAAGCCCATTTTAGTCTGGAATTTCAATCATTGTCCGCGCATTGCTGATAGAGAGAACGCGATCGCAAGTTGACTCGAACTGTTCAACGAACGTCACTCGTCTTGCAATTTCTTCTGCCAAGTTGGTTGGATCGAGCAGTTCAACACCCTCGCGTGCCAGGAAGCTATCTGCTAATGACTGGTATTTCTCCGAAGAAGCATTCTTACCCAACACCTCCATCGCCAGTTTATCCAGTCGTTCCTTCACCCGTGCTTGGGCAATCTTGTACTCCTGGCAGGTGCGAGAGTAAGCTGAGGTAATCGTGGCAAGCACCTCTTTGTAGTGTGAGATGAAGTTCTTCATTTCAATCGCTTCTGCGACTGTCATTTCTTGCCCTGCAACAGAAACCATCGTCGAAGCATTAGAAAGAACAATAGCTCTTTTGATGACTCGTCTGCGATCGATCAGAGCATCCACCCTTTGCAGAGATGCTCTCGCTTGCGCTGCATGATCATCTCTGGACTTGAAGCCTGTTGGCACTTTGCCAACTTCAACAACAGCAATCAAGGTGTTATTGTCCAAAGCTACTCTTGCTGAATTAATACGCTTTTCCAACAGCGTCAATTCTGCTAGAGCATCCGTAACAGTCATGGTTGTCATATTTCCCTCCTCGCCACTATCAAAAAAGACCTCTAGCATAGCCAAAGCAGGTGGCGAGATTTGAACTCGCAAGAAGGCTTTACAAGAGCCTCATGTTGCCAGTTACATCACACCTGCATAATCAAAGAGCAGACGGCGGGGATTGTTCGCGAAGCGTTCCCGTTCGGCGTTAGCCGTTGCCGAAGGCTAGGGTACACACATCGAGGACTTACCATGCCCTTGTGTTGCCAGTTACACCACATCTGCTCGAAGCAGACGGCGAGAGTTGAACTCGCATCAGAAGATTACGAAACTCCTATGCTAGCCATTGCACCACGCCTGCAATTTGGTCGCGGGGGCAGGAGTCGAACCTGCTGATTTCAGCTTATGAGACTGCCGAGCCTTAACCGTTGCTCTATCCCCGCATCACACCAATGCCCCTGACTGGACTCGAACCAGTATCCCCTAGATCCTTAATCTAGTGCCTCTTTCCAATTGGGCTACAAGGGCAAGATTTAAAAAGAGAATTCCATTGTGTCAATTTAAAGATTGAGCTTGTTTCTTAGCCCAATATCCTCTTTGTGGTTTCTCTATGCCGTAAGCTTTGCACCATTTTTCTACCGCTTTATCGCTTACACCAAAATCTTTAGCTATTTGAGTAGTTGGTTTTGTCCAGACTAGCTGTTGTAAATCTTCTTTTGAAGGACGTTTGACTTTTCTGGATGCTATCCTGAAGCATTCTTGAGAGCAGTAAGTGTCTTGAGCTGGATTAGTTAATGACTTTCCACAGGAGAGACAAATCTTTTGTTCATCTAGATTAATGAGTCCAGCATGAATCTCTCTATGACAGTTAGCACAAACAAGAATACATTTATTTAGCTCGGTAATGATCGTATTAAATGAAACCGATCTCCCAGAGATTTTGAAATCCTTATATCTAGGAGCTAAATGATGAAAGTCTAAAGCAGCTATAGATTTAGAGTATCCACACAAACAACACTTTCCTCCTTTAAATTCAACAGCTTTCTGTTTAAGATTCTGGAGTCTTTCCTTGGCTCTGCTATTATGGCATGGTTTACATTCATGTTTGCGTAATTCCTTGTTCGATTTAGTGGCTCTCCTATAGAACTCGGAAATAGGTTTAATCTGATAGCATGTACTGCATTTTCGATAACCTTCTGTAGTAACGGGAGCAATTCTTGAAGTATTGTGTGATTGGTACGGTGAACACTCCAAGCAAAATTTTCTGGAATTTAAAACTTTCCATTCATTTTCAATTTTTATGCGATTAGGAAAGTGTTTTTGGCAGTTAAAGCAAGTGGGCATAAGTGCAATGCAAATTAATAACAAAAATTATCGTACACTGAATTACACTTAGCTCATACCCCTGGCAGGGATCGAACCTGCATAAACTCTTGGTCTGAGCAAGAGATGTCTGCCTACTTCCATCACAGGGGCATATCGGGGTGACAGGATTTGAACCTGCGACCATCAGCTCCCAAAGCTGCTGCGCTACCAAGCTGCGCCACACCCCGTTAATGCTCCTGGTGGGGCTTGAACCCACACGTAGACTGTTTTTAAGACAGCCGCCTTCTTCCAATTGGGCTACAGGAGCGAGTTTTTATGCTCCTAGCGGGAGTCGAACCCGCACATAAATAACAACTACTTTTGAGGTAGCGGCCTCTTCCAGTTGGGCTACAGGAGCATGATTTGGCTGCCCCGCCAGGTTTTGAACCTAGACCGTCTGAGTCAAAGTCAGATATGCTGCCAATTACACCACAGGGCAATGAGTGGATGCCGGGACAGGGCTTGAACCTGTATCTCAGATTTCAGAGAACT